>MEKT01000050.1 GCA_001767435.1 Acidobacteria bacterium RIFCSPLOWO2_02_FULL_65_29 | reverse complement strand
TCTCTCGGAAGAGGTGACCCCCGCCGTCGCCCGTGTTCAAACCGTAAGCACCGGCGGCCAGCACCTCTAAACTGATATGGAACGACTCTGTCAAGTTACCCAGATCTTCTTCGTCGTCGTGCTCTAGTCATCACGGGGAACGCAGCATCGGTGGTGGCCGAGTCGGCTGTCGCGACGGTTGATCACTCTGATATTCGCGGGTCGAAACCGCATAATCGTGATCCGTCGGGAGCTGCCTCGGACTAAGGGCGCGGGTCGAGCCCGAAGGCCCGCCGCATAGATTAATCGAGGATTCTCCTTTCCGTGTGCCGCTCGACCACCACCGATGCTGCGTTCCAATGTCCGCCCCTTGCTACGCTGCGACTGATTGCGCGCCGCGTCCGTGGGCTTCCACCTGCACGCCGATGGCCCAGATGAAGCCCAATAGCTCGCGGCCTACCGCGGTGACCGTTTCCTGTTTGCATTTGCCCCGCGCGGTTAAGTGGCGATAGCGCGCGTGCAACCGATGCTGAGCTTTCCACGCGATCTCTTTCACGTCCTGGCTGACCGACACCTGGCGCTTTCGAAGCGCGGCGCCGACAGCGGGTCGATACCGATACGCCCACGCGGCCTCGATGACGACCCGCCGGAGGTGCGCGTTGCCGGTCTTGGTGATGCCGCCGCGCCGAATCCGTCCGCCGGAGGAATCTTCACTCGCGACAGCACCGCTGTACCCCATCAGTTGTCGGGGTTTGGGGAACCGGGAGAGCTCGCCGACTTCCGCCACGATCGTCACGGCCGAGACCTGCGCGATCCCACGCAGCGCCTGAAGCGCCTCGATCACGGCGCGCATCCGTTCGGGCGCCGTCCTCACCGCGTCGTCAATCGCGCGCTCGAGCCGCTCGATGCGATCGGCCATATGCTCGACCTCGTGGAGGTAATCCAGCAAGGTGGCCTCCTGCGCGGCGTGCTCAAAGTGCACGGTCTTCACCCAGGTGAGGTGCGTCTGCGTCCACGAATTCATCGTGGTGGACGGGCGCCGTCCGTGGCGAAGCAAGAACTTACCCAAGCGATGACGGGCGCGCAGCTGATCCTTCTTCGCGGCTTCCCGGGCCCGCACCAGATCCCGCAGCGCCTCATGGGCCGCGTCCGGCACCCAGACCGGCGTCAAGTCGCCCGCGCGATAACTCCGCGCCAGCTTCAGCGCGTCGCGCCGATCCGTCTTCACGCGATCGCCGGCCTTCACGGGCACCAAGGTGGGCGCCACGACCTCGCACTTCACGCCGAGCGCGGTCAGCTCCCAATACACCACATATCCGGTCGGGCCCGCCTCGTAGCAGACGCGCAGCTGCTCGGCCGGCCCAAGTTTCTTCACCAGCTTTCGGATCGACTCCGACCGATTGGGGATCACGCCCATCGACCGCACCTCACCGTCCGGTTCGGCCACCGCAACCGCTACCGTTTCAGCATGGACATCCAGACCGATAAATCGTACGTTGCTCATGACCGGCTCCTTCGCATGTGGCTCTGCGTTGTGCAGTGCTCCAACTCGCAGCGTAACCCACGAGCGGCGAATCGGAGCCGGTCGTTCCATTGTGACTAAGACCAAATTGAAGGACCCCTTCGTTTCATCGGCGCCGACCGATTCGGTATTCCGTCGAAAGGGTCATCCATGACTTCGCAGCCTGGGCCTCCCGACCAACGCGATCTCTCATCCGCGCCGACAAGCGGGCCGGCGAGCAGCTCGGAGTCGTCGTACGGCTTTGGCCCGTATCGCTTCCTGCAACGCCTGGGTGAAGGTGGCATGGGCGATGTGTGGCTCGCCGAGCAGCAGCGTCCCGTCCGCCGCCAAGTGGCCATCAAGGTCGCGAAGGCCGGCATGGACACGGTGCAAGTGGAGAGGGCCATGAAGACCGTCTCAAGACATTGAACAATCTCGCCGTCGTGTACGCCGCAGCCGGCAAGGTGGGTGAAGCTGCCACGCTCGATGAAGAGATTCTTCGGCAGCGCGAGAAACGCTTGGGTGAGGACCACCCAAAGGTAATGAGGCGTGGTTCCGAACTCCGAGTCCCGAACCCCGAGTCCCGAGCCCCGAGTCCCAGTTCCTGTCACCGCCGCGCGCCACCACGGCGCATTCCATCGAAGAGAACAACCGCGCATTCAGCTTGTCGGCGTGATCGTTGAGCGCGGCCTGAGCTTAGACAGATCGTCGCCGGCGGCGGAGGCCCCCACCGCCACGCGTTCAGCCGGTCGCCGTCGCAAATCCGGATACGCGCCGAGACCTATCTCAATTCTGCGGGCCTGGGTTACGCCGCCTTCAGAGATTGATCCGCGGCGCGAGTGCTGCTTCTTTGTCTCGGGATTCCAGTTTGCGACGCCGGCCGCGTGCGTCTCTGGGGCGGGCGCTTTGCGGAAATCCTCCTCACATCCTACACAGCCCTTCGCGCCGCTCTCGCGTAGGCGTCGAAGTATTTCTGAAGGGAAGGACCCGTTGAACCGTACTGGTTGGGTCCGGCGAAGAAGTCCGCCACGACCTCGCGCGCCCTGGCAATCTCGCGCAGGCGCGCAACCGATCGTCGCTGGCGAGGATCATCGAGCGTGAGATCGAGAAGCTCGAGTGCGCGGTAGAGCGCCCCCCGCGCCACGCCAGGATTGCGCGACGTCCAGCGGACCGCGCGACTGACCTCGCTGCCCACATGGCCCAACTGCTCGGCCAGCGACAACTCCCACCAGCGTCCGGCGGCCAGGTCTCGATGCTGCGCGTCGCTCATCGGCGAATCAGCCGGTGCACCAGGCTCGCGATCGCCTCGCGGGCATCGGGATCATCGACGCCACGTGAACGATTGCCGAACGAAGGGCGCAAATTGATCATGGAATCGAATTCCAGCCAGTCCGGTCCCGCGATGTCGGGATAGAGGTTGATCCCCCAGAGATCCGGCTGCGCCGACCCCTCGGCGAGCAACTCGGCCTCCTGGTCGGCATGCAGTTCGGCGTCAAGCAGCATGACACCGCGCCTGAGGTCCACCACCGCCTTCACCATGTCGCCAAAGCGCCCGCCGGCCAGGTCCCTGAGCTCGTCCATCGACACAGGGCTCACTTCGGTGGCTCTCCTCACATTGCCCTGGGAGCGCATTGTACAGGACCAAGTTGATCCGAGGCCGCCGCGAATCATCTCCTTGCCTCGGGATTCCAGATCTGCAGCAGCGTGATCGGCGCGTCCGGTTCGAGCGTGGCCCCGTACAGCTCCTTGCCGTCGGGCCGCCAGGCGGGCATAATCCCCACGCCGTGGACACCTGCTCCTGTCACCGCCGCGCGACGACGGCGTAGTCCATCGATGAGAAGAGACGCGCGTTCAACTTGTCGGCGTGATCGTTGAGCGCGGCCTGCAGCTTCGACAGATCGTCGCCGGCGGCGGAGGCCACGGTCACGCGGTTCAGCCGATCGCCCTCGCCGACGGGCTGCCGGAACTGGATGTCAACGGCGGAAAATCCGCTGGCTTGCACCAAATACTGGAGCGTATCGGGATGGAGCGGGCGCTGGTGCGTCGGATCCCGGATGTAGGTTTCAAAAAACGCCATCCAGCACGCCGGATTGATGGTCTCGAGCACGAGTGGCGCGCCGGAGCGCATCTTCTGGTAGGCCGCCTCGAGGACGCGCAGCAGGTACGCCGGCTCGAAATGCTCGACGACCTGAATCGCCACGAACCCGCCAATCCCGCTGTCGGCTTGCTTCCGGAGGTACGTCAGCGCGTCGCCCAGCTCGACGTCGAGGCCTTGCGCGCGGCATTGCTCCACCATGCCCACATTGGTGTCGACACCGCGAGCGGAGATGCCGTGCGCCTTGAGCGCCGCCAGCAGCTCCCCACGGCCGCAGCCGATGTCGACGATGTCCGTCGAAGCGGAGAGGAGGGGGAGATACTCGGCAACGCGGCGGCTGATGTCGCCTCGGGATCCGCGGAATCGATCCTCGAAGCCGACGTATGTCAGAGAATCGACCGAGCCGCCGAACAATTCGCCCGCCGGCGCCGCCGCCGCGACGCGGTCCGATGACGCGGCCGGCATCACCGCGGCCCGGCTCCCCTGAAGCTTCTCGACCTCCTGCTTCAGCGCCAGAATCCGCTGCTCGGCCAGCGCGACGCGCCCGGCCAGATCCTTCGCGCCCAGGCTGCGATCCTTGCTGTCCACGTACGCCGTGATGGTCTGCAGGTACTGCACGAGCCGCGACTCGAACCGAACGAGCGCGTCGAGCTCGCGACGCACGAGGTCGAGAAGGCCAGACTGTGTGCGCGGCCACTGCTCGTCCGCCGACATGTTTCTGTTCAGGTGATCGACCAGCGCGGCGTTGAACTGCTTCTGCGCGTCGAGCGGCGGGCCGACAAGGCGCCAGATGAAGCCTCGGAGACGACCCTTGAGCGAGCGATCGATCGGCGGCGCTCCAGAGGGGAGGATGTCCCAGTGGCGGTTGACGTCCGGCAGTCGCGAGGAATCGAAAGGCGGCGGTGGCGGCGGCAGCGCCGGCGCGATCTGAATCGCGTGGTCGACCGCGGTCAGCGCGTCGTTGTAGAGGCGATCGGCTTCCAGCCGCTCGCGCTCGAGCCGTGCGAAGAGGTCTTCCAGATGCTCGTCGGTCACTCGGGTAGAGTCTACAGTTGACAGTTGACAGTTAACAGTCGGCCAACGGTTAACTGTAGACTGTCGACTGTCAACTGTCGCGACTGTCGACTCTCAACTGTCGACTGTCAACTGTCGACTGGCAACTTGGCGGCCCGTTAGAATTTAGCGTACAACAGCTGTTCGACCTCTTCGGGCGTCGGCAGTCCCCCGCGGGCGCCGAGCGCCCGGCAGTTGAGCGCCGCCACGGCGTTCGCGTACCGCAGCACGTCTTCGACCTCGCCGTCGGGCGCGCGCAGACATCCCGCGACAAAGCCGCCGCGGAAGGCGTCTCCCGCGCCGGTGGTGTCGACGCAGTCCACTTGAAACGCCGGCGTTCGCCATTCGCGCCCGAGGCACCGCGTCAGACTGCCCTCGGCGCCGAGCGTCACGCACACGAGCGGCGCGCCGAATTCGCGCGCCAGCGCCTCGAGCGCACGCCCCATGTCCTCGTACCCGGTGAACTCTCCAGGAAACGACTCGGCCGCGATGATCGCGTCGATGTGCTGCAGGAGCTCGCTAATGCCCGGCCGCACGCGCTCGATGTCGATGACCGTCGGCACGCCCGCCTGGCGGGCGACGCGCGCGGCCTCGGTGGCCGCGGCCGTTTCGTGGCAGTCCACAATCAGCATCCGGCCAGACGTCACGGCCTCCAGTGGCACATCGGCGGGAGACATCGTCAGCGACGGGTGCCGATCCCAGAGCACCGTTCGTTCGCCCGATCGCGCGTCCACGAGCACGATCGCAAACTGGTTCGTCGCGCCCGACACCGTTCGCGACGCGGTGATGTCGACCCCTTCACTCGCCAGGCTCTCGCGTGAGAGCTGTCCAAACACATCGTCGCCAAAACTCCCGATGTAACGAGCCTTCCAGCCCAGCCGAGCGCAGACCGACAGTGCGGTCGCGATCTGCCCGCCCGGGAGGCGGGCGAACCGCTGGAGCCGCTGTTTGCTGTTGGCCGCCGGGTACTCGGCGACAACGGCGACCAGGTCGATGCTGTTCAGCCCGAGCCCGACGATGTCGAAGGGACGGCTCGCTGTCGGGGGAATCTGAAAGGGCAGCCGCACGGGCCAGAATCCTAGCATTTTGGTGAAGATCGTGTTGACCTTCGCCTTTCTTTTGCGTATAGTGTGGGACGGCAGGCTGGTCTGGTCGGTCTTCTAGGTATTGCAGGTCTGGTAGGTCTGGCGGTTCGGGTAGGTCGCGAGGAGATGCCCATGCTTCCGCTCACGAAACGGCAACGGGAAATCCTGGATTATCTCAGCGAGTTCATTCAGCAGCACGGATATGCGCCGAGCCTCGAAGAGATTGGCCGCCGCTTCGGGCTGTCGTCGCTCGCGACGGTGCACAAGCACCTGACGAACCTGCAGGAGAAGGGCTTCATCAAGCGGGCGTGGAACCGCAGCCGTTCGGTGGAAATGGTGCCGACGCGCCCCGGCGGGCGGGCGGTCGAGCTGCCGCTGCTCGGCTACGTGGCGGCGGGGCTGCCGATCGAGGCGGTCGCCTCGAACGAGACCATCGCGGTGCCGGAGGATCTGGTCGGCAAGCGCGACACCTACGTGCTGCGCGTGCGCGGCGATTCGATGATCGACGAGCAGATTCGCGACGGCGACTTCGTGGTGGTCGAAGATCGCAAGAGCGCCGACAACGGTGAAATGGTCATCGCGCTCGTGCGCGGCACCGACGTCACGCTGAAGAAGTTCTACCGCGATCCCGGCGGAAAAATCCGCCTGCAGCCCGCCAACGCGGCCATGCAGCCGATCTTCGTCGAGCCCGATCAGCTGCAGATCCAGGGCGTGGTCGTGGGGGTCATGAGGAAGTACTGACAGTTGACAGTTGACAGTCGACAGTTAACAGTAGGCGGTGCAAGCGTCGTTCTGCGCTCCGACTGTCAACTGTGAACTGTCGACTGTGAACTGTCTTTATGTCCGACCAGCCCAAGCAGATCAACTTCACCATCGTGCCAGGCGACGACCCGGCAGGCGCACAGACGCCGCGCACCTACGCGAACTTCTGCTCGATTGCCCATACGCCGTTCGACTTCACGCTCACCTTCTGCGAGGTGATGCCGCTGTCGGAAAAAGAAATCCGGGACGCGGAGTCCGAGCACGTCGTGAAGGCGCCGGTACGGGTGAAAATCGTGGTGCCGGTGCAGTTCGTGCCGAACCTCATCGCGGCACTCCAGGAACATTGGCGGGTCTACACCGAGTCGTACAACAACCCCGGCTGGAACAAGGGCGCGGGGCCGGTCCATTGAGAGATGCGAAATCAAGAATTGGGAATTACACTTGATTAGGAATTAGGAATTCAGAGGACATGGAATTGGTGGCGACGCATTCTTGATTCCGAATTATTCCGAATTCTTAATTCCTAATTTCTGTGAAGACGGCGCGCGAGACCAGGGAGATCATCGATCGGCTCGAGGCCCAGCACCCGGACGCCGATACGGAGCTGCACTTCCGGACTGCGTTCGAGCTCCTGGTGGCCACGATGCTCTCGGCGCAATCCACGGACCAGCGTGTCAACATGGTCACGCCGGCGCTCTTCACACGGTATCCCGACGCGGGGACGCTCGCGCGCGCGACACCGAGCGAGCTCGAGCCGCAGATTCATTCCACCGGCTTCTTTCGCGCAAAATCCAAAGCACTCATCGGTATGGCGACGGCACTGGTCGCCGAGCACGGCGGCGAGGTGCCCGCCAGTATGGACGCCCTCGTCGCGCTCCCCGGCGTCGGACGCAAGACCGCCAACGTGGTGCTGGGCCACGCGCTGGGCGTACCCGGGTTGCCCGTCGATCGCCACGTGCTGCGCGTGTCGAACCGCATCGGCATCGCCGAGTCCGACGACCCGGAAGTCGTAGAGGCGCAGCTCTGCGCCGTATTGCCGAAAGCGCGGTGGACGCGCAGCTCGGACACCCTCATCCTGCACGGCCGGCGCATCTGCAAGCCGACGCCGCGCTGCACGGAGTGCGCCATCGAAGATGAGTGCGTGTTCGCCCGCGCGGCCTCGCGCCCCGCACCCGACCGGAAAGCCAGGCCGGCCACGTCCGCTCGGCGACGACGCCGCCGTTCATGAAGCGCGACGCCTTCGAGCAGCTCGTGGCCGACGCGCTGGCAGGCCTGCCGAGCCGTTTCCGCAAGGCGATGTCGAACATCGCCATCATCGTCGAGGACGAGCCGTCGCGCGACATTCTGCGCGACATGGAGATCGACCCGCCCGATACGCTCTTCGGGCTCTACCAGGGCACGCCGCTCACCGAGCGGCAGTGGGCGCATGGCAACACGCTGCCCGATCAGATCCTGCTCTTTCAAGGTCCCCACGAGCGCGAGGCGGAAGACGAAGACGATCTCGTGGCGTCGATCGCCGAAACGCTGATTCACGAGATCGGCCACTACTTCGGGCTGAGCGAGGAAGAGATTGAGGAGATCGAGGAACACTACTGGCGGGGAAACGGAGATGACTAGAAGCTATCTGACAAGCGCCGGGAGCCACGAAAGCACGAAATCACGAAAAAGAATACCAGGGGTCTCGTTTCGTGGTTTCGTGTTTTCGTGGCTGATGGCATATCCAGCCTGTTTCGTGGCTTCGTGTTTTCGTGGCTGAATTTCCCACGCCCCACGTCCGAGCCCGCAAACGTTTCGGCCAGCATTTCCTCGAACGCGCGTGGGTCGAGAAGATGATGCGCGCGATCGCACCCGACCGCACCGACACGTTTCTCGAGATCGGCCCAGGCCGGGGGGCCCTGACGCGGCCGCTGGCCGAGGCGGCGGCCCACGTCGTGGCGTTCGAGATCGATCGAGACCTGGCGGCCACGCTCCGCTCCGCGGCCATCGAGCGCGTCGTCGTCGTGGAGGGCAATTTTCTCGATGTGACGCCCGCCGCGCTCGACGAAGCGCTCGCGCGCGCCGGTCTCCTGAACGGCCGGCAAACCCTCCTCCGCGTGGCCGGCAACCTGCCCTATAACGTTGCGTCGCCCATCCTGTTCTCGTTGGTGGCACTCTATCGGGCCGGATTCATGTTCGAAGACGCCACCGTGATGCTCCAGCGCGAGGTGGCGGACCGGCTGCTGGCGCAGCCCGGCACTCGCGAGTTTGGCGTGCTCACGGTGCTCATCCGCCACGCGGCCCAGGTGGAACGACTATTGACCTTGCCGCGCGGCGCGTTCCGCCCTGCGCCGAAAGTGGATTCGACGGTTGTCCGCCTGCGCTTTCATTCCGATGAGCCGCCGGTCCGGAGCCGACCCGAGCTCGAGGCGCTCGTGCAGGCGGTCTTCACCCGAAGAAGGAAGACCGTCGCGAACGCGCTTCTCGCATATCGCCCATCCGGGCAGGCCGCGATTGAAGCGGCCCTGGCTCGCGCCAGCATTGCCGGCGGCCGGCGCCCCGAAACGCTCGACCTGGCCGACTTCGTCCGGTTGTCCGACGCGTTTGGCACGGGCGTTCCGTGATCACCCGGAGGTAACGGCCGGCTTGTGTCTGCCCGACGGCCACCCGGGAGGCACAGGCAGTGCTACCGCTGCCTTGCATTCTGCCGCCGACGATGGCATCGTCGTCTGGAGGGTTGCGATGGCTGTTGCCCACAGGGACGTCACCTACAAGACGCGGAAGCGGAGAAAGGATGTTGCGATGACGACGGGTGAGTATCTCGGCACTCCGGAGACGTTGCTTCCGGCCGAGCTCGCGTACGGCGTGATGCGGGTCGCGGACGCGCCGGCCGTTCGCCACCAGCGCATGGTGGGCGATCTGTTCAAGGCGCTCGACGCGCACGTGGCCCGGTACGGGCTGGGCGAGGTGTTGCTGGCGCCGACCGATGTCATCCTCGACTACGACAGCGCGCTGGTCGTGCAGCCCGACCTGTTGTTCGTCTCCAGCGAGCGCGCCGACATCGTCGCGGACAATGTGCACGGCGCGCCCGATCTGGTCGTAGAGGTCTTGTCGCCGCATCCGCGTATCGGCAAGCTCGACGAGCGCGTCGGGTGGTTCGCCAAGTACGGCGTTCGAGAGTGCTGGCTGGCAGACCTGCGGGAACGCCGGTACTCGATCCTGTCGCTCGGTCCACGCGGCGTGCTGAATCGGCAACTGTGCTCCGGGGGAGGCGTCGCGCCCTCGACCGTGCTGCCAGGCGTGACGCTGCCGGAGTTTTCCGCCGGACACTCCTTCCCTCGCCGCGAAAGTCTCGAAGGGTAGGCTGCCTTGGCGATCGGCAAGGCCTCGTCGACCGGAATCGGCCCTTGCGCGATCCGATCGGCAAGCCAACGCGCCGATTCTCCTAGACTTCGGTGAACATCGAAGTCCTTCAGTCTCAGTCGTTTGCGTGAACAGGCCGACGTGACGCCGCTAATCGCACCTGTGCTATAGTTTTTCTGCTATCTTCTTGTAGTGTCCGGCTTTAGCCGGACCAGTGGTAGCGTCCGGCCTTCGCCGGACAAGTTATAAACGTCCGGCTTCGCCGGGCTCGGGGTCATCCCGCCCGTCAACTTCAGGCGCGCCCAGCAGCCTGATCGAGCCGCCGAGAGCGCGGTTCCCTTCGCCGAGCTCGCGTGTCCCGCCAGGGACCGTGCCGGCGTTGGTGCGTACATCGATTTTTCCGCATGCTCGAAGTCGTTCCACTCGGCGGACTCGGCGAGTTCGGCATGAACATGCTGGCGCTCACCTGGGGCGAGACGACGATTGTCGTCGACGCCGGCGTCATGTTCCCGGACCCGGAACTACTGGGCGTCGATCGGATCATCCCCGATCTGACGTACCTCGAGCAGAGGGGGCGCCCCGCCGCGCTCGTGCTCACGCATGGACACGAGGACCACATCGGCGCCGTGCCGCATGTCGCCCCGCTCGTGCGGGGGCCGATCTACGCGACGCCGCTCACGCAGGCGCTCGTCGAGCCGAAGCTGGCCGAGCACGGCATCAAGGACGCGATCGAGCTGGTGGCGGTCCGCCCGCGCGATCGGGTCGAGGTGGGTCCCTTCACGATCGAGTTCATCCGCGTGACGCACAGCATGCCCGATTGCGTCGCGCTTGCGATTCATACGCCGGCCGGCGTCATCGTGCACACGGGCGATTTCAAGATCGACCAGACGCCGATCGACGGCGCGCACATGGACGTGCATCGGTTCGCGGAGCTCGGGTCGGCGGGCGTCCTGGCGCTGTTCGCCGACAGCACGAACATCGACCGCCGCGGCTACACGGGCTCGGAGACCGAAGTCATCGAGGCGTTCGAGGAGATCTTCAGCAGCGCCGCCGGCCGCCTGGTCGTGGCCGCGTTCTCGTCGAGCATCTACCGGATGCAGATTCTCGTGGATCTGGCCGCGCAGTTCGAGCGCAAAGTGGCCTTCGTCGGGCGCGGCATGATCGAGAACTCGCAGATTGCGCAGAAGCTGGGCTACCTGCGTATCCCGGCGGGCCTGCAGATCCGCGATTCCGACGTCATGAGCTACGCGGCCCAGGACGTGCTGTGCCTCGCGACCGGCTCGCAGGGCGAGCCGTTCTCGGCGCTGTCGCGCATCGCCATCAACGACCATCGCCACGTGAAGCTGGCGCCCGACGATACGGTCGTGCTGTCGGCGCGCGCGATTCCCGGTAACGAGAAGGCGATCGGGCGCGTCATCAATCATATTTCGCGCCGCGGCGCCCAAGTGATCCACGAGGGCATCAAGCACGTGCACGTGTCGGGGCACGGCAGCGAGGAGGAGCTCAAGCTCATGCTCTCGCTCGTCCGGCCGCGGTATTTCGTGCCCGTGCACGGCGAATACCGGCAGCTGGCCCAGCATGCGCGAATCGCGGGCCGGGTCTTCGCGGGCCGCGACCCGAGGCCCGGCATCCTGCTCATCGAGAACGGCGACGTGCTGCACATCGACGAACACGGCGCGCGGGTCGCCGGCAAAGCGCCGGTCGGCCGCGTGCTCATCGACGGCACGTTGACGGGCGAGATCGCCGACGAGGTCCTGCGCGACCGCCGCCACCTCGCCGAAGACGGCCTGGTCGTGCCGGTGGTGGCGATCAACAAGCAGACCGGCGCGCTCGAAGGCGTCCCCGAGATCATCACGCGCGGCTTCGTCATGGAAAACCGCGAGGAACTGCTCGCCGACGGCGCGCGCGTGCTGGCCGACGTCGTGGAGCAGGCCAGCGTCGAAGAGCGTACCGATCAGGGTCTCATCAAGGAGAAGCTGCGAGTCGAGCTCAGACGCTTCTTGCGCAAGCGATCGGGCCGCAGGCCGTTTGTCCTGCCGGTCATCATGGAGATCTGACACGTGAAGGGATCGACCGTTTCGCGCCGGGTCAGCGAGTTTGTCGGCGTCGCGCTGTTCGCGGCCGCGCTCATCTGGATCGTCGCCCTCGCGACGTACGTTCCGACCGACCCGGTTTGGTTTTTCAGCGCGGGCGGCCCCGAAGCGCCCGCCAATTTCGCCGGCCGGATCGGCGCGTTTCTCGCCGAGCTGTCCTTGCAGCTCGCCGGGTACGCCGCCTACATCGTTCCGGCGCTCCTGGTGCTCACCGGCTGGCACTACTTCTGGTGCCGCAAGTTCGACGCCCCCGGCACCAAAGCCACCGGCGCGGTGCTCTTCTTCGCGTGCATGAGCGCGTTTCTGAGCCTCGTCTTCGGAGTCGTCGACGTCAGAGGCGCGCCGTTCCGGGCGGGTGGATACCTCGGGGACTGGCTCGCCTTCGAGTTGTCCGAGTACCTGAACCGCACCGGGTCGGTGATCGTCGTGCTGACGCTCATCTTCCTGTCGATCATCGTGTCGACCCAGTTCTCGTTCGGGCGCTTCTTCGCGGCCATCACGACCTCGATCGCCGGCGCGGGATCGCGCGCGTCGGCGTCGTTCCGCGCGTGGCGCGAAGAGCGGCGCCGGCAGAAGCAGAGACGCGACGTCATCGCCAAGCACACGAAGAAGGGCGCCCCACCGCCCGAGATCGGCGTGCCCGACATAGGGGCGCTCGACGAGTCGCTGACGAGCCCCGCCGAAGCGGCGCTAAAAGCGCCGCGAAGACGGGAGCCGGACGCATCCGCGCCCGCCCCCGTGTTCGGCGGGACCAAATCCTTCGCGCCGCCCAAGCCGCCCAAGGTGAGCATGCCCGCGGCGCTGCCGCTCGCCGACGCCGAGCTGGCCCCCAGGCCCTCCGCCGATCGGCGCAAGGGCGCGTACGTCCTGCCGCCGGTCGCGCTCCTCGACGCCGCCCGAACGGAGCGGAAGATCGACGAACGCGAGTTGATGGACAGCGCGCGCCTCCTCGAAGAGAAATGCCGCGAGTTCGCCGTGGAAGGCTCCGTCGTGCAGATCCACCCCGGCCCGGTCGTCACGACCTTCGAGTTCAAGCCGGACGCCGGCGTGAAATATTCGAAGATCACCGGCCTCGCCGACGATCTGTGCCTGGCGATGCAGGCCGAATCGGTGTTGATCGACCGCATCCCGGGCAAGTCGACCGTCGGCATCCAGATTCCCAACAAGAGCCGCGAGCAGATCTCGCTGCGGGAGCTCCTCGAATCGGAGGCGTACGTCCGGTCCACCTCGAAGCTCACGCTGGCGCTCGGCAAGACGATCCACGGCGAGCCCTACGTGGCCGACCTCGCCGCCATGCCGCACCTGCTCATCGCGGGATCGACCGGCGCCGGCAAGTCGGTGGGCATCAACGGCATGCTCACGAGCATGCTCTACCGCGCCACCCCGGACGAAGTGCGCCTGATCATGATCGACCCCAAGCGGCTCGAGCTCGGCATGTACGACGACATTCCGCATCTCATGACACCGGTCGTCGTCGATCCGAAGCAGGCGGCCAACGCGCTCCGGTGGGCCGTGCGCGAGATGGAGGAGCGATACAAGACGCTCGCGGCCGAGGGCGTGCGCAACATCGATCAGTACAACCGGAACGTGCACCAGGCCATCGCCGAGAAGCGGACGCCCGAGCACGGCGAGACCCCCAAGCCGCTCCCCTTCATCGTGGTGGTCATCGACGAGCTGGCCGACCTCATGATGGTGGCCAGCGCCGAGGTCGAGGAGTCGATCGCGCGGCTGGCGCAGATGGCACGGGCCGTGGGCATCCACCTCATCCTCGCGACGCAGCGGCCGTCGGTCGATGTCATCACGGGCCTCATCAAGGCGAACATGCCGTCGCGCATCGCATTTCGCGCTTCGTCGAAAATCGATTCGCGCACGATTCTCGACGGCAACGGCGCCGAGCAGCTCCTCGGCCGCGGCGACATGCTGTTTCTGCCGCCGTCGACGTCGCGATTCATCCGGCTCCACGGGCCGTACATCTCCGAGCAGGAGAGCGCGCGTCTGGCGAGCTTCCTGCGCAAACAGGGCAAGCCGAGCTACGACGAGACGATCACCGCCGAGGAGAAGACGGCCGCCGATGGAGTCGAGCTCGACAAGGACGACCTCTACGACGAGGCCGCGCGCATCGTCGTACAGAGCAGCCAGGCGTCGATCTCGTACCTGCAGCGGCGATTGCGCATCGGCTTCAGCCGCGCCGCGCGTCTGATCGACATGATGGAGATGGAAGGCATCGTGTCGGCTGCCGCCGGCGGAAAGGCGCGTGAGGTGCTGGTCGACAAGGGGTACTTCGAGGAAGTGGATGCGCAGCTGCGTTGACAATGCTGTGGCCATGAGGGCGGCGCACGCGATCGCTTTCGTCGTGTTGGCGCTGACGCCCGTCTGGGCAGCCGGTCAGGCGGGGCCCTCCCCGTCGGATGAAGCCTTGTACGCGGACGCGAGGGCGAAGGAAAAGGCCGTCAAGATCGCGCTCGCCGATCCGGCCCTGACGTCGTCTGCGCTCCTCACCGCCATCCACACCGTGGTCGCCGACTACGAAGGGATCGTGCGGCGCTACCCCGCGAGCGGCTACGCCGACGATGCGTTGTGGTTTGCGGGATGGCTGTCGGCCGACGCGTTCAAGAAGTTGCACGACGAGCGCGAGCGGGACGCCGCCCGGCGCCTGTGGGCGGCCATCGGCCGCGAGTACCCGAGCAGCAAGTACGTCAAGGAGGTGCCGAAGGCCCTTCAGGCACTCGACATCCCGCCGCCAGGGCCGCCGACGCCAGCCGCGCCCCCGGTGCCGGCTTCGACGAAGCTGGCGATGGTGAAAGACATCCGGTGGACTGTCCTCCCCGACGCCGTGCGGGTGACGATCGAGATCGACCGCGAAGTGCCATTTCGCGACGAGCGCCTCGACGCCCCTGCTCGCGTGTTCGTCGACCTTCCCTCGACGAACACGCCGCCCGACTTCACCGATCGCACGATCCGCATCGAGGGCGACGCCGACCTGGTCCGGCAGATCCGGGTCGGGCGCCATCCGAACAACACGACACGCGTGGTGCTCGATGTGGCGGGCATGTCGAGCTACAGCGTCTATCCACTCTACAGTCCGTATCGCCTGGTGATTGACTGCGTGCGCGCCGCGCCAGCGACGTTACCGACGTCAGCGACGTCAGCTCCAGGCGTCGCGAAAGGCGCGGTGCGAGAGTCGCCCGCGGTCGCGCCAGCTCTCACCACCCGAACGACAACGCCGAGGCTCATCGCCCCACTGGCCGCTGCGCCGCCCACGCTCGCGCCCGCTGAAGAAACACCCGGGCCGCCGCTGGCGTCGAGTCCCGTGGCGCCGGCGCTGGCGCCCGGCCGCCTGGCACCGCCAGCCGCAAACCTGGCCGGCGGCTTGTCAATGGCCCGGCAGCTCGGGTTGAGCGTCTCGCGCATCGTGATCGATCCCGGGCACGGCGGCCACGATCCAGGCGCAACCGGCAAAGGCATCACCGAAGCGTCGCTGGTGCTGGACATCGCGCTGCGTCTCGAGAAGTTGCTGGCGGGCGTTTCCGGCGTCGAGGTCATGCTCACGCGGCGGACCGACGACTTCGTGTCGCTGCAGGAGCGCACGGCGATCGCCAACCGCGAAAACGCCGACCTGTTTCTCTCGATCCACGCCAACGCCAGCGCCAACGCGCGGGCGCGCGGGATCGAAACCTACTTCCTGAACTTCGCGACCACGGGCGCCGCCGCCGCCGTGGCGGCCCGCGAGAACGCGTCGTTCGGGCAGCCGATGGCCGCCCTGCCCGACTTCGTGAAGGCCATCGCCCTGCACAACAAGCTCGATGAGTCGCGCGACTTCGCGACCTACGTACAGAGCGCGATGGTGCAGAAGCTCCGCGGCGTCGACAAGAACCTGAGGAGCCTCGGCGTCAAGCAGGCGCCCTTCGTCGTGCTGATTGGCGCGTCGATGCCGAGCGTGTTGGCCGAGATTTCCTTCCTCACCAACGCGCAGGACGTCCGGCTGCTGCGGGGCCCGGCGTATCGTCAGAAGATCGCCGAAGCGCTGTTCGACGCCACTCGGAAATACCAGGGATCGCTGAGAGCAGAGGTGAAGAACACCGCGAAATCAGGAATTGAGAATTAAGAAGTAAGAATTCGTCAGTCCGCTCGCGATCTCACCCAGAACAACACGCCGGCGAACACGACCGCGGCGAGGACGGATCCGAGCACGAGAACGCCCGTCAGGCCCAGCGAGCCCCACAGCACGGCGGCGAGCCCAGCCAAATCCGAGGTCTCCCGTTCCGCGATATCGACGATGATGGGTTTGGGCGGCGGGCTGGGAACCTGCAGGGAAAAGTGAAAAGTGAAAAGTGAAAAGTAAAAAGTCAAGAGCAGAGAAATGGTCATCGTCCTTTTAACTTTTCACTTTTCACTTTTAACTTTTGTTCCAGCTCTCCGCCGTAAACGGGAGCTCCGCCAGCGTCCGTACGGCGACGCCGCTCGGGCCCTTGGGCAGATACGGCTTCGCCTCGTCGGCCCAGGCGGTGCCGGCGATATCGATGTGGGCCCACGGCAGACCGCCCGTGAACTCCTTGAGGAACAGCGCCGCCGTGATCGAGCCGGCGGGACGCCCGCCCGTGTTGGTCATGTCCGCGATCTCGCTCTTCAACTGATCCCGATACTCGTCGAACAGCGGGAGCGGCCACACGCGATCGCCCGCGCGATCGGCGACGCGCCGAACGTGAGACACCCAGCTGTCGGGCGCCCCGAGGATTCCGCTGGTGATCTTGCCGAGCGCGACGACGACCGCGCCGGTGAGCGTCGCCACGTCCACCAGATGCGTCGCGCCGAGTTTGCGCGCGTACCAGAGGCCGTCGCCGAGCACGAGCCGGCCCTCCGCATCGGTATTGATGACTTCGACGGTCTTGCCTTCCGCGCTCTTCAGAATGTCGCCGGGCTTGATCGCGCGGCCACCGGGCATATTTTCGGTGGCGGGCACGACGCCGATGACGCGAATGGGAGCGCCGAGCATGCCGATGGCGCGCATCGCGCACGCCACCGCGGCCCCGCCCGCCATGTCGTCCTTCATGCGTTCCATGCCGTCTGCGGGCTTGATCGAGATACCGCCCGTGTCGAACGTGATGCCCTTGCCGACGAGGCCCAGCACCGGAGTCGCCGGCGCATCGGCGGGCTCGTGGCGAAAGACCATCAGGCGGGGCGGCTCGCTGCTGCCGCGAGCCACGCCCAGCAGCAATCCCATGCCGAGCGCCTCGATCTGACGCTCGTCGAGCACTTCCACCGTCACGCCGCCACTGCGGGCTATCGCCTGGGCGCGCGCCGCGAATTCCCTCGGCGTGAGCGTGTTCCCCGGCTCGTTCGCCAATTCGCGCGCCAGGTTGCTGCACTCGCCAAGCAGCCGCCCGCGCGCCACCGCCGCTTCGACGCCGCCCATCGACTCGGGAGACGTGTCGGCGAGGCCTGGGAGCACGATCGTGCAGAGCGGAAGCGCGGACGGCGTGTCCTCGAGTGTTTTGTAAACGCCGGCGCTGAACTCCGCGAGCGTCAGCCCTTCGGCCACGGCCTGGGCCAGCCCACGAACGTCGACATCGCCAGACGGGTCGGCCAAGCCCGACCGGAGCACGAACGCCAGCCGCTCGACGTGCCGCTGACGCGCGGCGAGGCCCGCCACGATGGCCACCTTGCGCGCGACGCCGGTCCCGAAATCGTCAGCCTTGCCGGCGCCCACGAGCGCCACGCGACGCGCCTTCCAGCTCCGATCGACGACCGGCGCCAGAAACACGTCGAAGGTCCCCTTCGTCAACTCTCCCGACGCGGCCGCGCGCGCGATTTCGCCCCCGGTCGCCTCGTCCAGTCCGGCCATCTCTGCCGGCAACGCGCCCGAAAACCACGGAACCATCAGCAGGTCGGTATCGACGGCCGCGAGCGGCGCGTCGGTGCAGGCAATCGGCGTGGCGATCGTGGCTGGCGACATTTCGGTATTATCCTCGATGGTGGTTGCCCGCGATCGCAGCGCCTTGTACAATTGCATGCAACGGTAACGAAGCTCGGCCTCCAAACCGACGAGAAAACGAAACCTCTGGAGCGGTGTAGCTTCGTCACTAGTTGCGCGGCCGTCGGGGCGGCCGCGTCTAAGATAGCTTCTAAAGCCGAAAACTTGCCTCCGTGGGCATAGACATCGGCTTTAGAAGATGTCTAAGGACCAGCACGATGGGACCTGTGCCACGCCGAGCCCTGATCGCTGCCGCGCTTTTCGCGCTGGCCACCGCGCCGGCGTCTGGCGAGCAGCGCGGCGATAGAGACGACAAGGCCCAAGAGAACCTACGGCCCAAATTCACCCTGCGAGCGCAGCCACCGGTTGGCACCACGCCGCAACGCGTCGTGTTCACCGCCGAGCTTGTCGGCGGCGCCGACGACTTCGAGGAGTACTACTGTCCTTCGATCGAGTGGGACTGGGGCGACGAGACCAAGTCTGAATCGACCGTCGATTGCCAGCCGTACGAAGCGGGCAAGAGCCTCATCAAGCGCCGCTTCACCGTTGAGCACGTCTTCCGCCGTCCGGGCGGCTACAAGGTGTTCATCCGGCTGAAGCGCCGCGACAAGGCCGTGGCGAACGCGTCGGTGACGGTGCAGCTGCGCTCTGGAGGGCTGTCGGACTTTCGGAATTGAGAATCAGATTGAACCGTTGGGTCCGCAGCGGCCCAAGACGTGATTCTTGCCATGTGGTCTCGAGTCGACCAGGTCGTTGAGTACGCCATGACCAGCCTGATCCAGGATCTCCGGGTCGCGGTGCGGTCGTTCCTCCGGGCCCCACGCTTCACTCTTCCCGCCGTGCTCGCGCTGGCGCTCGGCATCGGCGCGACCGCGGCCACCTTCAGCGTGATCCGCGGCGTCATGCTCAAGCCGCTCCCCTACTCGGATCCCGACCGCATCGTCGTCGTCTGGGAGAGCCACCTGAAGCGTAATCGTCCGCGCAACGTCATCGGCGCGGCGAATTTCGTCGAATGGCGTGAGCGGAACCGGTCGTTTGAGCAGCTCGGCATGGTCGGCCCGTCGCGTCTGACCTTGATGCTGGACGCACAGCCCGAAGAAATCAGCGGGATGACGGCCTCCTCCGACGTGTTCACGATCCTCGGCGTCCAGCCCGCGATTGGCCGAGCGTATTCAGCGGAAGAAGACCTGGAAGGCCAGCACCAGGTGATGGTGATCAGCCACGAGCTCTGGCGCACACGCTTCGGTGGGCGGCCCGACGTGGCGGGCAGCACGGTCAGGGCCAACGGCGTTCCCCGGACGATCGTCGGCATCATGCCACCTGGCTTCACCGTCATCGGTCAGCGCGCCGACTTCCTGATTCCGTACGGCTGGACGATGGAGCGGCTCCGCGCCGCGCAGGGTCGCGGCTCGTCGCATGGTCTCGCGCGCCTGCGCGCGGGCGTATCACTCGAGCAAGCGTCCAGCGACATGCAGATGATCGCCGCGCACCTCGAAGCGGAAGTCCCGCAGCGCAACGCCGGCTGGTCCGTGACACTAGTGCCAGTTCACGAGCAGATGGTGGAACAGATCCGGCCGGCACTGCGAGTGCTCGCGGGCGCCGTCGCGCTCGTCCTGTTCATTGCGTGTGTCAACGTCGCCAACCTGCTGCTGGCGCGCGGCACCGTCCGCGAGCGGGAGCTGGGCCTTCGCGCGGCGCTCGGTGCGAAGCGGGGCCGGCTGGTCCGTCAGATGCTGACCGAAAGTCTGCTCCTCGGCGCCCTCGGCGGCGTGGCGGGGCTCGCGCTCGCCTACACGTTCCATCGCGGGCTGCTCGCGCTGGTGGCGAATCGAATCCCGGTGCCAAGGATCGACCAGATCGCTCTCGACCTGCCGGTCCTGGCGTTCACCCTCGGGCTGACGCTCGGCACCAGCCTTCTGTTCGGCGTCGTTCCCGCGATGATGGCGTCGCGGACGGTCAATGAATCGCTTCGCGAAGGAGGGCGGCATGTCGGGGGTCCGCGGTCCCGACGCGTGCTCGCTTCCCTGGTGGTCGCCGAGATCGCCGTCGCCCTCGTGCTGCTCACCGGCGCGGGCCTCTTGATCCGCAGCTTCGTACACCTGCAGAACATCGACCCTGGTTTCCGGGCGGACGGCCTGCTGACCGCGCGCGTGCAGCTGCCTGGCGCACGCTACAACAATGACGTGCTGTCCGCAGGGTTCTACACGAACGCGATCGAGCGAATTTCCGCGCTTCCCGGCGTGCGGGCGGCGGCGGGCGTCAGTTTCCTGCCATTGACGGGCCCCGGCATCGGGACCAGCTTTTACCGGGCGGACCAGCCGGCCCCAGCCGCCGGAGACGCGTCAACGGCCGAAATCAAGCCCGTGACGCCGAATTTCTTCCGCACAATGGGCATCCCGCAAATCGGGGGACGGGACTTCACGGCGGCGGACCGTCGGGATTCCGCGCCCGTTGCCATCGTGAGCGCCTCGCTGGCGCAGCGGTTTCTGCCAGGCGAGCAGGCACTGGGCAAGCGCCTCCACGTCAACATCGGCCGGCCTGGTGGCACGGACTTCGAAATCGTCGGTGTCGTTGGCGACATTCGGATCGCGTCGCTCGAGGGCGACCTCCGTCCGGCGGTCTTCATCCCCCACACGCAACTTGCCATTGGCGTGATGACGCTCGTGGTGCGGACCGACATCGACTCTCGTTCGCTGGCGACCAGCGTCGGCGCCACCGTTCGCACGATCGATGCGGAGCTGCCTCTCGCTGATGTGCGGACCATGGAAGAGGTCGTGGACGCGACGCTGTCGCGTCCTCGCGTCGTCACGGTCTTGCTGACGGTGTTCGCGCTCATGGCGCTCGCCCTGGCCGGCGTGGGGGTCTACGGCGTGATGGCGTATTCGGTGGCCCAGCGGACGCAGGAGATCGGCGTGCGGATGGCGCTGGGCGCCACGCCCGCGTCGGTGTTTCGTCTCGTGCTCGGCCAGGCGATGCGCCTGGTGTTTGTCGGCGTGGTGGCGGGTCTGGCGGCCGCGGCCGGACTGACGCGACTGCTGGGAGCCTTGTTGTTCGAAACCGGGCCACTCGATCCGGTGACTTTCGGCGGCATGGCGCTCTTGATGGTGCTGGTGGCGACGCTGGCATGCTATGTGCCGGCGCGCCGCGGAACGCGGGTGGCGCCCGTGGAGGCCCTGCGCGCCGAGTAGTGCCGCGCATCATACTGAGAAAAGGGCATCGTCATACTGATACCTCGACGAGGCGCGCATCCTCGAGCCGGAACAGCTTCGCTTCGGGTGTATCGGACGCGAGGCTGACGATCAGGTACAGAGCGTCCGGGTACGACCATTCGGCGAGGTCGGTGGCCGACGGCTGAGACGGCGAATGCGGATGTGAATGATAGAAGCCGACGAGCTCGAGACCGCGTTGGCGCGCCAGCCGCCGGGCGTCGAAGTGATCCTGTGGATCGACGAGAAAGCGGTTCGGATCGGCCGAGAGATTTCGCGCCGGGAGGGCCTCGACGATCTCGTGGGCGCGCCCAAGCAGCATGCCGCAGCATTCGGCCGGCGCGACCGCCCTTGCGTGCGCGACCACCGCCTCGATCACCGCGACACGCAGCGTGTATTTTTCGATCCCAGCCCCCAGCCCCTTGCCTCCAGCCCACAGGCTTTAGGCTTTAGCCTTTAGCCCATTGCCCCTTTGCCCTCTGCCCTTTGCCCTTTGCCCTTTAGCCTTTAGTAGCCTCCAGCCCCTGTCGCGTTCTCTACCACCATAGCAATTCCCATCCCGCCGCCGATGCAGAGTGAGGCGACACCGTAGCGCAAGTTCCTCGCGCGCAGGGCGTAAATGAGCGTGGTGAGCACGCGCGCACCGCTGGCGCCAATCGGATGGCCGAGCGCGATCGCGCCGCCGTGCACGTTGACCTTCTCCGCGTCGACGCCGAGCTCGCGCGACACCGCCAGCGCCTGGGCGGCGAAGGCTTCGTTCAATTCGAAAAGATCGATGTCGGCCAGCTTGAGTCCGGCGCGGTCGAGGGCCTTTCGCACGGCCGGCACCGGACCCATCCCCATGATCTTCGGATCGACGCCAGACGAAGCGTACGCCACGACACGAGCGAGCGGCGCGCTACCGAGCGCGCGTGCGCGCGCGGCAGTCGTGACCACCAGCGCGGCCGCGCCATCGTTGATACCCGAGGCATTCCCCGCCGTGACGGTGCCGTCTGGCTTGAACGCCGGCTTCAGGGCCGCAAGCTTGTCGATCGTCGTGCCCGGGCGCGGGTACTCGTCAACCTCCACGCGCAAAGGGTCAGCTCTGCGCTGGGGGATGGTCACCGCCACGATCTCGTCTTTGAAACTGCCGCGCTCGAGCGCCAGGCCGGCGCGTCGCTGGCTCTCGGCCGCAAATCCATCCTGGTCTTCACGCGACACCCCGTAGCGGCCAGCCACTTCTTCGGCGGTGATGCCCATGTGGTGGAGGTTGATCGCGCACGTCAGCCCTTCCTGGATCATCGTATCCACGACTTCGCCGTGACCCATGCGGTAGCCCCAGCGAGCGCCCTTCAGAATATAGGGGGCGTTGGACATCGACTCGGTCCCGCCGGCCACCACGGTCTCGACGGTCCCTGCATGAATCGCTTCGGCGGCGTGGACAACCGCTTGCAGTCCCGATCCGCACACGCGGTTCACGGTCTCAGCGGGCACCTCCACGGGGACGCCGGCTTTGAGCGCGGCCTGCCGCGCCACGTTCATGCCGGCGCCGGCCTGCAGGACGCAGCCGAGCAGGACGTCGCCCACCCCCGCCGGCGGCACGCGGGCGCGCGCGATCGCTTCACGGACCACGATCGCGCCCAGGTCCACGGCGGACACATCCTTGAACGCGCCGCCGAAGGCGCCGATGGGCGTCCGGCAGGCGCTCAGAATCACGATGTCAGGAGTCGTCGGCATTCTCTTACAACACCTTGCCAGACAATAACTACGACGACGATCAAGACCGATCTCTAGCCGAACCGGCCGACGGGCGCCGGCACGAGCAGATCCGCGCCGGTCGCCGCTCTCACCTTCTCCACGTCCGTATCCAACGCAATCTCGCGAAGCACCAGGCCTTCCGGCGTCACGTCAATCACGGCGAGCTCCGTGACGATCATATGGACAACTTTCAGTCCGGTGAATGGCAGCGTGCACCGCTTCAGGATCTTGTGGCCGCCGTCCTTCGTGGTGTGCTCCATGGCGACGACGACCTTTCGAGCGCCGGCCACGAGGTCCATCGCGCCGCCCATGCCCTTGACCATCCTGCCGGGGATCATCCAGTTGGCGAGGTTGCCTTCCCGATCGACCTGCAGCGCGCCGAGCACGGTGAGATCGATGTGTCCGCCGCGGACCATGGCAAAAGAGTCCGCGCTGCTGAAATACGAACAGCCGGGAAGCTCCGTCACCGTTTCCTTGCTCGCATTGATCAGGTCCGGATCGACCTCACCCTCCCGCGGGTACGGACCGACGCCCAGCATCCCGTTCTCGGAATGCAGCGTGATGTCGATACCCGGCGGCACGTGATTGGCCACGAGCGTGGGCATGCCGATGCCGAGGTTGACGTAGTCGCCGTCTCTCAATTCGCGGGCGACGCGCTTGACGATGCGCTCCCGAATGTCCATGCGTTGCCCAAACGCTACCACAGTGGGAATGGCGCCTTCGGCCCATCCCCGGATTTCCCGTCAATTGGCGCCAGGACCAATTCCCGGGCCGGGCACCGTCGAATTCAGGTGAATCGCACGGGCAGAAGGACTTGCCGACGGACCGACGGGCAGCAATAATGCCGGCGAGTAGTGAGTGGTGCCCAAGCACGACCGGAGGAGCACCCGGTGGCTGAGCAGCAATTGGCGCTATCCACCCATATGACGTTAGCCGGACTGCGAACTCCTTAAGAGCTTGAGACCATCAAGCGAAGAGCCGACCTGAGTGCCCACGATTTCTGACATCCCCGGACATTCCCAGGAGCATCGTGCCTCTGGCTGCTGGTAATTGGCTCGGCCCGTACAGGATCCTGTCCACAGTGGGCTCCGGCGGGATGGGTCAGGTCTATCGTGCGCACGACAGCAGGCTTGGGCGCGACGTGGCAATCAAGGTGCTGGGCGCCGCGCTTGCGAACAACCCACAAGCGCTCGCGCGGTTCACACGCGAAGCACGCGCCGTCGCGGCCCTCAACCATCCAAATATCGTGACGATCTTCTCGACCGAGGAAGTTGACGGGCTTCCGTTCATCACGATGGAGATCGTCGAAGGGCGCACGCTCGACCGTTTGATCCCCCGAGGCGGTGTCACGCTGGATTGGTTTTTCGATGTGGCACTCGCGCTGGCCGACGCGCTGGCTGCGGCGCATCGCGCGCACCTCGTGCATCGCGACGTGAAGCCCGGCAATGTCATCATGTCGGACGAGGGGCGGGTGAAGCTGCTGGACTTCGGCCTGGCGCGTCCGATTGAGCTGGAGCCAGACCGCGTGGCCAACCAGCAGACGTATTTGTCGCTCACGAAGGAGGGCACGATCCTGGGGACGGCGCCCTACATGTCGCCCGAGCAGATCGAAGGTAAGCCGCTTGATTCGCGGACAGATCTCTTCTCTCTGGGCATCGTGCTGTACGAGATGGCGACAGGCACGCGGCCTTTTGGCGGTGACTCGCCGGCGTCGCTGATCGCGTCCATCCTGAAGGACCGCCCGAAGCCGGTCGCCGAGCGGCGCCCCGAAATCCCTTACGGCGTCGGGCGTCTCATCGAGCGATGCCTTGAAAAACACCCGCGCGATCGCGTGCAGAAGGCTGCCGAAATCCTGGATACGTTGAGGGCCGAACGGCGGGTGTGGGAATCATCGCGGGAGGGCAAGCCGGCGTCCAGCGAGGCGCCGCGGCCGGCGCCATCGGCGACGTCCATTGCCGTGCTGCCGTTCACTGATCTGAGCGCCGCGAAGGACCAGGATTGGTTCTGCGACGGCATCGCCGAGGAAATCCTCAACGCACTGGCCTCTCTCGAACGGCTCAAGGTCGTCGCACGTACGTCGGCGTTCTCGTTCAAGGGAAAGAGCCACGATCTTCGGACCATCGGTCAGCAGCTCAAGGTTGGAATGGCGCTCGAAGGTAGCGTGCGGCGCGTCGGCGACCGTGTACGCGTGACGGTGCAGCTCAGCGACGTGGCCGAAGGATTTCAATTGTGGTCGGCGCGCTACGACCGAGAACTGAAGGATATCTTCGATGTCCAGGACGAGATCGCGAAGGCAATTGCCGAGCGCTTGCGGCTGACGCTTGCCGGTGGAGCTGACGATCGGCTGGTCGCACAGGCCACGTCCAACGTCGAGGCGTATCAGTGCTACCTGCAAGGCCGGGCGCTGCTGAACCGCCGCGGCGCCAACATCCGTCCCGCGGTCGAGCTGTTCCGAAAAGCCATCGAGCTCGACCCCAGTTATTCGGTGGCATGGGCAGCCGTCGCGGATGCTTACAACGTGATGGCGTACCTCGGATTCATCCGAAGCGGGGAGGCGCGGGAGCACGCCATCATGGCCGCGACCCGGTCCATCGAGCTGAATCCGGCAGCGGCCGCGGGACACACCGCGATGGCGTGCGCACGACTCATGTACGAAAACAACGTTGGTGTCGCACGGAAGGAGTTCGAGCGCGCTCTCGAGCTCAACCCCCACGACGTTCAGAGCCGCTGTTGGTATGCGTTGCTCTGTCTCCAGTGGGCCTGCGGGGACTTCAGCCGCGGCATCGCTGAAGCCCGGCTGGCGCTCGAGAGCGATCCACTGTCCGCGTACACCACGATGTTCCTCGCGGCGTGTCTGTACACGGCGGGCCACCTCGATGAGGCCATCGAGACCGGCATGCTCGCCGTCGAGCGGGACGCCGGATCGTTCGTCGCGCACTGGGTGCTTGGCATCTCACTCGGGCTGGCAGGGCGGTTCGAGGAGGCGGTATCGAGGCTCGAGATCGCCGCGAGTATGACGCCGCATCCGTCGCCTGCCCTTGCCGTCCTGGCAGCAATCTTCGGGCGATGGGGCAAGGCGTCAGAGGCCGACGCGATACATCGTGCGCTCACAGAGCGGGCCGCGCAAAGCTATGTGCCATTGGCACACCTTGTCCTGACGGCGGAAGCGGCCGGTCGGCGCGACGAGGCCATGTCACTTGCGCGGCGTGCGTGGGACGAGCGTGAGCCAGCGTTCATCCTCTGGGCCCGTCACTTTCCGGCGTACCGTCCGCTTCACTCCGATCCGCGGTTCGCCGCCATCCTGCGCGAGATGAACGGGACTGGTTGACCACGCAGACCATGGGCCCGACCGCCACCGCGACGAACAGGTTGCCCCCGGGGATCCACGGTGAGGTTATCTGACAGGCTGAGCATGGGTTCCAGATCCGCGGACTGAGCCCCTGCCGGAATTATGCGCCGATCTGCACCCGGAATCGCCACGGATCCGGCTAACACCTATCAGCGGCTTGCAGCCGACGGCGGCCGGCGCAATGATGGGGCGCCGCGGCTGAAGCCGAGACGTTGGGCAGGCCACGATTCCCGATAGACTTGGCACGCGTCGAAGGAGGACACAGAGGTGCAACGAGCGAATGAGCAACTGACTCCCGAAAAGATTCTCCAAACAGGCCTGGCCTTCTGGGCATCCAAAACCTTGCTGAGCGCCATCGAAATGGGCCTGTTTACCGAACTGTCGAGAGGTCCAGAAGGCTTCGACACGCTGTGTGGACGCCTTGGCCTGCATCCACGTTCGTCACGCGACTTCCTCGACGCGTTGGTGGCGTTGGGTTTCATGGCGCGCACCGGCGACCGCTACTCGAACACCCCTGAAACGGATCTTTTCCTCGACCGGAAGAAGCCGTCGTATGTGGGGGGCATCCTTGAGATGGCGAACCATCGCCTCTATCCGTTCTGGAATCATCTGACCGAGGCCCTTCGCACGGGGCAACCGCAGAACGAGGCCAAGTCGGGTGGTCCCGGGCTCTTCGAGGCGCTTTATGCCGACCCGGCGCGCCTCAAGGAGTTCCTCGCCGCGATGACCGCTCTCAGCCAGGGCGCGAACATGCTGATCGCGCAAACGTTCCCGTGGAAGGATTACCGCACCTTCGTCGACGTTGGCACCGCACAGGGCGATCTCGCGGCACAAGTCGCGCGTGCGAACCCTCATCTGCGTGGGCAAGGGTTCGACCTGCCCGAAGTGGCGCCGATTTTCGAGGAATACATCGCGGCCGTTGGTGTCAGGGACCGGCTGACGTTCGTGCCGGGCAGTTTCTTCACCTACGATATTCCCCCGGCCGACGTGGTCCTGATGGGGCATATCTTGCACGATTGGGACCTGCCGACGAAGAAGATGCTCATCAAGAAGGCCTTCGACGCCGTGCCCGCCGGGGGCGCCCTCGTCGTCTACGAAGCCATCATCGATGATGACCGGTCGAAGAACGCGTTCGGGTTGATGATGAGCCTCAACATGCTCATCGAGACGCCTGGGGGCTTTGACTACACGGGCGCCGACTGCGCGGGCTGGATGCGCGAAGCCGGCTTTTCGGCGACGCGGGTTGAAGCGCTGGTCGGGCCGGACTCGATGGTGATCGGCATCAAGTAGCTCATCCCACAAGGCTGCCCAAGGCGCTGCACCAGACGGCCGCCGGTGTGATCGTACGCGGCCGCTGGTGAGCGCCAGCCGTTGGGCTGCAAGCATGACAATGCGCCGATTAGTAGCGATTATGTCCGCAGCACTCGTTATGGGCTGTCAGTCTCTCGCACAAAAGGAGGAACAAAAGGTTATGCATGGAAACGTTCAACATCTCAATCCGGCGAGCTTGCACAAGAATCCCGCATATACCCAGGCTGTTATTGTCAGCGGCAACGCAACGACAATCTATGTTGGTGGCCAAAACGCGGTGGATGCTTCTGGGAACATCGTAGGCAAGGGCGACATCAGAGCACAGACGGAAAAGGCGTTAAAGAATCTTGAAACGGCGCTAGCGGCAGGTGAGGCCGGACTCCAACACGTCGTAAAGTGGAACGTCTATATCCTGCATGGCCAATCGGCTCAAGCTGGATTCGAGGCGTTTCAGAATGTGTGGGGCCAACGTCCGAATCCACCCGTCATTACCGGTATCTTTGTCCCGGCATTAGCACACCCCGATTTTCTTGTGGAGATTGATGCCGTTGCCGTGGTTCCACAGAACTGAGCAGCCCAACACCTATCAGCCTCCCCGTGTCAAGGGCGCAGATCTTCTCCGTCCGGTCGTCGAGTCAAGAAGACGCGCGACCGTAAGAAATAGCCTCCGAACCTCGCGGTCCCGTTCAGTGCCGTCTTCGTTTCCAGCGCAGGCTGCCACACCAATGCGGGTGCGGGCCCAACACCTATTGAGGCTCAGCCCTCGCATGGCGAGGGGCGAGAGTCGTGATGACCCTCGCGGCCTAGAAACTCATGCGGGCCCTCATACCGGCCTCCTCATGACGAGCGACGTCGCT
>MEKT01000049.1 GCA_001767435.1 Acidobacteria bacterium RIFCSPLOWO2_02_FULL_65_29 | reverse complement strand
GACGGGCCTGTGTGATAGCCTATATTCAGACGGGAATATGCAAACCTGTTCACCAGAGGAGGAAGCCAAATGTACGATCTCGTGATTCGTAACGGCACGGTAGTCGACGGAACAGGGCTGCCGAAATATCGAGCGGACGTCGGCGTGAGCGGCGATCGCATTGCGGCGATCGGGCGGATCGGCGAAAAAGGAAAAGAAGAAATTGACGCCACAGGCCAAGTAGTTTCGCCGGGCTTCATCGACGGGCACACCCACATGGACGCCCAGGTGTTCTGGGATCCATTGGGCAGCTGCTCCTGCTGGCACGGTGTCACGACCGTCGTAATGGGAAACTGCGGATTCACGCTCGCGCCGGGCTCCCCCGAGCAGCGTGACATGGTACTCAGCAACCTCATCCGGGCCGAAGACATCTCAGCCGACGCGATGGCGGCCGCGATCAATTGGAACTGGACTTCGTTCAGGCAGTACATGGACGTCGTTGACAAGCTGCCGAAGACGATCAACTACGCCTCGAACATCGGACACTCTGCGCTGCGGACGCACATCATGGGGGCGCGCGCTTTCGAGCAGCAGGCGTCGCACGACGACCTTGGCGCGATGGAGCACGAGCTGCTCGATGCGATGAACGCGGGCGCCATAGGCTTCACCAGCTCCCGTTCGACAGCCCACAGGACCCCGTATCCGGACGACCGGCCGGTCGCATCGGTTCAAGCTTCCTGGGAAGAGATGAGCCAGCTGGTATGCGCCATGGGGCAAACCGGCCGCGGCATATTCGAGTATTCCCGCGAACGGGAAACCCGGTCGCCGGACCCGGCGGTGCGCAAGGCAGCGAACGACCGCTTGCTCGACCTCGCGGTGAAGAGCCGCGTTCCGATCACCTTCGGACTGCCGGGTGGAAGCTCCGGCACGCAGGATAACCTGGATCTTCTCGATCGCACGGCCGAGGCCGGCGGCCGCATGTTCGGACAGACACACACCCGCGGCGTTTCCCACGTGTTGTCGTTCAAGTCGCGCTTGCAGTTCGATGACTTTCCCGAATGGGCAGCGGTGCGTGCCTTGCCGATCGAGGAACAGCGCAAGGCTTTCTGCGATCCGGAACAGCGCAAACGCCTGGTCGCAGCCACGAAGAGCGGCAAATATCGAACCGGCGGCGGCGAGCCGCGCAAGCCTCAATACGAGAACATGTACGTCATGTACAGCGCTGTGTCGAAAAATCCCACCGTCGCCGAGCTCGCGGCGAAGCGCAATGTAGATCCGGTGGAGGTGATGATGGACCTCGCCGTGGAGAGCAACTTCAATCAGCTCTTCATGCAGTTCGATATGGCGACGGTACCGAAGAGTGAGGCCGAGGCGCTCACGGCCTTGCGGCACCCCCGGACGGTCATGACGTTCTCCGATTCGGGCGCGCACGTCAGCCTGATCATGGACTCGTCCATACACACGCACCTCCTCGCCTACTGGATGCGCGAGCGCAACGCGTTCTCGCTGGAACAAGCCGTGAAGATGATCACGCTCACGCCGGCGGTCGCGTGGGGGTTCACCGATCGCGGCTTGTTGCGTCAGGGCTGCATCGCGGATATCAACGTATTCGATCCCGCGACGATTGCGCCACAGATGCCGACGATCGAGAATGACCTTCCCACTGGAGCGCAAAGGCTCAAGCAGAAGTCGGCGGGCATCATGGCCACGATCATTTCCGGCAAAGTCGCATTCAGGAATGGCGAGCATACCGGCGCGCTGGGCGGGAAACTGCTGCGGTCGACCTCCGCGGGAGTTCGATAATGCCAAGCACCCAAACCGGAAAAGAAACTGCCGTATCGGCGGCAGTGGAAGCATTGCGCAAAGCGATGGTCGCCGGAGACAAGGCCGTGCTCGAGAAACTGGCTATGGATGAATTGAGCTACGGGCACTCGAGCGGCAGACTGGAGAACAAGGCCGAGTTCATCGCAACGTTGACCTCGGGCAAGGCGGGTTTCTCCGCGATCGAGTTGGGCGACCAGACCGTCAACGTGGTGGACAAGATCGCGCTCGTGCGACATGTCTTCAACGGCACCCGCCGCAAGGAGGGCGACAAGATGAAGCTCGCCATCCTCACGGTCTGGCTGCAACAGCCGGACCAATGGAAGTTGCTGGCACGCCAGGCGGCGCGGCTGTAATCGGTGCCCCCACCCTAACCCTCCCCCGCATGCAGGGGAGGGAATCAGTAGATCGTCTGCTTCACGCGCTCGGGGTAGCCCTTGTCGTGCTCGGCGGCGTCGATCGCCTTGTTGGTGATCTGCTCCAGGATCTGGCCGGTGCTGGGGAGCGCCGAGCGTGGAAGCTGCGCTTCGCCCGCCCATAGCCGCGAGCGAACCAGAGCCTTGGCGCACTGGTAGTAGACGCGGTCGGCCGTCACCTCCAGGAGTATTTTCGGCACCTTGTCGTTGATCGCAAACGACGCGGCGAGCGTGGTATCGACAAGGATACGTGCGCGGCCGTTGATGCGCAGCGTCTCGTTCACGCCGGGGATCAGAAACAGCAGCGACACGCGTGGATCGGCGACCAGATTGCGCAACGAATCGAGCCGGTTGTTCCCGCGCCGATCCGCGATCAGCACGCGCTTGCGGTCCAGCACCCTCACGAAACCGGCCGGATCGCCGCGTGGCGAACAGTCGAGCCCTTCGGCCCCCGAAGTGGCGACGACGACGAAGGGCGCCTTCTCGATGAACGCCCGATAGTGCTCGGAAATGTGATCGATCTCCTTGGCGAGCGATGGACCCGCCGGCGTTCCGTAAAGCGCCTCGAGCTCTTCGAGGGTCGTGATCTGGCGTTCACCTGCTGCCGCGCTCATGCGTAACCTCCCGACTGGGGAATGTAGAGTCAGTGCAAGTTTACCGCCTAACGGAAAGTCATTGCTGCGGAAAAACTTACATTGACCCCCTTGGCCCCAAAAGGACAGCGCATCCCGCGCGTGGTGTAGTGGTTGCGAGACTGTACATACCTGTGTAGGATGGAATCCTGCATGTACTTCACGTGAAGTCAGGTAAAGGAACCAGGTAAAAAAAAGCCCCTGCACCGGTTTTGGAGGCCGGCGCCCGTGAGTCGCGCTCAACACGTAATCGGGATTGGACTCCCGACACGTTGGACGTGAGGGTTACCCACGGTGGGGCGAACGTGCCGCATCAACACCCCGCTTCGGCGGGGTTTTCCTTAGCTAGCAATCTACCGAAAAAAAAGGGCTGCCGCCAGCCCTTTTTCATTTTTTTTTGATCTCGCATGTTTAGTATGGCCGCTCTAGCTCTTTGGCATAACGTGGAGCGTTGGTACCGCGACGTTGCGCACGTGAATCGCGGTACCGCAGCGATGCGTACATGAATCGCTGGTACCGTAGCGTTACGTACATGAATCGCTAGTACCGCGACGTTGCGCACGCGAATCGCGGTACCGCAGCGATGCGTACATGAATCGCTGGTACCGTAGCGTTACGTACATGAATCGCTGGTACCGCGACGTTGCGCACGTGAATCGCTTGTACCGTAGGGTTACGTACATGAATCGCGGTACCGCAGCGTTACGCACGTGAAGCGACTGGGATTAGCGGTGTTGCGCACGTGGAGCGCCTGGATTAGCAGTGTTGTGCACGTGGGGCGCCTGGATTAGCGGTGTTGCGCACGTGGAGCGACTGGGATTAGCGGTGTTGTGCACGTGGGGCGCCTGGATTAGCGGTGTTGCGCACGTGGAGCGCCTGGGATTAGCGGTGTTGCGCACGTGAAGCGCGTGGATTAGCGGTGTTGCGCACGTAAAGCAACTGGGATTAGCGGTGTTGCGCACGTGGAGCGACTGGGGTCAAGCGCATCGAATCCCCCCAGATCGCGCAAGTCGACCGGGAAGGCTACCTTAAGACTGGGGCCAGGCTCAATTGTTTGCAGCGGGAGCCGAGAGTTGGCGGAACAATTGAGCCTGATAATCATCTAGCCGGCCTCCCACCGCCGTGAGGCGGTGGGGTTAAAGTGAGTGTGCGAACTTAACTTTTACCCGAGGAGGCCGAGATGAAGTATAGCGGAATCGATCTGCATTCGAATAACTGCGTAGTAGTGGTGACCGACGAGCAAGACCGGGTGCTGGTGTCCAAGCGCCTGTCCAACCAACTGGAGGCGATCATCGCATTGCTCGCACCGCATCGAGACGAATTGTCCGGTGTCGTGGTCGAATCGACCTACAACTGGTATTGGCTGGTGGATGGTCTGCAGGCGGCAGGATTTGTCGTGCACTTGGCGAACACGACAGCGATGGTGCGCTACGAGGGGCTCAAGCATAGTGATGATGAGAGCGATGCGATCCAGCTCGCTCGACTGCTACGACTGAACATTCTGCCGGTCGGACACATCGTGGAGAAAGCAGCGCGCGCGACCCGCGATCTGGCGCGCAAACGCATGCAATTGGTGCGAGATCGATCCCGCCATGTTGTCGCGATCGAGAACATCATGAACCGCGAAACCGGCGCTCGCCTTACGGCCAATGTGGTCAAGCGATTAACCGCGCAGGCGGTTGACGAGATGCCGTTTCACGAAGACGTCCGGCTCGCGATTCAGGCTAATTCAGCCATCGTGCGCAGTCTCAATGCAGAAATCGAGCGGATCGAAACGCGCCTGCACGTGCGAGTTTCACCGCGGCCAGAAACCGCACTGCTAAAGACCGCACCCGGAATCGGCGCGATTCTCGCAAATGTCATTCTATTGGAGACCGGGCCGATCCGACGCTTTGCCGAAGTCGGTAACTACGCTTCCTACTGTCGCTGCGTCGACAGCAAACGCGTCAGCAACGGCAAGAAGAAAGGCGAAGGCAATACCAAGAACAGCAACAAGTATCTGGCATGGGCGTATGTCGAGGCGGCCCACTTCGCATTGCGTTTCTGCCCGGAGGCCAAGCGCTTCTACGAGCGCAAGAAGGCGAAGACCAACGGCATCGTCGCCATCAAGGCGCTCGCGCACAAACTCGCGCGAGCGTGTTACCACATGTTGCGCGAAGGCGCTGCGTTCGATCTGCAGAGGTGCTTCGCGTGAGAGTTCGGCGCGCCACGATGAGTCACACAAGGGGCCTGGATTACAGCCATGAGCCTGATTGAACATCGTGTCGCGCCACCTGTTTCTTGCAACGGATCGCCCGAACCGCGAGCCATGCTAGGGCTGGCGCCGTCGATGACGGCAACCACGAGTCTGTCCAATCAATTGGACGCGGAACGGTACCGAAGTTTTTCTGGGGCGGCACGATGCCGCCAGGGCGCAGGCAACCGCAGCACGCACTGCGCTTGATCCCGATGGGTGGCTGGCGCGATTCGTTCGCAGCCAAATGAGAGAAATGCCGGGCGCGGTTCAGGCAGGACGCAGGATTGCAGTGGTTGATGGGGGTGGTTTTACAAGGAGGCATCGCGGCAAGCCGCGATGTCAGTGCGATGATTTGCCAGTTGACACGGGCCGGCTAATGGGTGGCCCCTTTAATTAACTGCCCCCTTTAGCCCATTTCCGCGATTGACCCGAAGCCGGCGGCGGTGTCCAATGTCGAGCAGGCCCAAATTAGCTAACCGGCGTCTCGCAGTGCGCACCCAGGCGGGTGCTTGACGGTTGGCCACCTCGGGCCTCAATCTGTGCCGCCACTATCAACAGGGAGATCACAATGAAACAAACGTTCGCAAACTTCGCGGGGCTGCTGGCGCTCGCGCTCGCCATTTCCGGGTGCGTGCATCACTCCGACGACGGCTGGATCACGCTGATCGACGGCGACAAAGGCATGGAGAACTGGATCGTCACCGGCGGGGGCAACTGGAGGGCCGAGCGCGGCGCGATCCAGGCGGACATGAGCAAGACCAAGGGCGCGAGCGTCCTGGTATCGAAGAGATCCTTCAAGGACCTCCTGCTCTATGCGGAATTCTGGGCGGCCGACGACACTAACAGCGGGCTTTACATCCGCGCCATGACGCCCGAGAAGGTCAGCACCTCGACCGGCGCCTATGAAGCACAGATCTGGGACAAGAACCCGAATCCGGCATACAGCACGGGAGCCCTCGTCAATGTCGCCGCCGTGAAGCCCATCTACAAGGCCGGCGGCCGGTGGAACACCTTCGAGATCTACGCCAAAGGCCCCGAGATCACCGTCAAGCTGAACGGCGTCGTCACCGTCAGCGCCCACGACGGGAGGTTTCCGCAAGGAAGAATCGGGCTTCAATTCAACGCCGGCCCGATCAAATTCCGCAAACTGCTCGTCAAAGAGCTGTAGCAGGTAGGCAGTAAGATACCTGCTTTTGCAACGCTCGAAGAGGCAGAACCCGGCCCATGAGTTCCGCATCGTTTGATTTTGCGCCGCTCTTGCCCGCGGGGCTGCCGCCGCCGGCGGCGCGCTGGAGCGGCCGCGTCAAGCACGATTTCACCGGCGGCAACAATGACGCCGACCGGCTGCCGCTCGAGGGCCTGATCGCGGCCGCCGATGCGGTGCTCAGGCGCGAGGGACGCACGCTCTCGACCTATGGGCTCAACAGCGGCCCGCAGGGCTACCGGGCGCTGCGCGAGTTCCTCGTCGCCAAGCTCAGGTCCGATGCTGGCATTGCCTGCACGGCCGACGACATCCTGATCACGTCGGGCTCGCTGCAGGCGCTCGATCTGGTCAACGGTACGCTGCTCGCGCGGGGCGATACCGTCGTCATCGAAGAGGACTGCTACCAGGGCTCGATCAACCGGCTGACCCGGCTCGGCGTCACGCCGGTCGGCATCCCGCTCGACCGCGACGGCATGCGGATCGAAGTGCTCTCGACCGCGCTCGACGATCTCAAACGCAAGGGCATACGGCCAAAATACATCTATACCATTCCGACCGTGCAGAACCCGACCGGCACCATCCTGCCCGTGGAACGGCGCCAGGAAATGCTGCGGCTGTCAGCGGCGCATGGCGTGCCGATCTTCGAGGACGACTGCTACGCCGACTTGATCTGGTCGGGGGAGCGCCCGCCCGCGCTCTACGCCATGAGCAAGCGCGGCGGCGTCATCCACATCGGCTCGTTCTCGAAATCGATTGCGCCGGCGCTGCGGGTCGGCTACATCGTGGCGCCGTGGGACGTGATGTCGCGCACGCTCGCGCTCAAGACCGACGGCGGTAGCGGCGCGCTGGAGCAGATGGTGCTGGCGGAGTACTGCGCGCGGCATTTTTCCACGCACGTTCCAGCGCTGCGGCGGGGGCTCCGCGCCAAGCTCGAGACGCTGATGGAATCGCTCAAGGAGCACTTCGGGGCAGCGGCGCAGTTCGACGATCCCAAGGGCGGAATCTTCCTGTGGGTCAAGCTCCCCGACGGCGTCGACACGATGAAGCTCTACGAGCCGGCGCTCGCGGCGGGCGTCGCGATCAATCCGGGGCCCCAGTGGTCGGTGAACAAGGACCATGGCCGCAGCCGGCTGCGGCTATGCTTCGCGAGCCCGAGCCACGAGGAAATACAAGGGGGTGTCGCGGCGCTGGCCGAGGTCTGCCGCCGCGAGTTCGGCGTGCCGGCATGAACGGCTCCGTCAGAACGATCGATGCCGCGGAGCTCAAGGCGGTGCTGCATGACGGGGCCGAGATCGCGCTGCTGGATGCGCGGGAGGAAGTGCCTTTCGACGCCCGCCATTTGCTGATGGCCGCCTGCATGCCGCTCAGCCGGCTGGAGTTGCTGGTGGATGCCAGTGTGCCGCGTCGCTCGGCGCGCATCGTCTGGTGCGACGACGGGGAAGGCCTCGCCCAGCGCGCCGCATTGCGTATGGCGTCACTCGGTTACACCGATGTTTCGGTGCTTGCCGGTGGGATCGCAGCTTGGGCGGCGGCGGGGTTCCGCACCTACAGTGGCGTGCACGTGCCCAGCAAGGCGTTCGCCGAGGTCGTCGAGCACAAGGCGGGCACGCCCTGGATCACGGCCGAGGAACTCAAAGCGCTGATCGACTCCAGGGCAGACATCGCCCTGTTCGATAGCCGGTCCTACGAGGAATTCCACGGCAACAGCATTCCGACCGCGATCAGCGTGCCCGGCGCGGAACTCGTCTATCGATTTGCCGACCTGGTCTCCTCGCCCGAGACGATGGTGATCGTGAATTGCGGCGGCCGGACGCGCAGCATCATCGGCGCGCAGTCGCTGATCAATGCGGGGGTGCCGAACAAGGTG
>MEKT01000048.1:30588-34792 GCA_001767435.1 Acidobacteria bacterium RIFCSPLOWO2_02_FULL_65_29 | reverse complement strand
GCCCGCTGGGTAGACGTAGGCCTGCGGTAGCAGGCCACCGCGCAAGAGGCTCGCGATCTTGTGCGAGTCGATCTTGTCGTTCTTGGCCTTGCCGCCGTGAATGGCTTTCATCGCGAGCGCGTGGCCCAGCACGAAGGCAATCCCTTCGGCAGCGCAGAGGTCTGCGAGCCAGTACCACGTGAACATGCACTCGGCCGCGACGACCAGATCGTCTCGGTACGGGACGATCGTCTCGAGGAACGCCTCTGGGGTCGACTTCACGTTGCGATGCACCAGCACCTGGCCAGCCGAGTCCAGGATGCAGATGTACATCGTCTTCACGTGGAGATCGATTCCGCAATAGTGGCGATGCTGACGGTTGTAGAATCTCATCGGCTCTCCTCCTGCGCGTGGTGCGCATTTATCCCTGCGTCAGCCTACTGCCAGTCAGTAGGTGCAGGGGGAGGGCTGAATAAGCATCACGCGCTTGCAGCCGACGAAGGCGCGTCGGAGGGCCGTCAAGAAGCCGGCGGGTCGCACGCGCCTTCGCGGCTGAAGCGCAGCCGTTAGACGGCGGAAAAATCAACCAGCCTGGCGAAGGTGGGCAAGGAGCCAAGCTGCGAGTTGGTCGCGCGTCAGTCGACCGGACGCAAGGTCGAGCATCAACCGCTCCTGGTCGTCGACAGGCGCGTCAATCTCGCTGCCGTTCAGAATCAAGAATGTTTCGGTCGCCGCATGGCCGACTCGCTTGTTCCCGTCGACGAAGGGGTGGTTGTTCACCAACGAGAAGCAGAGGGCAGCGGCTTTGTCAGGGAGCGAGGCATGAAGGTCGACGCCTCCGAAACTGGCTCTCGGTTGGGCGAGAGCGGACTCCAGCGCGCCGAGGTCACGGATCCCGGAAGCGCCGCCAGTTGCTTCGATCACCGCGCGGTGGAGATCGACGACCTCTCCAAGCGTGAGGTAGCGCATCAGGCGAGGCGCCGGTAAAGCTCCTGGTTCTTCCGCAGCACTCGCGTCGCCACGGCTCGAAAGTCGTCATCTGGCGCTGCCAGCAGATCCGAAACGGCCGCTCGGGCCAATTCGGCGGCGGGCACACCCAGGCGCTCGGCCTCTTGACGGAGCTTTTCAGCTTGTGCGGACGGCAGCTCGAACGCTACTTTCATGGCTCAACTGTAGCGCGGAGCACCGCCGTCTAACAAGCGCTGCACCCGACGAGCCGCGCATGGAGATCTGGGGTGTTCGTGGCGTTTCCCCGCGCGGCTCGCGGGTGAGCGCCGGTCGTTGACGGATCTAGACAAACTGTTAACCATGGAAGCATGCGTCTTCTGCGAAATCATCGCCGGTCGGTCGCAGGCCAGTGTTGTCTACCGAGATGACGATTGCATCGCCGTCATGGACATCTGTCCGATCAATGCAGGGCACCTTCTTGTTCTTCCTGTGAAACATGCGACCTACCTCGCCGACTTGGACCCACGCGTCGGCGGTGCGCTATTCGGAGCGGCACAGAGACTCGCAGCAGCTATTCGGCGATCGGGTCTGAAGGCGGAGGGCATCAACCTGCTCTTGGCGGATGGCGAGGCGGCCGGGCAGGAAGTGTTCCACGTGCACCTGCATGTCCTCCCACGGTTTCGGGGCGACGGCTTCGGACACCGATTTCCACCGCACTACGGGCAGCAGGCGCCACGAGAACAACTCGACGCGAATGCGGGGGCAGTCAAAACATCGCTGGGGGCAGCCTAGAGGCTCGCGCCCACCCACTTGAGCGATCATGTGACCGCAGCGCGCGGCTCAACCCTCGAGTTAGGCAGCTCCATTGCGAGGCATAAAATGCGCGGAAGTGGAAGTGATGCTGGTCGTGGCGCAGTGATGGTGCTTGTGCTGGCGCTGACTGTGGCAGCCAGTGCCGTCCGACCTGGTGTCGCCAATTCGGGGGTGCCCACGTCTCCGGTTCAGTCGGCAAGTGAGCCGAATCCTCTCAGCCGTGCGCTACGAATTGTATTTAGCCAGAGAAACCCGGCCGTTACTCGCGTAACGGTTCTCGAACTGCGCTCAGTCGGTATGGGAGCGGGTCCCTACGTCCTCCTCGGCTGGGGTATCCGGTCGGATCTCAGCTTCAAGGGCCGGTTCGATGACGAACTGTTTGGAGTGTTCATTGTTGACTCCACACTTACAAGAATTGTTCGCACTCTTGACATCTTTCCCACACAACGATGGGCGGACTACATCGTCTCAATCGAAAAGCTGACGGATTCCGAAGTGACGATCGTAGGGGCGGGTAGCTATGGCGATCAGAAACTTCGTCGCGTCTATAAGCTCGATGCACCGAAATGATCACGACGCTGCCCAACAGCGCTTGCAGCCGACGGCGGGCCAGCCGACAATGAACCCGCCGCGGCTGAGCGGCAGGTCGTTGGGCGGACCCCGTATACGCGCGCAACGTGACCGTGCGGATTCGCGCCCCGCACTCGATCGCAGCTTATTCCAGCTACACTGGTCCCAATAGATGCCGCTAGCGCCTGGCACGTCATTCGGCCCATATGAGATCCTCGCACCGCTAGGCGCGGGCGGAATGGGTGAAGTGTATCGTGCGCGCGACAAGAGGCTGGGACGAGACGTCGCCATCAAAGTCTTGCCGTCGTCCTTCGCGATCGATCCGGAACGGATGGTGCGCTTCGACCGCGAGGCTCGCCTGCTGGCCGCACTGAATCATCCCCATATCGGCGCGATTCACGGTGTCGAAGAGGCGGAGGGTGTCCGCGCCCTCGTGCTCGAACTGGTCGAAGGCCAGACGCTCGCCGAGCGCCTCGCCCGAGGCTCCATCCAGCTCCAAGAAGCCCTCGGGACCGCGCGGCAGATCGCCGACGCCCTTGAAGCGGCGCACGCGCAGGGGATCATTCACCGGGACCTGAAGCCGGCCAACATCAAGGTCCGTCCCGACGGCGTGGTGAAGGTGCTGGATTTCGGGCTGGCCAAGGTGTGGGCGGGCGACGGTTCCGGCGCAGACCTCTCGGAGCTGCCGACGATGACGGTCGGTGGGACACGCGAAGGCCTCATCCTCGGCACGCCGGCCTACATGAGCCCGGAGCAGGCGCGCGGCCAGGCGGTCGACAAGCGCACCGACATCTGGGCCTTCGGCTGCGTGCTCTACGAGATCGTCACAGGCCGCGCGGCGTTCCGAGGGGCGACCGTCTCCGACACGATCGCCGCGGTGCTCGAGCAGGAGCCCGACTGGGGCGCCCTTCCCGAATCAACGCCGCCCGGCGTGCGGCGAGTGCTGCAGCGATGCCTCGTCAAGGATTCCCGGCGTCGCCTGCACGACATCGCCGACGCCCGCATCGAAGTCGAAGAGGCGCTCGGACCCTCAACCGCTAGCTCCGCGCCTGTCGTTTCGACAGGCGCCGCATCGCCCGCGCGAGGGCGCCGATTCCGTGCGCGTCTCGCGTGGGCATCCGCCCTGGGGGCGCTGACGCTTCTCGGTTCGTGGGTCCTCTACACCTACCGCTTCTCCCGCGAGCCAGCGACTGTGAGGCTGTCGGTGCTCCCCCCGAGGGGCATGAGCTTCCCGCGAGGGAGTGGCGCCTGGCCATCGGTGTCTCCAGATGGCCGGCGCCTGGCGTTCGTCGCCTTGAAACCCGGCGGCGAACAGAGCGTCTTCGTCCGCCCGCTCGACACGACTGTCCCGCGCCAATTGGTGGGAACCGACGGCGCCATGCGCCCGTTCTGGTCACCCGACAGCCGCTCCCTTGCGTTTTTTGCCAATGGCAGGCTCTTGAGGGTTGACGTGGACACAGGGGCGGTGCGCGTGCTCGCAGACGCGCCCTACACTGGCGGACTGGCGGGCGACTGGGGCGACGGCGTGATCGTGTTCAAACTTGTCGGCGGCTTCCGTAGCGTGCCCGCCGGAGGGGGTCCATCGAGGATGGTGTTGGAAAACGCCAATGGTCTCGATCCCACGACTCCCAGCTTCCTGCCCGACGGCCGGCATTTCCTGTTCACGCGGTATTCGGAGCGCCCAGAGGAACGTCAGGCGTGCGTGGGCTCCCTTGATTCAACAGAAACCACGTGTATCCTGAACGTTGACTCGCAAGTCGTATACGCAGCGCCTGGGTTTCTCCTTTACGTTCGCAACAGCGCGCTCGTGGCCCAATCCTTCGACCCTGACAGCTTGAAGGTCTCTGGCGAACCATTCAGCGTCACCAACGAGCCGATCGACGCGGACCCAGCG
>MEKT01000048.1:0-30576 GCA_001767435.1 Acidobacteria bacterium RIFCSPLOWO2_02_FULL_65_29 | reverse complement strand
CGCCGACCACGGGCGGTCGTCCCGCTCTCTCACCTGACGAGACGCGAATCATCGCTCCGCGCCGCGACCCGCAGACGGACAACGAGGACCTGTGGCTGATCGACCGCTCACGCGGCACCGAGGCCCGGTTCACGTTCGATCCTGCGAATGACGGGTGGCCGAGGTTCTCGCCTGACGGGGAACAGGTGGTCTTTTCATCGACGCGAACCGGGCGTCCGCAGCTCTATCGGAAGCGCACGAGCGGCGACGGGGTCGAGGAGGCATTGACCGCGGCTCACGGCGCCAGTACTGACTGGTCATCGGATGGGCGCTTCATTGTCTACCAGGCATCGGATCCCAAGACCGGCTTTGACTTGTGGGCCGTTTCCCTCTCCGGCGACGGCAAGCCTTTCCCGGTGGCGCGGACCGAACACGGCGAGCGGGAGGGACGATTCTCGCCCGACGTTCGCTGGGTTGCCTACGACTCGACCGAGTCGGGACGCCGCGAGACCTGGATTCAGCCTTTTCCGCCGACGGGGAGCAAGTGGCAGATCTCGACGGGCGGAGGTGTCAGCCCCCAATGGCGGCGCGACGGGCAGGAACTCTTCTACGTCGCGGCAGACGGCACATTGACCGCGGTACCCATCAAGCTTGCGGCCACGCCTCAGTGGGGTAGCCCGCAGCCGCTCTTTCAGACAATGTACCGGGGAGGCGTATACGCGATTTACGCCGTGTCGAGAGACGGTCAGCGCTTCCTGGTTGGCGTCCCGCCCGGGGTTGAAGACGTCACGCCGATTACGGTCGTTGTGAACTGGGCGGCGGCGCTGCAGAAGTGAAGCGCGCCTCGGGGCCGGAGGGCCGCCCATCCACGATGTGACGAGGACGGTAGGTCTCTGCTGCTCTGGCGCGATCTCAGCTCGGCCCGTGGTCTTCAATGCCGCAGCCGAAGCTGTGACAGTCATTATGTCTAGCCCGCCATGATGAGCCCGGCAAGACAAGGAGCCGATGCCTGAGATTTCGAGATTCTTCGGAATCGTGATTCGCATGTTCATGGAAGTTGGTGCACCTCACCACCGTCCGCATTTCCACGCCTCGTATCAAGACGCACTCGCCACGTTCGCTCTCGACCCCATCGAATGCATCGGCGGTAACCTTCCTCGAGCACAGCAGCGACTGGTCGAGGCGTGGGCCGAGATCCACCATGCGGAACTGCTGCGGGACTGGGCGCTCTTGCAATCCGGCAAGTCTCCGCTCAAGATTGAGCCATTGCGGTAGGGAGAGCCATGGGCATGAGTCACGCCATCCATCGCGTTGAGCACTTCGACATCGTCGGGCCCTACACGCTCGCGCTGCGGTTCTCGGACGGAAGCGAGCAGCGAATCGATTTCCGACCCGTGCTGGAAGGCGAGGTATTCGGGCCCCTTCAAGATCTCAACGTGTTCAACAGTGTCGAACTCGACACAACATTCGGAACGGTGCAGTGGCCAAATGGTGCGGATTTCGATCCCGAGACGCTGCACGATTGGCCGAGGTATCGAGATGAGCTGAGTGCGATCGCACGCCGGTGGGCGACAGCTTCTGATCCAGTTCACCGAGCGGCGGGCTAACAGGCGATCGAGCCGACGCGCGCTGATCTGTGAACGCGCGCGGCTCATCGCTCACGTTGGACAGCTCGATAGCACGAATGTCATCCGCTCAACTCGGTGTGATATGAGAAGGTCTGTTACGACTTGTTGTTGATGATCGAGGATCCCGGTGCTCTTGCGCAGGCAACCGCAATTGCGGATCTGCAGGGTTACAGTGTCCTCGCTTGTGGCATTGCCACCTTGGCGCAGGCTCTGGGCGGCAATCGGGAGGCCGCGGAGGCTGGCACCCAGATGGTCCTCGCCGAAACCAAGCGGGTCAAGTCGGTGGACATGCTCACAGCCACCACACAGGATATCGAGAAGCGCGTGAAGGAAGGCTTTCTGTCGTTGCTGGCGCAGGGCGAAAACCCGGACGAAGCCATTCGCGTGGGTCGCGCCGCCTCCGGACGATAGCCCGGCCGATACTGAGATGTGCCAAGATCGGGCGCGCGGGCGCCGGTGGACTGTCGGGAGCGTGGTGTGTATAAATAGGCGTATGCCTCGCATGCAGGTCTATCTTCCGGATGAATTGTACGACTTGGTAAAGACACGGCGGTTGCCGGCGTCGGAGCTCTTGCAGGGAGCCGTGCGGGCCGAGCTCCGTCGTTTGGACCTTCTCGAGGAAGGCGATCGATACCTCCGTGATCTGGTATCGCAGGTGGGAGAACCCAGAGCGACGGAACGTGCTCGTGCCCACGTGGTGGCCGGAAGAGTCGCCACACGAGCACGCCGCAAGGCTCGTTGATGGTCATGCTGGTGCTCGACTCCAGCGCGGTGAGCCGCCTCGCGGAGCGCTCTCGATACGCGGCTGCCTTGATCCACGCGCTTCGAGACGAAGGCATATGGCCTCCCGTGGTACCGTCCGTGGTCCTGGTCGAGTGCCTGCACGGGCACGCGGGACGTGACGCCATCGAGAACCGGTTTCTGAAGACCTGTGACCTCGTTGAAGAGGTCAGCGAACCGTTGGCAAGACGTGCGGCGTTCCTGCGGCGCCGTGCCAAGCGGGGCTCCGCCGTCGATGCGCTGGTGGTGGCCATTGCCGAGCCGGGCGGAACCGTGCTCACCTCCGATCTGCGCGATCTTGATGCGCTTGCAGCGCATGCACAGGACGTCAGTATTGAACGCGTCTGACAGCCTCCAGTCCCAGGCTGATATACTGCGATCACCTCCTGATGTACTTCGATTTCGACGACCTCCATCCGGACATCAGCGGGATAGGACGCGTCATCTCGTGGCGCGAGGGCGTCCTTCTGTCCATCATCCTGCACCTGGCGGCGGTCATCGTGATTCTGCTGTGGCCGAGGTATTTTCCTCCCGACTTCGACAAGATCCGCCAGCGAGAGGCGCTCCTCGCTCAGCAGCTCGAGCAGGCGCGCCAGCGCGAGACGCCGCCGCGCTTCGTGTTCGTGCAGCCGCGCGTGGACACCCCGGCGCCAGCCCCGCCCCCACGGGCGGAGCTCTCGGATCAGGATCGCGAGGCGCGGACGCGCGAGCGCCCGGAGAATCCCACGAATCCGCTGCCCCTGTCTCGTGGTAACACACGCGAGCGTGTCGAGCAGATGGATCGCCAAGCCGCGCGCGGCCGCGGTCCCGAGCCCGACCCGTCGGTGGGCCTGCAGGCGCGCGCGGAGCCGAATCCAGCGCCGGCGCCTGACGCGAGTCCCGAGACACCCCGGCTGCCCGATTCTCCGTCGCGTCTCCAGCTGCCCTCGAACAGTCAGCCGTTGGGCGGACGCCTAGCGGGCGGCTCGCTCGGCGAGGCGCTCAAGAACCTGCAGCGGTACGTGGAATCCGACCAGTTCGACAACCCACAGGGCGGGAGCGGACAGTTCGGCCCGGCCATTCAGTTCGACACCAAGGGGGTCGAGTTTGGTCCGTGGATCAGGCGATTTGTCGCGCAAGTGAAGCGCAATTGGCTGATACCCAACGCCGCGATGATGATGAAGGGGCACGTCGTCATCACCTTCAACGTGCACAAGAACGGCTACATCACCGATCTCGCGGTCGTGCAGCCGAGCTCGGTCGATGCGTTCAACAACGCCGCGTACGGCGCGCTGGCCTCGTCGAACCCGACCGTGCCCCTCCCGCCCGAGTACCCGGCGGACAAGGCGTTCTTCACCGTGACGTTCTTCTACAACGAAGAGCCCCAATAATGGGCAGGTACGGCGGGCCCGGCGGACAGCAGACGGGCAAGGAGCGGCTTCTAACGTCGTGATTGTGCCTTCGCGCGCGCAACAACTGGGACTGCTCATTCTGCTCGCCGCGTTCATCCTGTACGTGGTCAGCCGCGTCAGTGTCTGACCGCGTCGTCGTCGCCGTCCTGGGCCCGACGGCGACCGGGAAGAGCGCCTTGGGGCTCGCACTGGCCGCTCGGTACGGCGGCGAAATCGTCAACTGCGATTCGACGGCTCTCTATCGAGGCTTCGACATTGGCACCGACAAGGTGGTGCTCGAGGATCGGCGCGGCGTTCCGCACCACCTGATCGACATCGTGGATCCGACCGCGGAGTACACGGCGGCCCAGTATGCGCGCGATGCGGCCGCCGCGATCGGTGGGATTCACGCGCGGGGCCACGTGCCGCTTGTCGTCGGCGGGACGGGCTTCTACTATCGAGCGCTCACGCGGGGACTGTTTCCTGGTCCTGGACGCGACGACCCGCTCCGGGCGCGCCTCGAGTCCATTGCGACGAAGCGCGGGCTGGCGTTCCTCCATCGCATGTTGAAGAGGGTCGACGCGGCATCGGCGCGCCGAATTCAGCCGCGCGATCTGAAGAGGATCGTCCGAGCGCTCGAGGTCTTTTTCCTCACCGGCCGGCCGCTGACCGCGCACTTCGACGCGACACGGTCGCCCATCGAGGGGATGAGCGTTCTCGCCGTGGCGCTTCGGCTGCCCGCCGAGGAGACGTCCAGGCGCGTCACCAGGCGCGTGGACGAGCAGTTCGAGCGAGGGTTGCTGGACGAAATTCGTGGCCTCCTCGCGCGCGGCGTTCCCGAGACCGCGCGGCCCTTCGGCGGGCTGGTCTATCGCCAGGCGCTCGATCACTTGCGCGGCGTGCGCGACGAAGCGGCGACGCGTGCGCTCATTGCGCAGGAGAACCGGCGCTACGCCCGCCGGCAGTTGACCTGGTTTCGCAAGGAACCTGATCTACACTGGTTCGACGGCCCTGGTGAATCACCCGGCACCGTTGACGCCGTGTACCGACTGCTCGACCACCGGCTCGAAGAGGTCGGCCATCGCCAAGGGCCTTAACGTGCCTCCCTTCACACGCGCCATCGTCATCGTCCTCGACAGCGTGGGCATCGGGGCGCTACCAGACGCGTCCGCGTACGGCGACGAAGGCAGCGATACACTGGGCAACATCGCGCGCCGCGTGCCGTTGGAGCTTGCGACGCTTCGCGGGCTCGGCCTCGGCCGCGTCGCCGCGATTGGCGGGGCGCCGCCGCCCGCGACACCCTCAGCCGCGGTCGGACGTATGACCGAGGCCTCGGCCGGCAAAGACTCGGTCACTGGGCACTGGGAGATGATGGGTATCGTGCTCGATAGTCCGTTCCCGGTGTTTCCCGGGGGCTTCGCGCCGGACATCATCGCCGAGTTTTCACGGCGCACCGGACGGGGCGTGCTCGGCAACAAGGCCGCGTCGGGCACCGCGATCATCGACGAGCTGGGCGTCCGGCACATGGAGACCGGGGCGCTCATCGTCTACACCTCGGCCGACAGCGTGTTCCAGATCGCCGCACATGAAGAGGTGGTGCCGGTGGCGGAGCTGTATCGCGCCTGCCAGATGGCCTACGAGCTGGTCGGCGAAGGCCTGGGCGTCGGCCGAGTCATTGCGAGACCTTTCGTGGGAGAGCCCGGTCGATTCAGGCGTACCGCCCATCGCCACGATTACGCGCTGCCGCCGCCGGGCGAGACGTTGCTCGATCGTCTCAAGGCCGCATCCCGTCCGGTGGTGGCCATCGGCAAGATCGACGATCTGTTCGCGGGCCGCGGCATCACCCGGGCCATTCACACCGCGAGCGACGACGAGGGCATGGACCATGTGCTTGGCCAGATGGACGAGACACGCGAGGGGCTGCTGTTCGCGAACCTGGTCGACTTCGACTCGCAGTACGGCCACCGGAACGATGTGGACGGTTACGCGCGAAACCTCGAGCGCTTCGACGTGCGCCTCGCCGGATTGTTGGGGCGTCTGCGGGGCGCAGACTTGCTCGTGGTGACGGCCGACCACGGCAACGATCCGACCACGCGGAGCACGGACCACTCGCGCGAGTACGTGCCTCTGGTCGCCACCGGCGCGCGAGTTCGCAAGGGCGCGGATCTCGGCACGCGGCGGACGTTCGCGGACCTTGGCCAGACGCTGGCCGAGGTGTTCGGCGTCGGCCGCCTCGCTCACGGCACGAGCTTTCTGCATGAGATTATTTCGTAAAGAACGATCAAACGTAGAGGTCGCAGAGAAAACAGGTCTCTCTGCGCTCTCTGCGGTCCCTGCCCTTCGACCCTTCGACGGGCTCAGGGTCGTCCCGAGCACCGTCGAGGGACGACAGGCTCAGGGCATCCCGAGCTCGTCGAGGGATGCGTTGATTGTCGTTCCCGATTGCCGATGACGATTCGCGAGCAGCTCGAGGCGCGCGAGCGCGAGACCCTCGCCCCGCAGGCGGCCCGAAGCGCCGAGTCGCGCGGGCGCCTGCGTGTCGAGCCTGAAGACGACGTGCGGCCCGCGTTTCAACGAGATCGCGACCGGATCGTCCATTGCAAGGCGTTCCGCCGCCTGAAGCACAAGACTCAAGTGTTTTTCGCGCCGACGGGAGACCACTACCGCACCCGGTTGACCCACACGCTGGAAGTGTCACAGATCGCCAGGACGATTGCGAAGGTGCTCCGCCTGCACGAAGAGTTGACCGAGGCGATCGCGCTCGGTCACGACCTCGGGCACACGCCGTTCGGCCACACCGGCGAGCGGGTGATCGATTCGCTGATGCCGGGCGGGTTCAACCACTACGAGCAGAGTCTGCGGATCGTGGACCTGCTCGAAAACGACGGCCGCGGCCTGAACCTCACCTGGGAGGTTCGCGACGGCATCGCGAAGCACTCCAAAGGCAAGTCCGGCGCTCCCGTCGGCATGTCGGCCGATCTTCGCGCCAGCACCATCGAAGGGCAGATCATGCGCGTCGCCGACATCATCGCGTACGTGAACCACGATATCGACGACGCCACGCGCGCCGGACTGCTGCGCACCGAGGACCTGCCGCGCGATCCAATCGACAGACTGGGGACCTCGTCGTCGGCGCGAATCGGCACGCTCGTCCGCGACGTGGTCACCGAGACGATGGCCGCGGGTCTTTCGGAGATCCGCATGAGCGAGGACGTCCTCGGAGCGGTCTTGCGCCTGCGCAGCTTTCTCTTCGACGCCGTGTACGAGAACGCGACAGCCACGGCGGAGTTCCGCAAGGCGTCCGACATCCTGTCGGGGCTGTGGGAGAAGCTGCGCGAACGGCCGGACGACTTTCTCGACAAGCGGACGATCGAGCACGACGGCATGGACGCCGCGATCCGCGACTTCATCGCGGGCATGACCGATCGATTCGCCGTGCGGCTCTTCGAAACGCTCTTCATTCCCAAGCCATGGGCGACTGAATGAACAAGGCGAACTCCTACGTGTTATATTTCCTGGTTCATGCTTTCGCTGAACCTGGCCAAGATCCGCCCTGGCCGAGATGGCGTCGACAGGATTCGGTTCGAGCAGGTCTACCAACCGGAGGCCGTGGCCGGCGATGGCGACAGCTTCACGGTGGTGGCGCCGGTTGATTTGGCTTTCGACGTCACGAAAGACAAGGACCGGTTCGGCCTCGCCGGCCGGGTGCGGACCTCGCTCGAGCTGCCGTGCAGCCGGTGTCTGGAGCCGTTCCGGTGCGCAGTCGATGCGGCGTTCGACCTGCGTTATCTGCCGCGACGCGTGAACACTGGCGAGGACGAGCGTGAGGTCCAGGAGGACGACCTCACGACGGCGTTTTACGAGAACGATACGATCGACCTCGGCCAGTTGATGCGCGAGCAGTTGTATCTCGCGCTACCCATGAAGCCGTTGTGCAGCGACGCCTGCATGGGCCTCTGCCCGCAGTGCGGGACGAATCGCAATCGCACCCCGTGCGCCTGCACGCCCCACTGGGAGGATCCGAGGTTATCGGTGCTGAAGGCGATCAGGAAAGAATCGTAAACGATCAACGAAAAGCTCGACCACGGAGGACGATCCCTCTGTGACCTCCGTAGTCGCGGTCTTGAGGAAGTATCAAGAGAGAGACTGAGATGCCAAACCCAAAACGACGCCACTCCAAGACGCGAACGGCGAAGCGCCGGACGCACGACGCGCTGAAGGCCGTGGGCCTCAGCGAATGCCCACACTGCCACGAATCCAAGCTGCCGCATCGAGTGTGCCCCAACTGCGGCTACTACGGCGGGCGGCAGGCCAGGGCTGTCGACGAAGAGTAGGAACTGAAATCCTGAGGTTCCCGGGCAATAGGCGAGGTTCCAGGTTTCGCCTGGTTCCGGTCCTGACCGAGGTTCCGGGCCCGTGAGGTTCCAGCACCGAACCTCGCGAATTTCAGAGAACCCGATGATCTGGATAGCCGTCGACACGATGGGCGGCGACGAAGGGCCGGCCACCGTCGTCGACGGAGCGCTGGCCGCGTCGCGGCACTTCGACCTCGGCGTCGCGCTCGTTGGGCCGGCGGGCCGGCTTGAAGCGGAGGTCGCGCGCCATGGGGAGGCCGACCTCGCCCGCGTCCGCATCATCAACGCCGACGACGTGGTCGACATGGCCGAGTCGCCGGCGGCGGCGCTCCGCCGCAAGCCGGGCGCGTCGATCAGGGTCGCGGCCGCGGCTGTGGCTCGTGGCGAGGCGGCGGCGCTCTTCAGCGCCGGACACACGGGCGCCACCGTCATGGCTGCTCACGGCGCGTTCGGCATGCTGCTCGGCGTCGATCGGCCCGCGTTGGCGGCGACGATTCCCACTCGTCGGGGGCCGGCGGTCCTGCTCGATGTTGGCGCCAGCGTCGAGTGCCGGCCGGCGCACCTCCTGCAGTTCGCCGTGATGGGCACGGCGTACGTCCGCGTGGTGATCGGCGTCGAGCAGCCGACTGTGGCCCTGCTGTCGATCGGCGCGGAAGAGACCAAGGGAAACGAGCTGACGCGCGAGGCGCACCGGTTGCTCAAGGCCTCGCCTCTCGCGTTCGCCGGCAATCTCGAGGCCCGCGACCTCTATGCCGGCGGCGCCGACGTCATCGTCTGTGACGGCTTCACGGGCAACGTGGCCCTGAAGGTCAGCGAGGGACTCGTCGAGATGGTCGAAGCCCGGCTCCGCGAGGAGCTGTCGAGTACGCTGACGATGCGGGTCGGATCGCTCCTGACCCGGCGCGCGCTCCGGCGCTTTCGCCGGAAGGTCGACTACTCCGAGTACGGCGGCGCGCCGCTGCTTGGCCTCGCGGGCATTGCCATTGTCGGCCATGGACGGTCGAGCGCCAAGGCGGTGCGCAACGCCGTGGCGATGGCGTATCGGTTTGCGTCGAGCGGATTCATCGATCGCGTCGAGCGCGATATTGCCGCCGGCGTCGCCAGCCCAACCACGGCGTCCGTCCCACGAGCCTGAGCCCGTGACCCTGTGACCCTGTGACCCTGTGACCCTGTCCATCGCCTTCATCTTTCCCGGGCAGGGATCGCAGAAAGTCGGCATGGGCCGGGCGCTCGCCGAGGCGTTCCCCGTGTGCCGGCAGACTTTCGACGAAACCGACGCCGTGCTCGGCGAGCCACTGAGCACGCTCTGTTTCGAGGGCCCAGACGATCGGCTGATGCTGACCGAGAACACGCAGCCGGCGATTCTCGCCGTGAGCACGGCCGCGTACCGGCTGCTCGCGTCGAGGGGCGTCGAGCCCGCCTTCGTGGCCGGCCACAGCCTCGGCGAGTACTCGGCCAATGTTGCGGCCGGCACGATCGCGTTTGCCGATGCGCTCGGGCTCGTGCGCCGGCGCGGGCGCTACATGCAGGAAGCGGTACCCGTCGGCACGGGCGCGATGGCCGCGATCCTGGGCCTCGAGGCCGACAAAGTGGCGCAAGCGTGCGCGGAAGCCGCCGAAGGCCCTGTGAACGACGACGACGGCGACCAGGTCGACCGCATCGTCAGCCCCGCGAATTTCAACGGCCCAGGTCAGGTCGTGATCGCCGGATCCCGGGCCGCCGTCGCGCGTGCGGGCGAGCGTGCGCGGGCGCTCGGCGCCAAACGCGTGGTGCCGCTGCCCGTGAGCGCACCCTTTCACTGCGCCCTCATGAAACCCGCCGAGATCCGGCTCGCGCCCGAGCTGCGCGCGCTGCCGGCGCGGAATCCCCGCGTGCCGATCGTGGCCAACGTGGACGCCGAGCCGAAGCGCACGGCCCAGGCGGCGATCGACGCGCTGATCGCGCAGGTGTCGTTGCCGGTGCGCTGGGAGGCCGTGGTGGCCCGCCTTGCGTCGGCGGGCATCACCACGTATGTTGAGGTGGGCCCTGGCACGGTCCTGAGCGGCTTGGTGCGCAAGATTCATCGTGAGGCCTCCGTCGTGAGCTTCGGCGGGCCGGACGATCTGGCGGCTGTCGAGGCGATTCTCCATGTTTGAGCTGACCGGACGCGTGGCGCTCGTTACCGGTGCGTCTCGGGGCATCGGCCGGGCGATTGCCGAGCGATTCGCCGTACAGGGCGCGTTCGTCGTGGCGGCCGCGCGCGGCGCCAACGCCCAGGCGGCCGTGGACGCGATTGCCGCGAAGGGCGGAAACGCCGAGGCCTCGAGCGTGGACGTGACCGATGCGGCGGCGCTCGAGGCGCTGCCCGGCGCGATCGTCGCCAAGCACGGCCGGCTCGACATCCTCGTGAGCAACGCCGGCATCACGCGCGACCAGCTGCTGATGCGCATGAAGCGCGAAGACTGGGACGCCGTGATCGCCACAAATCTCACCGCGGCGTATACGCTGGTGCAGGCCGCCATGAGGCCGATGCTCCGCCAGCGGAGCGGCCGCATCATCACCGTGAGCTCGGTCGTCGGCCAGATGGGCAACGCCGGGCAGGCCAACTACGCGGCGTCGAAGGCCGGCCTGATTGGATTCTCGAAGGCGATCGCGCGCGAGGTCGCCTCGCGCGGTATCACGGTGAACGTCATTGCCCCGGGTCTCATCGACACGGATATGACGCGTGCCATCAGCGAGAAGGCCCAGGTCGACTGGGCCGCCCAGATCCCGCTCGGCCGGCTGGGGACCGTCGAGGACGTGGCCGCCGCCGCGTGCTTCCTTGCGTCCGACGAGGCAGCGTATATTACTGGGCACGTGCTGGCGGTGAACGGCGGCATGTACATGTAGAACGACCTGCATGGGGTCATGAGGATCTGTGAATTTCACGATCAGCGAGCAGGAAACCCACGTAGTGTCCGGCTGTCGCCGGACCCCGATTCCGAGGAGGAGCGAATGGCAGTCGCCGACAAAGTCAAGAGCATCATCGTCGAGCAGCTCGGGGTGGACGAAGAAGAAGTGACGCCGGACGCGTCGTTTGTGGACGACCTTGGCGCCGACTCGCTCGACACCGTCGAACTGGTCATGGCGTTCGAAGAGGAGTTCGGGATTGAAATCCCCGATGAGGACGCCGAGAAGATCACGCGCGTCAAGGAAGCGGTCGAGTACATCGAGGCGCACGCCAAGTCCAAGAAGTAGGGGTCACCGGTGAACAATCGGCGAGTCGTTGTCACGGGTATTGGCCTGGTGTCGTCTCTGGGGATTGGCACCGAGGCCAACTGGGCGGCGCTGTGCGCTGGGAAGAGCGGTGTCGCGACGATCGGCAAGTTCGACGCGTCGACGTTCGCGACGCAGATCGCGAGCGAGGTCAAAGGCTTCGACCCGCTGCAGTTCGTCAGCAAGAAAGACGTCAAGAAGGTCGACCCGTTCATCCAATATGCGATTGCCGCCTCGCAGTTCGCGATGAACGACTCGGGGCTGACACTGACGCCCGAGATGGCCCTGCGCACCGGGGTGTGCATCGCATCGGGCATTGGCGGGTTCACCACGATTGAGCGGGAGCACAAGGCGTTTCTCGCCGGCGGGCCCCGCAAGATTTCCCCATTCTTCATCCCGTCGGCCATCATCAACCTGGCCGCCGGGCAGGTGTCGATCCGTTTCGGTGCCAAGGGCCCCAATTCGTCGACGTGCACCGCCTGTTCCGCGTCGGCCCACGCCATCGGCGACGCGTTCGAGATTATCGTGCGCGGCGCCGCCGATCAGATGATCGCAGGAGGCTCGGAGGCGGCCATCACGCCGATGAGCATCGGCGGGTTCGGCGCGGCGCGCGCGTTGTCGCAGCGCAACGACGCGCCGGAGAGGGCCAGTCGGCCCTTCGACAAGGATCGCGACGGCTTCATCGTGGGCGAGGGCGCGGGCGTGCTCATCCTCGAGGAGTGCGAGGCCGCGAAGCGGCGCGGCGCCAGGATCTACGCCGAGATCGTCGGATACGGCATGTCGGCCGATGCGTACCACATCACGGCGCCATCGATGGACGGCGACGGTGCGTGCCGCGTGATGCGCGCGGCCATCGACCGCGCGAGCATCGCGCCGGCGCAGGTGAACTACATCAACGCCCACGGCACCTCGACCGAAGAGGGCGATAAGATCGAGACGGTGGCGATCAAGCGTGCGTTCGGCGAGCACGCCAGGGCGCTGGCCGTGTCGTCCACCAAGTCGATGACGGGCCACTTACTGGGCGCCGCCGGCGGCCTCGAGGCGGGCATCACGGCGCTCGCCGTGCTCCATCAGGTGGCGCCGCCCACGATCAATCTCGACTGTCCAGACCCGGCGTGCGACCTCGACTACGTGCCGAACGTGAAGCGCCCGATGACGATCGAGTACGCGCTGTCGAACTCGTTTGGCTTCGGGGGTACGAATGCCGCGCTGCTATTCAAGAGATACGAACGTTAGACGCAGAGCGCGCTGAGCACGCAGAGAAGACTCAAACTACGGAACGCACGGAGTAATCAAGGAGGACATCCTGCGACCGGCGGCCGGCGCCGCCGGCCGCGAGCGAACCGAACGAGCCGTTGAAACACAAGCTGCGGACCATGTAACGCGCCGGCCTGCGTTTCCACGGCTCGTCCGGTTCGCAGCCTGCGCAGCAGGCCGGTCGCAGATACCTCTGCGAGCGCTGCGTTCTCTGCGTTTGAACGTCGTGTCGTCATGAAAATAGCCGTCTGCATCAAACAGGTTCCGACGCGCGACTGGCAGCCCAGGCTGAACGAATCGAAGACGTGGATTCGCGAGCAGGATGCCAGCTTCGAGATGAACGAGCCCGATCAGTACGCGCTCGAGGAGAGCCTGCGCCTGAAGGAAAAGCACGGCGGTGAGGTCGTCGTGTGCTCGGCCGGGCCGTCCCGCGTCGCCCAGGTGATCCGCGAAGCGCTGGCCCGCGGCGCCGACCGCGCGATTCACGTCGAGGACGAGGCGCTCGCGAACGCCGACGGGTTCGTGGTGGCCGAGGCGCTCGAGTCCGGGATGAAAGACGAGCAGTTCGACCTGATCCTCACCGGCCTGCAGTCCGACGACCAGGGCTTCGCGCAGACCGGCGTGATTCTCGCCGAGCGGCTCGGGTTGCCGCATGCGACGATCATCATGGAGGTGCAGGCGGAGACGTCGGCCCTCCGCGTCAAGCGCGAGCTCGAGGGCGGGTGGTTCCAGTGGGTGGCCATGCCGATGCCCGCCGTGCTCACGATTCAAAGCGGCATCAACCAGCTCCGCTACGCCACGCTCAAGGGCATCATGGCGGCGAAGAAGAAGGAGATCCGCCGGACCGCCGCGCCTGCCGGCGTCGCCGTGCGGCAGAAGATCCTGAGCCTCTACGTGCCAGAAAAGGCGAAGAAGACCCAGATGATCTCCGGCTCTTCGGCAGAGGCAGCGAAAGAACTGGTCCGAAGACTGCGCGACGAGGCGAGGGTGCTATGAGGCCACGACAGCTCGACATCATGAAGGAGACGAATTCAGGATGATCCTGGTCATTGCAGAACAACGCGGCGGGGACGTGAATCGCGCGACGTGGGAAACGATTGCCGCCGCACAGCAGATAGCCGCGGGCCGGCCGATCGTCGTGGCCGTCCCGGGCGACGGCGTCCAATCGGCCGCAGCGGATCTCGCGGCCGCGCAGGTGGCCGAAGTCGTGACCGTTGACAACCGACTGCTCGAGCCGTATACGCCCGACGGCTACACGGCGGCGCTGCAGATGGTCATCAGCCAGCTGACGCCGGCGCTCGTGCTCTTGCCGCACACGTACCGGACGCGGGATTTTGCGCCGAAGCTGGCGGCGCGCCTGAATCGCGCCATCCTGACCGACGTCACCGCCGTCAAGGTGGTGGGCGGCGAGACGGCGTTCGTGCGCCAGATGTTTCAGGGGAAGCTCACGGCCGACGTCGTGCCACAGGGGCCCACGCCGCATTTCGTGACCTTTCAGCTTGGCGCGTTTCGCGCCGACCAGGCGGCGCGTGGCGCCACGCCGGCGCCCGTGCGCGCGCTCTCGATTGTTGTCGCAGCCGCCGATATCCGTCAGAAACCGAAGGCGCCGTTTCAGGAAGCCAAGCAGGCGGTCGATCTGTCACAGGCGGCGCGCATCGTGTCGGTCGGCCGCGGCATCAAGGAACAGGCCAACATCCAGATCGCGCAGAGGCTGGCCGACGCCCTCGGCGCCGAGCTGGCCGCCTCACGGCCGATATGCGACGCGGGCTGGCTGCCGATGGCACGCCAGGTGGGCAGCTCCGGCCAGACGGTCGCGCCGAAGCTCTATCTCGCCCTCGGCATTTCAGGCGCGATTCAGCACCTGGTGGGCATGAAGGGGGCCAGCACGATCGTCGCCGTCAACAAGGACCCCGATGCGCCGATTTTCGAAGTCGCCGACTACGGTATCGTCGGTGACCTCTTCGAGGTCGTACCGGCGATGATCAACGCCCTCAAAGGCTAACCACGAAGGCACGAAGGTCACGAAGAAGTTCACCAAGATGATCTTCGTGTTCTTCGTGACTTCGTGGTGTTCATAGAGCCCCAATGGAAACGCTGATCCTGTGGGTCCTCGTCCTGATGTTCGCCGGCGCCTTCGCCACACAGGTGGCCGAACGCGTCCAGTTGATTGCCGCCGCGCCCAACACGTTTTCGACCGACGATCTTCGTTTTCGCGCTTCCCGCTTTCTCGTCGACGTGGTCTTCCAACGCAAGACCATCGTCGAACGGCCGGCGGCCGGCCTGGCCCATGCCTTCGTGTTCTGGGGCTTTCTCGCGTTCGGCGGCTACACGACGGCTGAATTTCTGCACGGTCTTGGCATTGCCGACGTCACGGGCACGGCGTGGTTTCACCTGTACCGGATCGCGCTGACTCCGTTTGCGGTCCTGGTCTTCGCGGGCATCGTCTACCTCGTGATTCGCCGAGCGTTCGTGCGTCCCGTCGCGCTCGGCGACCACGTATCGCTCGAGTCGGTGGTGATTGCGCTGTTCATCGTCACGTTGATGGTGACGTTTCTCCTGACCTGGCGCCTGGACGAGGCGTCGTTGGCCGGCCGCATCAACTGGTGGGTCCACAGCGTGGTCATCCTGGCGTTTCTGGCGCTCATCCCCTCGTCCAAGCACTTTCATCTCGTGCTGTCGCCGATCACGGTGTTCTTGAAATCACGCGAGCTGGGCGCCGTGCCGAATCTGGATTTCGAGAAGGATCAGGTCGGCCTCGAGACGATCACGGACCTCGGCAGCAAGATCGTGCTCGATGCCTTCACGTGCGTCGAGTGCGGACGGTGTCAGGAGAATTGTCCGGCGTGGGGCGCCGGCAAGGCGCTGAATCCCAAAACGCTCATCCTGCAGACGCAGGACGCGCTTCTGTCTGGGCCGCGAGAGCGCACGCTCGGCGGGATCTACTCGGAAGAGGTCTTGTGGCAGTGCACCACGTGCGGCGCCTGCGAGAACCAATGTCCGGTCGGGATCGAGCACCTGCCGCTCATCATCGGGAGCCGGCGCGGGCTCGTGTCGAACGGCGAGGCGCCCGAATATCTGGGCGGCGTCTACAACCACCTCGAGCGACGAGGCAACATCTGGGGCCTGACCTACGACCAACGGCAGAAGTTCGTTGAATCCGCCGGCCTCGAGATCTTCGATCCGGCCAGACATGAGGTGCTGGTGTGGCTCGGCTGCGCGGGCGCCTTCGAGGCGGATTTCCAGAAGTCGCTCAGATCGCTGTTTGCGATTCTCCGCGCGCGGAAGACGACCTTCGGCGTCCTGTCGAAGGAGCGGTGCACGGGCGACGCGGCCAAGCGAACCGGCAACGAATACATGTTCCAGGAGCTGGCGAAGGGCAACATCGACGATCTGAGGGCCGCCGGCCCCAAGACCATCGTGTCCTCGTGCCCACACTGCGTGAAAACCATCGGCGATGATTACCGCCGATTCGGATACGAGGTGACGATCGTCCATTCGTCGGTGTTCGTCGAACGGTTGACCCGAAGCCTGGGGACGGTCGCCGGCGCCGGCGGGTCGGTGACGTATCACGATCCCTGCTACCTTGGACGGTACAGCGGGACGGTGGACGAACCGCGCGAACTGCTCGAACGCTTCGGGGCCGACATCACAGAGCCCGTCCGCAATCGCGAGAACCCCTATTGCTGCGGGGCTGGTGGCGGCCTGCTGTTCGCCGACAAGGAAGAGGAGCCGGGCTCGCGCATCAGCGACGTCCGTTTCAGGCAGCTGCGTGAGACGGGCGCGGCGACCGTCGTCACGGCTTGCCCGTTCTGTTCCATCATGTTGAAAGGCGCGCAATCGACCGCCGGCACCGAGCTGCAGTTCGTGGACCTGATGACGTACGTCGACGGACGGATGGAGAAGACGTGACCATTCATCCATTCTCATGACTGACAGCCCGTGGCGCTCGTCGGCGAGCAAACGCGCCCAGGCGAAGCTGCTCGCCATGGCCGGCTACCGCCTCGTCGCGGCTCTCGGCTCGACGCTTCGATGGCGCACCGAGGGACTCGAGCACTTCGATGCCATTATCAGAAGCGGGCGCCAGCCGATCATGGCGTTCTGGCACGGCCGCATCCTGCCAGCCGCCTACTATTTCCGCGGCCGCCGCATCGTGGTGATCACGAGCGAGAATTTCGACGGGGAGTGGATTGCGGGCATCATCGAACGGCTTGGATACGGCACTGCGCGGGGCTCGACGTCGCGAGGCGGGGGCAAGGCGCTGTTGCGACTGACGCGCGATCTCGAGGCGGGCCATCCGGCGGGCTTCACCCTGGACGGCCCCCGCGGTCCCTCGCGCGTGGCGCAGCCTGGCGCGGTGTGGCTCGCGAAGACGACGGGTCACCCGGTTCTCCCGTTTCACCTCGAAGCCAGCCGGCATTGGACGCTGAAGAGCTGGGACCGAACCCAGATCCCGAAGCCGTTCTCGACGGTGGCCATCGCGATGGGCGAACCGTTCAGCGTGGCCGCCGACGCCGACGAGGCGGGCATCGAAGAGGCTCGACAGACCCTGGAGGAGCGTCTGTTTGCGTTGGAAACACGTGCGGCGGAGCTCTTGTGCCAGCCGATTCACCACAAGGGACACGATGGAGCTGATCAGACATGGGATTGATTCTGATTGCGTCTGAACGATTCAGCGAGCACCAGACGCCGCCAGGGCATCCGGAATCGCCGGAGCGCGCCGACGTGATGAACAGGGTCGCCGACGAGTGGCGGCGGCAGGGTGAGGTTGTGGCGCCCCGCGAAGCGACCGACGAGCAGCTCGCCCGCGTGCACGGTCGTGAGTACCTCGATTGTGTCGCGGCGGCGGCGGGCAGGGCTGTGGCCTTCGATCCCGACACGTACACGTCGCCAGAAACGGTGGAGATCGCCCGCCTGGCGGCAGGCGCCGGGGTCGACGCCGTCGAGCGCGTGATGGGTGCGGCCGCACGGCGAGCGTTCGCGCTTGTCCGGCCGCCAGGGCATCACGCGGAGCGCGATCGGGCGATGGGATTCTGTTTCTACAACAACGTGGCCGTGGCCGCGGCCCATGCCAGGTCGCTCGGCGCCAAGAAGGTGGCCATCGTCGACTACGACGTGCACCATGGCAACGGCACTCAGGACATTTTCGACGGCGATTCCGACGTGCTCTACGTGTCGCTCCATCAGTTCCCGTACTACCCGGGCACCGGCGCCGCCGACGAGGTCGGATCGGGCGACGCGAAGGGCTTGACCGTCAACGTGCCGCTCGAGGTGGGGGCCGTCGACGAAGACTACCGGTTTGTCTTCTCCCATGTGGTCGTGCCCGTGCTCCGGCAGTTCCAGCCGGATCTGCTGCTGGTGTCTGCGGGTTTCGACGCGCACGAGCGCGATCCGATCGCCGGCATGCGGCTCACCGCGGAGGCGTTTGCGGCTATGACGACCGAGCTTCGGCGCGTTGCGGAGGAGTGTTGCGGCGGCCGTATCGTCGCCGTCACCGAGGGCGGCTACGACCTGCAGGCGCTCGCCGAGTCGATGCGGGCCGTGGTGGGCGCGCTGGCGACCGACGAGCTCGCGGCGTCGGCCTGGCCGGCGCCCGAGGCCATTCCGCCGACGCGCGGGCGTGAGGCGGTTGCGGCGGTGAAGGCCGCGCAGGCGCCGTTCTGGAACCTGCCGTAGGTTACGACCCGGTGACGAAGCAGGTGGGCTCGCGGTATCCCTTCGAGATGGTCGCGATGTTCGGATTCTCTTCCTTGATGGCTTGAAAGATCGGCTCGGTGGCCCTCCAGAGTCCGCTGTAGGGCGCGTCGTGGTGAGCCGGAATGAAGACCAGAGGGTTGTACGTGCGGACGTACTCGAGTGCCTGCCGGATGGTGAGGCTGTTCAGGTACGCGGCGGAGGTCGCGGCGAGCGCGACGTCGACACCGGCGATCCGTGAGAACGCCGTGCGCTCGAAGTCGGTGACCACGCCGCCGCTGTCTCTGAACGCAATCCTGAAGCCGTTGTCGAGCGTGATCAAGTACGCGATCGTGCCTTCGGCGGCCACGCGCGGATCCGACGTGCCGCGCGAGCGGATGGCCGCCTGTTCCTTCGATTGATCGGGGGTGGGCGGCGTCGCGCCGGCCTGCAGCGCCTTGTTGAATGCTGCCGTCAGGTCCTCGGGCGGAGCGCCGTGGCGGCCGAGAATGGGCTCGATCGTGAACGCGCCGATGCGCAGGGTCTCGCCGCCGCGGCCGGTGACGGAGCGGAGCTGTTTCGGATCCACGGACTGCGTCTGCAGCTTGTCGATGGTCGCCGGCGCGCCGACCACGAGCGCTCCGGTTCGGATGGCGACCGACGCGGCGTCGGACATGTGATCGACATGGCCGTGGCCGATCAGAATGGCATCTGCCTTCCCGATGTCGGCGGCTTTGAAGCCGAGGGGCGGGTACGCGCTCCCTCGATCGAAGTAGGCGTCGAGCAGCAGGATCTGGCCGTCGTAGGCGAGCTCGAAGTTCGAATAACCCGTCCATCGAATGGCGAGCGTCCGCCGATTCTTCGGGAACGGCGCGCCCGTCGACACGAGCCTGGCGACCCGGCAGGCCGGATCGCCGGCGTCGATCTGCGGCGGTCTACGGGCGGCCGAGCCTGGAGCCTGTGCACTGAGAGCCGCACCCACTGTGGCCAAGGCCACCGTCAACCAGATCCCGATCACGTTCCGCATGCGCGCGTCCTTAGGGCCCTTAGTTCCCCCGGCCTCCGGCTCTCAACAGTTCGGCCTTCAGGACGGCTCGATTGTCTGCCGGATAGTGAATCGGGATCACACGCTCGAAGTCGAGCTTCAACCGATCGACGGTGGTCATCAGATTAGCCGTATACGGACTGACCTGAGCGGGTGGCGCCGCGGCCGGCTGCGCCGGCGGATTGAACGCGTCCGCCTCGATCAGCAGCTTCTCCTTGGGCAGGTAAGCCACGATCAGCCCGTCGTTGTGCCCGCTGCCCTGGAGCTGGTGCAGCTCGATGACCCGGTTGCCGTCCGTCAGGACCTTCTTCCCCGTCATCGTCTCGAAGCTCGCCTTCTTGGGCGCCGCCGCCAGCTTGTCCGGGTTGAGCGTGTGGGGCATCGCGAACGTCTTCTCGTAATACGGCTTGTTGATCTCGTGCGTGACGATGGTCGCCCCTTCGGCGACGAACGTCCGAAGCCCGCTCGAATGGTCGAAGTGGTGATGGGTATTGACGACGTAGCGGATGGGTTTGTTGGGGATGAGCCGCTTCGCTTCCGCGATGACGGCGCTGGCCCGCGCCTCGCTCTGCGGTCCCTCAATCACCACGATGTAATCGCGGAAGTCGACGGCGACGCTCGCGTAGCCGCCGAGGATGAGGTAGACGCCGTCGGCGAGTTTCTCGGACGGCGTCGCGGCCGCCTGCCCGGCCGGTGGCGCGCCGCCACCCGGTGCGCCGCCGCGTCCCGCCGGCGCCTGAATCGTCACCGCCGCGTTCGGCTTGACGTCGGTAATCGTCAGGTCGAGGATCGGAACCCCCCCCTGGCGCTGCACGATCTTCATCGGGAACTTCACGCCGCCGACGTCTTTGTAGTCGGCATACACCGCCTCGAAGAGCATGTCGCCAAGAACCGGGTTGTCGATCCAGGTCTCGACCTTCTCGACCACGTTCTGCTCGCTGATGTAGCCGTTGACCTTGGCCTTGTTGTCGCCTGTGAACGACACGACGTTCACCTTCCGGCCGCCTAGCGTCTGCGTGGCGGCAGTTGCGCTTCGCGCGGCGGCCGCGCGAAGGAATCCGTGGGGCGTCATCCAGATTTCGAGCTGCTGCACCCACGGCGTGGTGGCGTTGACGATGACCGTCTGGTTCTGCCTCTGTTCGCCGATGATCGGCTGCTGGCCCCCGCCGTGCGGCGGGTTCTCGCCCTGCAGGCGGATGCGGTCCATGCGCGTCGCGGGCGTCTCGAAGTTGACCGCGCGCGTGTAGGTCTTGTCGATGAACTTCGGCCAGGGCGCGGTCGGGCTGGGCGCCTGCCCCAGCGCGAAGTCGAATCCGCTCCCCGTGTATTCGATGGTCTTCAGGGTGTCGGCGCCCATGGCCTTCGAGGCGCCGGCGATGATGGTTTTCGCGTCCTGCGCGGCGGCAGGCACGGCAAACGCAGTGGCGACTATCAGAGCGGCGATGCGGTTCCTTACCATACGTGCCTCCAGATCTCGGATGTTCTACGCGGCCTGGTGCGCGGAGTCAACAGGCAGTTTCAACAGCTGAGCGGCATTTCCCCAGTAGATTCGCTCGCGCTCGCCCTCTGTGATGGGCAGACGATCGATGATGCCGATGGTCTCGCGAATGTACATCGGCCCTTTTTCCGGGTCGAACGGCGCATCGGAGGCGAACACGACGTGGTCGACGCCGAAGAATTTCAGGCCGCAGACCGTCGCGTCGTAGGCGCCAAAAAGGGCGGTGTCGCCATAAAACATACGGAAGTAGTCGATCGGCCGCCGCTTCAGCCGCTTCAGCACCAGGGACAGATCCTCGTCCGACGTGCGCGCACCGAGCTGATCCCAGCCGGGTCCGAGCCGGCCCTCGAAGTAGGGCGCCATGGCGCCCATGTGGTGCGTGATGATCTTCAGCGTGGGGAATCGATCGAACAGCCCCTCGAAGACGATGCGGGCCATGGCGACGCTGGTTTCGTAGGGCCAGCCGAACGTCCACCAGATTTCGTAGTGCGAGCGATCCTCGGTGGAATAGTCGGCCGTGCCGGCGCCGCGATACGGATGCAGGAAGATCGGCAGATCGTGGCCGGCCATCGCCTCGAAGAGCGGGAGAAACTCCGGCGAGACGATCGGCTTTCCGCAGACGTTCGTGAAGATCTGGATGCCGCGCGCTCCCAGCGTCCTGATGGAGCGATGAAGCTCGGCGAGCGCCGCCTCCGGATGGTTCATCGGCAGGGAGGCGATGAAGCCGGGAAACCGATCCGGGTAGCGCCGCACGAGATCGGCCATGCCGTCGTTGGCGCGCTTCGCCAGGTCGGACGCGTCCGCGGGGGACGCATAGGCCTCGATGGGCGGCGTCGCGATGGAAAGAATCTGCTGGTAGCCCTCGAACGTGTCCATCACGCGGAACCGCACGTCGAGGTCGACGAGCATCGGCACGCCTCGCACGCGCTTGCCTGCGTCCTTGAGCCCCGGCGCCACCTGCTGCATCCGCTCGACGTACTGCGCGGGAAAAATATGTGTAAAGACGTCAATTTTCCGCAAGCTCGAAATCCTCAAATCCTCAAATCCTCAAATCCTCAAATCCTCAAATCCTCAAATCCTCAAATTCAGAGTCAATACCCGACGTGCAGGATCCCTTCCTTGGATCCGTTGACCGTGCCCTGTGCGAGCCACTCGAGCGACGCCTGAAACAGCAACGTGTGGTTCGTCTCCCACATCGCGTTGTGCGAGGAGCACCCGAGGTCGACGAAGACTTTCTGGCTCGAGCCCAGGTCCTCGTACAACTCGCGAACGCGGTCGGGCGACACCTGCTTGTCGTGCACGCCGGCGACCACCAGTGTGGGCGTCTGTGTCCTCGCCACCACGGCCTGGTTCCAGCCCCACGTTGTCGTCTGCGGCGCGCGCCGCACGCCGGTGCCCCACGTGGCGCCGACCGGATCCGAGGCAAGCATCTCGGACCACACGGCGTCGCTGACGGCCCGATCGTACTGGCCGGGGCAGCCGACCTGCCGATCCCAGTTGGCGTTGAACTCGGTGCGCGATTGTGTGTTCATCGGCAGGCCGTTGGCCGGGAGCACGGGGGGCGCGGCGGCCGCGTTCCGGTTGTACGCCGGCGCCAGCAGCACGAGCTTCTGAATTTTCTCCGGGTGCTGGGCCGCGTAGCCGGCCGAGCGCGGCCCGCCGAGCGACCACGCGCCGAGGCTGACGCGATCGACGTGACGCAGCGCGCGCACGTAGTCGACGGCCGCGTTGATGTCGTGCCAGTCCGAAGCGATCGTGGTCAACTGGTGAGGATAGCTCGGAGCGCACGGCGCGGCGAGCAGCCGTGGGATGAAGGTGGCCTGCTGCGCCGCCGACAGATTGCACGGGTCGTTCATCACGAGCGGTCGCGTCGAGCGGCCGTACCCGGTCGTGTCCATGGAGAACACATCGAAGCCCGCGCCGGCCAGATATCCCATCCAGCTGTAGTCCTGGTGGGGCACGTCGAACGCGACTTCCGCGGGCGTGCCTGCGCCATGAATGAACAGCACCACTCGGTCCGCCAGGCTCGACGCGCGAAGCGCCGTGCCGGCCTTCACGACCTCACGCACGTAGATCTGCGCTGGTTGACCGGTCATCGAAGGAACAGCAGACGTCACGCGGACGAAGTGATCGATCCGCAAGAGTTGCTCGCCATTGTCGCCAGACGCGGCCAGCGGAAAGACGACGCCAGTTGCCGCGATCAGAACCGCGGCGGTCGACCCGTATCGAGCTCTCCGAGTAATGTGTGAAACCGTTGTGCCCATGCCTTCTCCTGTGTCGTGGCTGAGTATCTCTGGGAGTGTCTTAAGACTGCGCGCATTCTTGATTCCGCATTCTTACTTCTTAATGTCGCAAGCGCGTCCCTATTTCAGCCCAGATGGCGATACACCAGCTCCTCGACCCCACGCAGCACCTCGATGCATCGCTCGTCGTAGAACGGCAGCACCTGCATCAGCACGACGACCGCGAGGTGCCGGTCGGGATCGATCCAGAAATGGGTATTGTTGATGCCGGCCCAGCTCAGGCTTCCCGGACTTCGCAGCCTGGCGTATCGTTCGTCGCGCGCGGCAATCTGGAAGCCCAGGCCGAACGTATCGCGGCCGGCGCCCAGCGGAAACGGTCTCGTCCGGGCCGCGTCGGCCGCCGGCTGCTCCTCGACGATGACTGCGCCGATGTGGTTGTCGCCCATCATGGCGACCGACTTCGGGCTGAGAAGCGTGGCGTTCCCCAGGCTTCCGCCGTTCAGGAGCATCCGCAGAAACGTCCCGTAGTCGCGCGCGGTCGAATAGAGGCCGCCTTCGCCGCTGACGGCCGCCTGCTGGACCGGCGCATTCGGCTGTTCGGTCAGTCGGCCGTCCGCTCGGCGGTGCACCGTGACGACGCGGGACGTGTGCTCCGGCGGCACGACGTACGACGTGTCGGTCAACTTCAGCGGGCCGACGATCCGCTCCAGGAAGAAGGTGTCGAGGGGCTGGCCGGATACTTTCTCCACGACCTGGCCGAGCACGCGCGTGCTGGCTCCGTACGCCCACTTGTCGCCGGGATCGAACAGCAGGGGAATCTCCGTCTCTCTGTCCCGATTGTTTTCGGTGAGGCGCGAGACGATTGGAGACGACCATCCGTAGCCCAGTCCCGAGGTGTGGCTCATCAGATGGCGAATCGTGATTGGACGCTTCGCCGGGCGCGACTCGTAGGCGCCGCTGGTCGCGTTGAAGCTCGTGAGCACCTCACGGTGCTCGTACGCGGGCAAATACTTCGAGACCGGGTCGTCGAGCCCGAGCGCGCCCGCCTCGACGAGCATCATCGCGGCCACGGAGGTGACCGGCTTGGTCATCGAGGCAATCCTGAACAGCGTGTCGACCCGCATGGCCACGTTGCGCGCCACGTCCTGCTTGCCGGCCGCACCTTCGTAGAGCACGCTGTCGCGATCCACCGCCAGCGCCACGACGCCAGGGACGTCGCCGCGATCGACCGTGGCCGTGAGGTACTGCGACAGTGCGGCCTTGCCAGCGGCCGAAATAGCAGGCCGCGACGGCTGGACGGCGTCCAAGCGTCCGAGCATCAAGATCCCTCCCGCAACGAGCAAGAGCCCGGCCGACCACACGCGCGCTCGTTGGTTCACTGTCATGCTCCGCATTCTGGCCTCGCACGGGGTGAGGTCGCAGGGATGTTAGCACGGCGGACACGCCGCTTCAGATCCGTCGCGGGGTGGATTGCACATCATGAAGGCGGCGAGTGAAATGAGATAGATATCCTCCGCGGTCTTCGCCCTCGTCACGCAAGCGGAAGGTCTTCGCTCACGCGCGTGTGCTCATCGTGATAGCGGAGCACGGGCGCGACCGAGGCGGCCACACGACCGCCGCCCGCGTCCCCAAGGTACTTGCAGACGCCCCGGTCCGCGGATTTCCGCTGGTACTTGCCGAGCCACTGCTCGAAGGCGACCTGCTCCTTCGGCCCTCGCGGAAACTGGTTCGGCGGCGCGACGTGGCCCGCGCGCCACGGTTTGGGCGTGAGCCGTGCGCGGAAACTCTTCTGCGCGCGACAGAGCTGTACGTATGCCTGGTCGGCGCCGACCGCCTCCATGATTCGCTCCGTTTCGCTCGATCCCGTGGCGAACGTCCGCTCGGTCGCGAGGAGGCGGTAGCCGCCGGCGGTTGCGTAGATGCGGAACGACGAGCTCGTCGTCGACGCCAGCGTGCTCGCGATCGTCTGCCACCGGACGTGTCCGCTCGATTTGCGGGAGAAAAATCCGCCCAACAGGCTCTTCGACGTCGACTCCGGGACGTCGACGTCCACGAACATCACGTCGGGAGCGTTGATCACGAGGCTGCCGTACGCATTTCTCGTGACGACGGCAGCCGTGGCATCGGCGCCGCGGTCGATGCGATCGACGATCTCCTCGCGCAGCGCGCGCACGCCGTACGGATATCGATCGGGCAGCGCGTCGCCGCTCTCGACGCGGGCCATCATGCGGCTCAGCCGGTCTTCCGCGTTTTTCCGGGCGTCGGCCAGGTCCGTGGCCGACCATCCCCATGCCGTCAGCGCGAGCGGGCTGCCGTCGGGGTGCGTCGTCTGTCCGTCAGCCTTTGCCCAGTAGAGAGGAATGTTCACGAGCCCTCGCGTTCACTCGGCGTCGCGAGCTGCTTCCGAAAGCAGCGGATTTGCACCGTTTCCTCGAAGCTGTTATCAGCCAGAAATCCACGGGCCGGTTTCAGGCCCTGTGTCTGATCCCTGTAAGGCCAACGCCCGGCATCAGCCGCGGCGTTCAGCATGCCACCACGCCGTCGGCTGCATGCCAAGTTAGACGGCTAACGCTAATGAAAGTCCAACCTCCAGAAAGTTGCGCCAGGCACTGGATTGTACCGGTACGCCGACGTCGGCTCGAATCCAAGCGACACGTACAGCTCTTGAGCCCGTTTCATGGAGGGAAGAGTGTCGAGCAACATCCTCTTGTATCCAAGGTGCCGCGCCTCTTCAATCAAAGCTTTGGCGAGCGCGAGGCCGATCCTTCCGCCACGGTTGGTTGGAACGACATAGAGGCGTTTCATCTCACAGTCCGAATCCGAAACTTTTCGGAACGCACCGCACCCGATGAAGGTTGACTCACGCACCGCCAACAGGAAACAGCCAGTCGGCGGACCATATTCATCCGCGAGGGATTCAACCTCGTGCGCGAAGTCTTGGAAGCTGAGGTCGAGATTCAATGACGCGGCGTAATCCTCAACAAGTTGGCGCGCGAGTGCCCAGAGTTCTGTTGAATCGGGTCGGATCAGACGCAACATGTGACCTTCGCCGGCCTCACAATCCTGCAACGCGGCCCGCCATTCCGTGAGTTTGTTCTCAAATGACATCGCGGCATGTGCTGGGCTCGTAGAGGGGAGGACTACTTGGCGAATGGCGTCTGTGCCCCTTCGAGCCTTCTGTGCGACCTGCCTCTTGGCGTCGCACCGATTCGCTAGGCATTCACGTCCACAGGCATGAATTCCGAAAACAGTTGTGATGCTTCAGAGACCTGAGAAATCGGGATGTAGTCGCAGACCTTGCCGTACTCCTCCCACATCCGTAGAACCACAGGATGGGTGTGCGCAGCCTCAATCGCCTCGCGTGAGGCCCATTCAAAGACTTCGACGAAGGTGCCGTCCTTTGCCTCCATGGTGATCGGGACCCGTTCCGTGACCAGGCCTATCGAACGCAGGGTGGCCACATGACCCAGCATCAGCTTCCGCAAAGCCTCGCCCTGGGCCGGCTTCGGTCGGTAACAGGAGATGACCACTCTGCCCATTCTTAGAGCCCTCCTCTCTCTCGATCCACGAAAGGTCCGCCCAACGTCCGCTCCGGCCCACGTGCGGCGCCGCGCATCCGCTCAGGCCGTGGAGAACCGCTCTTCGTCATGAATTGCCCACCGCACCCCGAATGTGCGACGGCTCATTGAATGACCGACGGATCCAGATGCTCGGCAGCGTAACCGATGCCATCGGTTCGCCGCGACCCACATATGAGAATGTCTCGCGCGGTGCTGTCAGGTCCAGTCAGTGTCATCTGCGAGCGAAACCCGCTTTTGCTTCTTCAACGATTCAATCATCGCGCGCTTCTGTTGAGCCCAGCCCGCGCTGACCTCGTGCGCCACGAAGCGAGAATGGTTGACCGCGTCCAGCAAACCCCTCGCGTGCTCGGTGTTTCGACTTCCGTCCTTCATGATCATCTCGGCCACTTCGCGGTGCCGCTCGCCAACCCTGTGAGGAGCCGCCTCGGGTATGTCGCTCGGGAGCCAGCCGACGATGCCTTGAATCGCGTCTGAGAGCTCACCTTGAGACTTCGGATTGACACCGGAGGGATGAGCCATCTCCCAAACGACTCGCTTGAATTCGTCGTGAAGCAGAAACGCCCACGTGACGGCGAGCTCGCCTTCGCGCAGGAATGCCAACAATCGCTCGTTGATCAGGTCTGACTGCGCCGTGTTGGGCGGCACCAAGCTCTTCACGAATCCCATTTCCACGGACGCGGCCATGCGGCGGATCGTTTGCCACCTCACCGAGGTACTCCTGGATAGGGCCTCACCGCGCGCGCCTTTCAAGATCGTGCAGCCGCTTCGCCGGTAGTCAACTGCGAAGCGCCCACGAGGCTCGCCACCACCCGAATGGGCAAGTACGCGGCAAGAGGAACCGCGAGCTCGCCCACGGGAAGCTGGATGAGTTGCAGCAGCGCAAACTGGATCACAACCACGGAAGAGAAAAGCCAGGCGGCAAGTCCGGCAAGGGCGGCGGTCCTGGGTCCGGACCCGTAGCGCGGCCGGATTGAGGCGCAGAGCCACATCGTCCGGATGCCGCCGACAATGTCCAGAACGAATCCCCATGCCCAGGGTCACGGGCCGCGACCGAAGCCGGACTGAATCGCTTGCATATACCGTGTTTGGCCGAGACCGAGGAAATCGAGCGCCACCGCCATGAAGGAAAAGATGCTGCCGGCCACGATCCCGCAGAGAACGACGCGTCTCCAGTTGGTGTTGCTCATAGTCTGTTCCTATGCCAGCTTCGCGCCCAGAGGTCGACGTAGCACCAGAACAACGCCAGCAATGGAATTACGAGATACGCGATGCCGATCACCACCATGCCCTTCCTGTTCGAATACCTATCACGGTTCCAGCGTCCGCCCAAACGGCCTCGCGATGAGCCGCGGCCCGACGTACAACCGTAGCCCACTAATAATGATGCACGTCGGGCCGTCGGCTCCATCGCGTGTTAGACGGCCTTGCCATAGGCAGTCCTGCAGCCAGGCCACCCCGTCGGGGCCAGCTGCTACCGCCAATGAGCAAGTTCCTCTCGCAGAACTCGACCGGTTCGAAGTTCACGTGCGAGTCTCAATTCACCAATCGGCCGTTCGCCTCTTAGATAATCTCGGTAGATGACGTAGTCGTAATCGGCAGTAAGAGCATGCAGGGGACATGCCGCCACGAGAACAAAGTCCTGATAGGGGAGTTCACCCCCAAAGCTCGCGAGAAGCACAACGTCTCGCCGAATCCACAATGGCGGTACTGCAGCTCGCAGTTCTTCGATGCTCGGCGGATAGCTCGTGACAGGAACTCGTGCAACCTGGCGTCAAGCAACGGTTGAGAATTCAGGCCGGTACTTCGCCAACCCCGAAACACCCTGCATCTTCGCCTGGTCCAGAACCAACAACATGAACACGTTGTCGGGTACGTTCCATTCGCACGAAATTCCGTACGTGCTTGCCGGCTTGAACCCGAATCGAGGATAGAACGATGAATGCCCGACAACGACGACGAATGGACAGCCTGCGTCCTTGAGTTTCCGGTTTCCCGTTCTGACCAGATTGCTGCCAATCCCTTGGCGTTGGAGTTCCGGAAGCACGGCCATGGGGCCTAGGCCCGATCCTGTGACGTCGCCCACGAACAGTGGGCTATACATGATGTGGCCCACCACCTGATCCTTGAGTGTTGCCACTAACGAAAGCAACGCTGCCCCGTTCGACCTCAATGCATCGACGATGTGGCCTTCTTGGTCTTGTCCGAATGCGCGCCTGTTCACATCACGAATGGCCGTGACGTCGGTCGGATGTTCTTCTCGAATTTCGATCAACGTAGGTTTATCTTGTCCGCCGAACGATTGCGAATGAGCCGCGCGCGTGCAGCTGCCATCGCGCGTCGGCTCCATTCGCGGGTTAGCCACCCACGGTGCGGTCCGGGGACAAGGGTAACAGAACAGTCCGGGGACATGGGTAACACATTCAGCCACACTCGAGCCGAGGTGCTCGGATGCCGTGGCAGGAGACGTTACTCATGGATCAACGCGTACAATTCATCGCGGATTCCCAACGCGACGTGTTCGACGTCGCGGAGCTGGCGCGGCACTACGGCATCAGTCGGAAGACCGCCTACAAATGGATCGACCGCTACGACGTCGGGGGACCGGCCGGGCTGGTCGATCAGTCACGGCGCCCCGCGCATTGTCCGCACGGAACGCGCCCGCCGATCATCGCGGCGCTGCTGGACGTGCGCCGCCACCATCCGACGTGGGGCGCCAAGAAGCTCCTGAAGATCGTGGCGACGCGGCACCCGACGTGGACGCTTCCGGCCCGGAGTACGGTCTGTGATCTGCTGGATCGCGCGGGCCTCATCATGGGACCGCGGCGGCGTCCGGTGCCTGCGCACCCCGGTCGGCCGCTGATCCCGATGACGGCCCCCAACGGAACCTGGACCGCGGACTTCAAAGGGCAGTTCAAAACCCGCAACGGGGTGTATTGCTATCCGTTGACGATCGTCGATGGCTTCAGTCGGTACTTGCTGACCTGCCACGGCCTGCTCTCGACCGCGATCGTCACGGCCCGGCCGATCTTCCTCCGCCTCTTCCAAGAGTACGGCTTGCCGGGGATTATCCGGACCGACAATGGCGTGCCCTTCGCGACCACCGCGCTCGGGCGCCTGTCCACCTTATCCGTCTGGTGGATTCGGCTCGGGATCCTCCCGGAACTGATCGCCCCCGCGTCCCCGCAGCAGAACGGGCGCCATGAGCGGATGCATCGGACGCTGAAAGCCGAGGCCACGCGTCCACCGAGCGCCAATCTGCGTGCTCAACAGATCCGGTTCAATCGGTTTCGTCACGAGTACAACGACGAACGCCCGCACGAAGCGTTGGACCAAGAAACGCCTGGCTCCGTCTACCAGCCGTCACCGCGGGCGCTGCCGCGCACACTCGCGCCCCTGGAATACCCCGGCCACTTCGAAGTCCGCCTCGTCAGTCGCAATAGTGGCATCCGCTGGAAGAAGCGCTGGGTCTGCGTGACGCACACCCTGGCGGGCGAGTACGTCGGACTGGAAGAAGTCGACGATGGGCTCTGGGACGTATACTTCGGGCCAGTGAAACTCGGACGGCTGAACGAACGCCTCCTCCGCATTGAAGATCACAAAGGGCGCACCGTCAGGAGAGGACCGGCCGGGACGACCACGGAGCCCGCGGACGCCCTGTGAGAGCTGAGGCGCGCCACGAACGTGCCCTCCTCATCTTCGAGCCGCGAGCCCTGTCGACCGATCTGAGCGAGCGATGCGTGAGACGCTGAGGATCGCCCCGGCTGATGCGACGAAACAACCGCCCAGGATGCCCCAGGAACGACGATCGGGACCTGGAGCGACCTCCGGGTCTACCTGATTTCGAGCTCGCGTATGATCGACGAGGGTTTCGGTGCCTCACCCATTAGTGAACACTTTTCGCGACACCAAAGAGGGTATGGACGCTGACGTCCCTGT
>MEKT01000047.1:12682-13412 GCA_001767435.1 Acidobacteria bacterium RIFCSPLOWO2_02_FULL_65_29 | reverse complement strand
GGAAGGACGATGGCGACCAGGAAGAGAAGCGCCTGTCGGGAAGGAAGGCGGCGGCCGGCAAGCCACGCTTGGTGGTTCACTCTGCCGTTATTCTACGAACGGCATGGTGGGAAATGTCACGAAAGCGTCATGAACCCGCGAAGGCGTGCTCCTGGACGAGCGCACGCACGCCGAACACCGTCAGCAGCACGCCCGGCAGCAGAATCGTCAGGCGGAACAGGGCGAGCACATTGGGTCAAGAGGCCGCGAAGGGAAGGGTGTCGCGAGTCTTCATCGCTTTGTCTTGAGCCTCACAGCCGGCAATCGCTTGAGGCGCTGGGAGCGCGGATCAACCTCGATCCCCACCGACTCGAGCGCTGTCACACCAAGAATCGGCTCGGCGTCGTCGGGTCCGTAGATCACCGTGGCGCCGACCTTCTCGCCCATGAACTCGACCTCGGCCACGGTCACGTCCAGCGTGACCTCCGAACCATCGGCGAGTTCATAGGTTCTTCTACCGCGCGGCCTGAGCCCGAGCGCCCTGAGGTGCTTGCCGGGAACCATACAGTCCACTGCCCCGGTGTCCACCAGGAACAGCCCCTCCCAGAGCTTCCGCGGGCGAGCCGGGTTTCGAACCGCGGCCGTGACTTGCGTGATCCCCATGCATGCAATTCTATTCGACGGCGTCACCGCGGGGCGTCGGCCTTTCGCACGAAGTTCTCCAGCGCCCAGACTGGCTACCGCTTTCACT
>MEKT01000047.1:0-12673 GCA_001767435.1 Acidobacteria bacterium RIFCSPLOWO2_02_FULL_65_29 | reverse complement strand
ACCGCTTTCACTCCTACGGCCGACCCTCTCGGATCGAACCCGAAAGCGACTTCAAGAACGCGACCAGCATCTGCTTCTCCTCGGCGCTCAGACGGAGTGGGCGAATTCCTGGATCGACGTGTGGATTCGGGCGCCCGCCACCGTCGTAGAACTCGACGACGGCTTCGAGCGTAGCCAGCCTCGGCAATAGGCATCAGGTGACATGCGGCGTGGGCCCCCCGATGTCCGGGGATTTGTCCGGCTCAAGCACCCGTGTGCTGGGATTGCAGACCCGCCTCTGGCTTGGTGACCGCAAAAAAAGGACCGAGAGAAGAGCCGCACCGCGCGCGCTCCCCTCTCGGTCCGTCGCTGTCCTTTTAACTTTTCACTTTTAACTTTATGACTTTCATTTCTAACTTCCTGTGGCCGCCCTGAACACCAGCAGCTCCGCGCCGTAGCCGCCGGCACTGATCGCAACGGCGATGTGCTGCCGCCCGTTCAGCATATAGGTCATCGGCGACCCGGTCTGCGGCGCCGGCATGTACACCTGGCCGGCGTCCTTGCCCGTCGCCTTGTCGTACGCCCGCAGATACGCGCCGGAGCGCCCGTCGGCCATCGTCACCGTCCCGCCCTCGCCCGCAATCACGAGCGTTTTGGTGGTCAGCACGCCGATGCGGCCCTGACGGCCCGTGCGCGGGATGTTCAGGCCCTTGAGCGCCGGGTGATTGCGGATGTTGTCGGGCGTATCGCCGTGCGCGATCTGCCAGACGAGCTCGCCCCTATTGAGGTCGAGCGCCGTGATGCGTCCGTACGGCGGCTTCACGAGCGGCAGGCCCTGCACGTTGGGACCGCCACCGCCGCCCGCGGCACCACCGCCACCACCCGCGGCGCCGCGGCCGCCGGCCGGCGCCTGGCCGCGTCCCCCGGGCGCAACCGCGCCCGCCGCCGCTTGCCCGCGGCCGCCTCCGCCGGACACCGCCGCCGCGCCCGCGGCTGCCGGCGCCTGACCTCGTCCGCCGGGCCCTCCCGCGCCGCCGCGGCCGAGCGCCGGATCGGAAGCCAGGCCGTTGATCCAGGTGAAATCGGTGCGCTGAGGATCGGACGGGATGTTCCCGCGCACGCCGATGCTCGTGTTCGAGAAGATGTACATGATCTTCGTTTCAGGATCGAACGAGCCGCCCTGCCAGTTGGCGCCACCGGTGGCCGTCGGCAGCGTCAGCGTGCCGAGCGGGCCTTCCCATTTGCTGACGACCGGCGGCGTGAAGATCGGACCGAGCTTGTAGCGCGACGCCACCTTGATGGCCTCCGCTCTGATCTCGGGCGTGAAGTCGACGAGATCGTCGATCGTCACGCCCTGGCGATCGAAGGCCGGCGGCTTGGTCACGAACGGCTGCGTCGGCGAGTACCACTCGCCCGGCACCTCGCCCTTCTCGACGGCCCGCTCTTCGATCGGCCACACCGGCTGGCCGGTGACGCGATCGAAGACGTACACCCAGTTCTGCTTGGTTGGCTGCGCGATCGCCTTGATCGGCTTGCCGTTGACGACGATGTCCATGAGGATTGGCGCGCACGGAATGTCGAAGTCCCAGATGCCGTGGTGCACGAGCTGGAAGTGCCACTTGCGCTGCCCCGTCTTCGCGTCGAGGGCGACGACGCTCTCGGCGAACAGGTTGTTGCCCGGACGGTGGCCGCCGTAGTAATCGCCGGTTGGAAGCTCCACGGGCAGGTAGATCATGCCGAGCTCTTCGTCGGCGCTCATCTGCGCCCACACGCCGGCGTTGCCGGTGTAGGACCACGAGTCGTTCAGCCACGTATCGTTGCCGAACTCGCCGGGCCGCGGAATCGTGTGGAAAATCCAGAGTCGCTTGCCCGTGCGCACGTCGAACCCGCGAATGTAACCCTTTTCGTTCGTCTTGCTGCGCGGCGCGCCGCCCGCCAGGTGCGCGGCGCCAATCACGATCGTGTCGCGGACGACGATCGGCGCCGCGTGCAGGCCGATCTCGCCCTTGACGAGATCCATCTGCTGATCGTTTTCGAGTTTCAGATCGACGATGCCGTCCTTGCCGAAGCCAGGGATGCGCGCGCCGGTCTTCGCATCGAGCGCGACGAGCTGGTACCCGGGCGTGACGTAGAGCACGCGTTCCTGCTGGCGGCCGTCGGTCCAGTACGCGAGGCCGCGGCCCGAGAGCTGACGGGGCGCGGCGGCGCCGCGCGGGCCTTCATCGATGCTGTGCATCCAGAGCATCTCGCCGGTGCCGGCGTCGAGCGAGACCGCCGCGCGCCTCGTGCCGGCCGTCGTGTACAGCCTGCCGTTGGCCATGAGCGGCGTGACCTGGAGGTTGTTCTCGACGCGCGGCCCGAGGGCGTCGGTCCGGAAGCGCCATGCCACCTCGAGGTTGTTGAAGTTCTGCGCGTTCACCTGATCCAGCGCCGAGTAGCGCGTGTTGGCGAGGTCGGCCCCGTAAGACCGCCACTCGCCCCGAAGCGCGCCGGTCTGGCCTGTCGCGGGCATCGTCGCCCACAACCACAGCATCGCCAGCGGAACGACGCCGGCGGCCCAACGCCACAGTGTCCTATTCATAATGGCTCCTGACGTTCTCGAGTCCTGATGTACCGAGGTTCCCAGTGGCACATTATATAGGGGCGCCCAACCTTTTCCGCGCTCTCTCCGTCTAACGCGTCAACGTGATTCGCTGGCGTGTGTTGCGTGTCCCGCTGTGGCTCGGCCTTGCCACTGCCCTCGACGCATCCGGCATCGCCGAAGCCCAGGAGCCGCGCCAGGCCCACACGCCGCGCGCCGGCGTGCGCGCGGTGCGCACGAGCGCGCCCCCGACGATCGACGGCCGCCTCGCCGACGAGTCGTGGGCGCTGGCCGAGCCAGTTGGCGACCTCACGCAAATCGACCCCGACGAAGGGCAGCCCGCCACGGAGCGCACCGAAATCCGCATTCTCTTCGACGACGATGCGCTGTATGTGGGCGCGAAGATGTTCGACACCGAGCCGGGGCTCGTCTCACGGCGCCTCTCGAAACGCGACGAGGAAGCCGATGCCGACCGCATCAGCATCTACCTCGACCCGATGCACGATCATCTGACGGGCGCGGTCTTTCGCGTGAGCGCCGCGGGCGTCCAGCGCGATCAGATCCTGTACAACGACACGTGGAACGACCAGACGTGGGACGCGGTGTGGGACGCGGCCGTGTCGGCCGACGAGCAGGGGTGGTCGGCCGAGCTGCGCATTCCGCTGTCGCAGCTGCGATTCGCGGCGGCCGATCGCCAGATGTGGGGCGTCAACGTCGAGCGCTTCATCCGGCGCAAGAACGAGACCGACTGGCTCGAGCTCGTGCCGAAAAAGGAAAACGGCACAGCATCGCGCATGGCGCACCTGACCGGTATCGACGGCGTCCGTCCGACGCGACATCTCGAGCTCCTGCCCTACACCGCCGCGCGGACCGAGCTCATTCAGCCGGCCGGCGCGGGTAACCCGTTCAACGACGGATCGCGCGCGTTTGCGTCGGCCGGGCTGGATCTCAAGTGGGGCGTGACGAGCAACCTCACGCTCGACGGCACGTTCAACCCCGACTTTGGCCAGGTCGAAGTCGATCCCGCGGTGATCAATCTATCCGCATTCGAAACATTCTTCGAGGAGAAGCGGCCGTTCTTCCTCGAGGGCTCGCAGATTTTCGGCAGTTTCGGCGTGGGCGGCGCGAACAACTACTGGGGCTTCAACAGCTCGGACCCCAACCTCTATTACTCCCGCCGGATCGGGCGCGCGCCGCAGCTCGGCGCGCCCGGCGACTTCACCGATCCACCGACGGCCACGACAATTCTGGGCGCCACCAAGCTGACCGGCAAGACGCGAAGCGGCTGGAGCATCGCCCTGCTCGAAGCCATCACCGCCCGCGAGCAGGCGCGCGTGGCCTCGCCGGCGTTCGACGGGCGCGTCACGGTGGAGCCGCTGTCGAACTACCTGGTGATGCGACTGAAGCGCGACGGACGGCGTGCGGGCGTGGGCGCGCTTGCCACCGGCGTCAGCCGCCGGCTGGATACGCCGGCGCTCGAAGCCGGCCTCGCGAGCCAGGCGTTCGTCCTCGGCCTGGACGGCTACTATTTTCTCGGCGACGGGCTGAACTGGGTGATAGCGGGCAAGATCGCGACGAGTCGTCTCAGCGGATCGCCGGCGGCCATCACACGCGCGCAGCGTGCGCCGCAGCGGTACTTTCAACGCCCGGACGCGCCGCACGTGTCATTTGATCCCGCCCGCACGTCGCTCGGCGGTGTCAGCGGCCGGGTCAACCTCAATCGCAACAGCGGGCTCTGGACGGTGAACGCGGCGCTGTGGGGCGTTGGCCCCGGGTTCGAATCGAACGACCTCGGCTTCCTCGGATCGGGCGATCGCGCGGGCGCGCACTCGGTCTTCTTCTGGCGGAACGTGACGCCGGGGCGCGTGCTGCGTCAACGCTCGTGGTGGGCGGCCAAGTACTGGACGTGGAACTACAACCGCGATCTTCAGGCCGATGGTGTGCAGGCGAACGTTTTCCTTCAGTTCCTGAACTACTGGACCACCGGCGTCAATCTGAATGTGCGACGCGACGTGCAGGACGACCGGCTCACGCGCGGCGGACCCTCGGCGCTTCTGCCCGCCGGCCGCAACTGGGGAGTGTTCTTCAACTCCGATTCACGGAAATGGGTGTCCGTGAACAGCTTCGCGAACTACTTCTGGAACGACGAAGACAGCTGGGGATCGAACGCCGGCGTCTCGATCAACCTCAAGCCGTCGTCGAAGCTGACCATTTCGTCCGGGCCTAATTTCGGCAACTCCCGGACGACCGCCCAGTACATCCGGTCGGTCGCCGACCCGACCGCCATCGAGACATTCGGCGGGCGGCACGTGTTCGGCACGATCGATCAGAAGCAGCTCACGCTCACCACGCGCGTCAGCGTGGTATTCACGCGGCGTCATTCGCTCCAGATCTTCGCGCAGCCGCTCCTGGCCGCCGGCGACTACGGCGACTTCAAGGAGCTGGCCGCACCGCGCACCTACGATTTCCTCCGGTACGACAGGCCGGGGAGCTCGCTCGCCTACGACACGGCGACGCGAACCTACACGGCCGACCCCGACAGGTCGGGACCCGCGCCGCCGTTCACCTTCGGCGATCCGGATTTCAACCTCAAGTCGCTCAAGCTGAACGCGGTGTTCCGGTGGGAGCTCAAGCCTGGCTCGGCGTTCTACGCCGTGTGGACTCGCCAGCAGCAGGACGTCTCGCACCCCGGCGACTTCTCGCCCGGCCGCGACACCCGAGCGCTCTTCGCCGCCCAGGGCGACGATGTGTTCCTCGTCAAGATGGCGTATTGGATAGGACGGTAAGAGCCGTTCGGCGTTCTGCGGGCGACGTGCTCACGTCCGACGTTCGAGGTTCTCGACGAACGACGCACGACGAACGGCTCTGGTCCGGATTGTTTGGGGTGGGCGACGGGTATCGAACCCGCGACCTCCTGAGCCACAGTCAGGCGTTCTGCCACTGAACTACGCCCACCACACGGACGAGGACCGTCAATTCAAGTGTAGCCCAATTCCTGCTTCACTGAGATTTCAGCGTTCAGAGTTCCGAGTTCAGATTGGATTCAGCAGGATTCCCGCCGTGAACTCCGGGAGAAATGGCCTGTGATCGGGTAGATAATAGGGCGAAATAAACGATGGGCGTCCTCGCGACCGGCCGGACAGCCAGAGCACGGCCGGGGGGCTATCCGTCGGGTTGAGGTGATGTAAGAAGCGAAATTAGGAATTGAGAATCAAGAATTGAGAATTCGTCGCGCGTTCTTGATTGCGCATTCTCAATTCCTAATTCTTAATTCTTAATTTCTCCTGAGGTGTTGTGATGTCCAAGCCATTTTCCGTGTCCCGGCGTCAGGCGCTCATCGCAGGCGCCGCCGGCCTCGCCGGCGCCGCGGCCGCTCCGCTGGCGGGTCAGACGGCCGATCAGGCCGCTCGCGCGCGGGTGCCGGCGGACCCCACGAAGATCCAGGGGCCTGGCGCCACGGACGTCGGCGCGCGCTCGCCATTCGAACGACCCGCGAGGCTGTCCGGCGGGCGGCGCACGTCCTCGCAGACGCCGCTCCAGGATCTGAGCGGCATCATCACACCCGCCGACCTGCACTTCGAGCGGCACCATGCCGGCGTGCCCGCGATCGACCCCGAGCGCTACTCGCTGCTCATCCACGGCATGGTCGAGCGTCCGATGGTCTTCACGCTGGCGGAGCTGAAGCGGTTCCCCGGACGATCGATCATCCGCTTCCTCGAGTGCTCGGGGAACGGCGGCCGCGCGTACGGGCGCGATGCGCAGGACGCCGAAGTCTCGCCGCAACAGATCGACGGCTTGACGAGCACCAGCGAGTGGACCGGCGTGCCGCTGTCAACACTGCTTCGTGAAGCCGGCGCGTCGCCGAAGGCCACGTGGTTTCTTGCCGAAGCGATGGACGCAGCCGTCATGACGAGAAGCATCCCGATCGCCAAGGCGTACGACGATGCGATGATCGTGTATGGGCAGAACGGCGAGGCGCTGCGGCCCGAGCAGGGGTATCCCGCGCGGCTCTTCCTGCCCGGCTTCGAGGGCAGCTCGAACGTCAAGTGGATTCGGCGTATCGAGCTCGCCGATCGCCCGTTCATGACGCGTGAGGAAACGTCGAAGTACACCGATCCGCTTCCCGACGGCACGGCACGGATGTTCAGCTTCGTGCTGGACGCCAAGTCGATCATCACCGAGCCCGCCTGGCCGGATCGGCTCACCGGGCCCGGCTGGTGGGAAATCCGGGGGCTGGCGTGGAGCGGACGCGGAAGAATCACGCGGGTCGAGGTCAGCGCCGACGGCGGCAGGACCTGGATGGTCGCGACGCTCGACGATCCCGTGCTGCCCAAGTGTCACACCCGCTTCCGAATGCCCTGGCGTTGGAACGGTCTCGCCGCGACGTTGATGAGCCGCGCCACCGACGAGACCGGCTACGTTCAGCCGACGACCCAAGCGCTGATCGCCGCACGTGGGCCGTCCACCTCGTACCACTACAACAACATCCGCGCGTGGAGGGTCGCCGCCGATGGGACCGTGCGGCTGGCGGGCGGCACGATATGAAACCACGAAGCGTCACGCAGGGCTCACGTCGCATGACGCAGATGTTTTACCCCGGAGGGCACGGAGGGTTTCACGGAGGGCACGGCTCCTCAAGAACGACATGCCGTGCAGCGCTCGCCGCGGCCGCATGTTTGCTCGCCGCACATGTCGCGACCGCACAGGCGCCGACAGCGCCGCTCGGCCTCGGCCGCGCGGCGACGGCGGACGAGATTCGTGCGCTCGACATCGACGCCGCACCCGACGGCCGCGGCTTGCCCCTCGGCCGCGGCACGGCGGCCGAGGGCTCGCCGATCTACGCCGCCAAATGCGCGTCGTGCCACGGCGTCAAGGGCGAGGGCGGAACGGCGGAACGGCTGGTCGGACGAAACGACGGCGACAGCTTCGCTTTCGCGACAAACGCGCGCCTCGTGAGGACCATCGGGAGCTACTGGCCCTATGCGACCACGCTTTATGACTACACCGCGCGGTCGATGCCGTTCTCGCAGCCTGGCACCTTGACGCCCGATGAGACCTACGGCCTCGTGGCCTACCTGCTTTTTCTGAACGGCGTGATTCCGGAGGGAGCCGTCATGAATCAGGCGTCGCTGCCCAAGGTGGCGATGCCGGCCCGTGACCATTTCGTGCCGGACAATCGCCAGGGCGGACCCACCGTAAGATAGCTTCGCCTATCGCTGAAATTTCAGAGTTCAGAGTTCAGATTGGGGGGGGCCTGAACGGGCACGACGAGCGGATCTCTGAAATCTGCAATCTGAAATCAATCTGAAGTCTGAAATCTAGAATCTGAAGTCTCAGCCGTCCTGACCTATGGGGACCCTCACCCGATCGATCGGCCTTACTCAAGCGACGGCCATGGTCGTCGGCACGATTGTCGGCGCGTCGATCTTCGTCCAGCCATCTGAAGTCAGCCGCGAGGTGCCGAGCTTCGCGGGCATGCTGCTCGTCTGGGTTGTGGCCGGCGCGCTGACGTGGTTCGGCGCGAGCATTTCGGCCGAGCTCGCGTCGGCGCACCCGCGGACCGGCGGCGTGTACGTCTTCCTACGCGAGCTCTTCTCGCCAGCCGTCGGATTTCTTTGGGGTTGGGCGATGTTCTGGAGCATGCACTCCGGCATCATCGCGGCCATCGCCATGGTGTTCGGGCGGTACGCGGCGACGATCGCGCCGATGGGCGACACCGGGATCCGGCTCACGGCCATCGGCGCCATCATCGCCTTGTCGGCCGTGAACTACATCGGCGTGCGGCCGGGCAGTGCGGTCCAGACCGGCCTGACCATCGTGAAAGTCGCCGCGGTTGTCGGACTCCTGGCGCTGCTGCTGACAAGGGGAACGCTTCATGCGCCGTCGAGTCAGGCCGCGATCGCGCCCGGCGGCTTCCTGCGCGCGCTCGTGGCCGGTCTGTTTGCCTTCGGCGGCTGGCACATGGTCACGTATGCGGCCGAGGAAACCGAGAACCCCGAACGGACCATCCCACGAGCCCTGATGATCGGCACGGCGGTGGTGGTCGTCATCTATCTCGCCCTGAACGCGGCCTACCTGCTGGTCCTCCCGCACGATCAAGTGCTCGCGTCCACGCGCGTGGCGTACGACGCCGTGCTGGCCACCGCGGGCGCGGGCTGGGCGTCGGCGATCGCCATCGTCGTGATCGTGTCGACGCTTGGCGCCGACAGCGGGATCATCCTCGCGGGGCCACGCGTGTACCTCGCCATGGCGGCCGATGGATTGCTGTTCAGGTGGATGGGAGCCATCCACCCGCGGTATCGGACGCCGTACGTGGCCATCGTTGTGCAGGCCATCTGGTCCTCGGTGCTCGTGTGGACCGGCACGTACGGCGCCATCGTGTCGCGCGTCATCTACACCGAGTGGATCTTTTTCGGCGCGCTGGCGCTCGGCGTCCTGCGGGCCAGACGCGGAGCCGGCTACCAGCCAACGTTCCACGCGATCGGTTTTCCGGTGCTGCCGGTCCTCTTTGCAGTGACCTGCGCGGCGATCGTCGTGAATCAAGTCGCCAGCGACCCGTCGAACAGCCTGGTCGGCCTCGCGCTCGTGGCGGCCGGACTGCCTGTCTACTACTTCTGGAGGCCGCGGCATGCGAGTGATCGACTTTCATAACCACTACTACCCGCCGAAATACCTGCAGGCCCTGACCTCGGGCCAGAGCAGCGTGAACACCACGATCGACGCCGACGGAAACCCCGTCCTTCATTATCCGGGCGACTTCAACGTGGCCGTACGCGGTCATCGCGATCTCGCCTATCGGCGGGACGTGCTCGACGAGCACGGCGTCGCCATGCAGGTGCTCACGCTGACGACGCCGGGCACACATGTCGAGTCGCCGGCGAACGCCGTGCGCCTGGCGTCGATCGTCAACGACGAGTTCAAGGAGGCCGTCGACAAGTACGCCGGACGCTTCACCGCTCTCGCCACGCTGCCGCTGAACGATCCCCCCGCGTCATCGAGAGAGCTCGAGCGCGCGATGCGGCAGCTCGGTCTTCCGGGAGCGATGCTGTTCAGCAACGTCAACGGCGTGGCGCTGAGCGACGACCGGTTCATCCCGTTGTACGAAGTCGCCAACGACCTCGGCGCCGTGCTCTACATCCACCCGTCGCATCCCGTGGGCGTCGAGGCCATGCAGCAGTACTGGCTGATGCCGCTCGTGGGCTTCCTGTTCGATACGACGCTCGCCGCCGCCTCGCTCGTCTTCAGCGGGGTCGTCGAACGGTATCCGCGCATTCGGTGGGCGCTCTGCCACCTGGGCGGAGCCGTTCCGTACTTGGCCGAGCGGCTCGACCGCGGCTTCCATGCGTTCCGAGACTGCCGCGCGCACATCCAGCGCCCGCCGAGCACGTACCTGCGCGAGTTCTACTACGACACGGTCAACTTCAATCAGGGCGCGCTCAGGTTGGCGATCGAGTTCGCGGGCACCTCGCACATCCTGGCCGGCAGCGACTACCCGCACAAGATTGGCAGCATTCCCTCGATGCTCGAGGCGGTCGGGGCGCTCCCCATCACCGACGAGGAACGGATCGGCGTGTACGGTGGAAACGCCGAGAAACTCCTTGGGCTCCTGGGAGACTAGCGCCTTTGCGGGGGCGTGTAGTGCAGGACTTCAGTCCTGCCGACGGCGGCGCTCGTGCAGGTCTGACCAGGCGTGTAGTGCAGGACTTCAGTCCTGCCTACGGCGGCGCTCGTGCAGGTCTGACCAGCCTCCGCGAAGGCCGAGGTGAAGCCGGAAACCTGCGCTGCACCGTCTTGAAGACTGCTGAAATGCGGCCGATGCAGAAATTCATGCTGATGCTGATCCTGGCGCTGTGGTGTGTGGGCGCGTGCGGAGGCGCCGCCGAACCGCCGCCGACCCGCCCGCTCGCGGGCGTCGCCGTCCTGCGCGTTGGCGCGGAAGAATTCCGCAAGCTCCGCGGACAGTGGCGCGGCACCGAGGTGGGCGACAGCCTCGAATGGACATTCTCGTTCGGCGACGCGTGGGCCGTCGTCGTGGGCAATGCCGCCGGCGAGTGGTACGAGGGGCAAGCGGGGCTGCACTTCGAGTTGGGCGTCGGCGGCGACGGCATCATCCGCGTGCCGCCGGGCTCGGGCATGATCGACGTGGACGTGTGGACCAGCCGCCGAGCGGTTTACGATGGAGAGGTCTCGCTCGGCGTCTACTACTTCACCCAGCCCACGGAGCTCAAGCTGTGCGCGAGCGAGCCGGGCGTCCACATGCGGGCGCTGTCCTACGACACGTCGACGCCACTGAACCGGTGTTTCCGGTTGAAGAAGATCGCCGACGAGCCGGCCGCCGGCAGACTGGCGCCCGTGGAAAAGGAAAACGCGCCAGTGGAGAGGCAGAAGTAGGACATTCGGGTTGCGTCGCGCGTTCTCAGAAACCGGACGGTCTCACCCAGAAACTCTCGCGCCAGGTGCCGCCGGGCGAGATGCTTTGCAGATCCTTGTACAAGCCTTTGTGCGCGAGGTTGATGGCATTGGTCACGCCCGCCATCGGCTCGAAGCAGATGAAATTGCGATCCGGAGCTGCCTGATTCTGCCCGCCGCGGCCACCCTGACCGCCCCCGCCGGCCTGGATCGCGGCTGAGAGACTCTGGCTCCCGCGGCCGGTGTTCGCCGGATGCGGTGCCCACATGACGATCGAGCGGAAATTCGGCCCGACAACCACGTCGAGCCGCTGCGACTTCCCCACGACCGACATCGTCGCGCGGCCGTCCGAATCCCGGACGAGGTCCGAGAACACATCGTCGAGGTTGTACTCCGCGAGTGGCGCGGATCGAGGATTCGGAAAGAGGCGCTCGATCGGCTCGGTCTCTCCGGTCGGCACCTTATTGGGCGCCAGAAGCCAGCGCGTGCGCGCCCCCACGGCGATCGTCCATTCGTTTCGAGTTGAATCCGTCAACTGGAAATACGGATGGAACCCGATCGCCACGGGCATCGGCTCCGCGGACAAGTTTCGCATGGCGGTGTGCACCTCGAGCGCGCCGTTCTGCAGGCGGTGGGTGATCTCGATCGTGTGGGCGAAGGGCCACTGCTTCATCCACGCCGGCTGGCGATGGAACTCGAGCGCGCTCGTGGCCCACGCGGACGAGCCGTCCGCCTTCGCTTCGATGACCTTCCACTCGCTGGTCGTCGACAGGAAGCCGTGGATCGGAATCGCCCCGCGGACGTTCCCGAGCTCCATGTCGAACGGGTACCTCTTCCCGTTCGCGTAGAACGCCTGCTCGTCGAGGCGGTTCGCCCATGGGCCGACGAAGGGAATGCCGCTCAGCGCCGGGCGCGCCTTGAACTCCTCGACCGAGGAGTACGGCCACCTGAGCACCTTGTGGCCCTTGACCGTCATCTCGAACACGATGTTGCCGACCGAGGGAAGGATGGACACGACGGTGTCGGCCTTGGCGTCCTGGAGCTGAACGACGTCGCCGTTCTGCCGCGCCGAATAGGGCTGAGCCGAGGCCGGCACAGCGATCGCGATGATCGTGCCGACGGCAAGGGCTGACTTCAGGGCGAATGTCACAACGGTCTCGGTGAGACTTGGATCGATCGTGGCCGCATTGAGAACTAGCTCTGCGGTCTCTGCGTGCTCTGCGTTGTTCATCGTGACCTTGCGGTTTCACAACCGGCGCGGGTCCTGTCCGAGGCCAGCCCACGGGTGCTCAGGCCGAAAAACATGATCACGGCTGACGGCCTTCCGCGCCCGCGGGCGCCCGGCCTCGGCCACCCGGGCAAGTTGTGAAACGCCTTCGAGTCATCGGGGCGGCTCGGGAAGCGCGAACGCATACACCGTGTTCCCGGCCGAGATGGCCACGAACTGTCGGCCGTTGACCGCGTAGCTCATGGGCGACGCGGCCAGGTTGGCTCCGGTCTGGAAGTGCCAGAGGTGCCGGCCGGTTTTCGCGTCGAGCGCGACGATGTTGCCGTCGCGAATCGCACCGAACAGCACGTTGCCGGCCGTCGCCAGCACGCCGTTGGTCGACGAGCCCTGAAAGATCTTGAAATCCCACATCGTCTTTCCGGTTTCCGGATCGAGCGCCTTGAGGCCGGCCGACGCGGCGGGCTCGCCGGGCTTCG
>MEKT01000046.1 GCA_001767435.1 Acidobacteria bacterium RIFCSPLOWO2_02_FULL_65_29 | reverse complement strand
TCCCGGCGCGTTCGACCATGTGATTCTGGACGAGGCTCACCACGCCGCGGCTGATTCCTGGGAGAAATTGCTCGACCGTACGGGAAGGAGATCGGCGCCGGCACGCGTGCCGAAGCGCTGTGGGCCGAGCACGGCTTACTGCGCGAAGAGATCGCAGGTCTGGTGCCGATCTTGCGCGAGCTGAACGCGGTGCTGACCCCGCCACACGCCCTCGCGCCCGAGATCCCGCTGGCGCTGCACGCACGGTATCTCGGCGTCGAGCTGAGCGCAGCCTTCGATCATCGTACCCGGGAAGGGAACTTTCGCGACTATTACACTGGGGTCGAACTCACACACGGCAAGAAGTTCGATCTGCTCCTCGTCACCCTCGACAAGGCGGCGGCGACGAAGGAGCACCTGCGTTACCGGGACTTCCCACTCAACGAGAAGCGGTTTCACTGGCAGTCGAAGGCCCGGACCACGCGCGAGTCGACGGAGGGCAGACGGCATCTCGATCCGACGCGGTACAGTGTGACACCGCTGCTGTTCGTGCGGGAGCGGGCGGATGAGCGCGCCGGGGTGACAATGGCGTTCCGGTATCTCGGGCCGGTGGAGCCAGATGGGGCGGACGGGGAAAGGCCGATTACGATCGAGTGGCGATTGAGATACGCGATGCCGCGGGAGGTGCTGGTGGCGGGGAGAGTAGCGGGGTGAGTGGGCCGACGTTACTACTGTAGGGACGCGGCGCAGGGACAAACAGTCGATTGGCATTATTACGCAATAAGCGTAATATATTACGCATAATGCGTAACTATCCGGCGGCTCTCAAGGCGCTCTTCCCAACGGTCCGCGGGGACATACTCGCAGCAACGCTGACCCAGTCGGACAAGTGGTGGTACCTGTCGGAGCTCGCGCAGTTCCTCCGAACAACGCGCTTCGAGTCTGCAGCGGGATCTGAAGGCTCTCGTCGACGGCGGCATTCTGCAACAGCGCCGTGAAGGCACCAGAGCCTACTTCAAGGCCGACACGCGATCCCCATTGTTCACCGACTTGCGTGGTCTCGTCGAAAAGACCGCTGGGTTGTTTTCAACTCTCCAGCAACTACTGGAGCAGTTTGACACCCGAGTTGACGTTGCCTTCGTTTACGGATCGATCGCGCGCGGTGAGGAGCATGCCACAAGCGACGTCGACTTGCTGGTCATTGGCTCTGTCGGGCTCGCGGAGCTCGCGCCCGCGCTCCGGAAGGTCGAGGCACAGCTCGGCCGAGAGGTCAGCGTGACTAGCTATTCGCGACCCGAATTCAAGAAGAAGGTCGGGGCCGGCGATCATTTCCTGTCTGAAGTTCTGCGAGCACCCAAACAGTTCGTGAAAGGCGAGCAGCGTGACCTGGACGAAGTTGTTGGCAAGCCGCGACGTTCAAAGGCATCGAACATCCAAAAAGGAACTCGATGACGTCCGGGCGCTGATAGCGCGCGACCTGGCCGATGCCGGCGTCACGGCTCTTTCGGCTGATCGGCGGTTCGCGACGGCGTACAACGCGGCGCTCCTGACCGCACACATGTTGATTGCGTGCGCGGGGTATCGCGTGACAGCCAAGACGGGCCATCACAAAGTGGCCTTCGACGCCATCACGCTTACGCTCGGCGCCAGTGCGAGCAAGTACGCGGACTACTTCGAGAGATGTCGTCGTAAGCGGAACGTGATCGACTACACGCGCTCACACGTTGCGACGGAGACCGAGGCTCAAGAGATTCTCGAGAAAGCCACAGAGTTTCGCGGATTCGTCGAGGCATGGATCGATTCGAAGTTCCCGGCTCTGAAGCGACGAGAATGAGCTGTTGGCTTGCTTCCGTACCGAGGCCGAACTTCTGCGTGATGGCGCGGACGATTGAGAGTGTCGTGACGATGGTTTCAGTCGCGCAAAGTAACATTGGCCGTGCCTTTGTGCGACTGGAATCGGCGTGCGCCTGATGCCTTCAAGCGACGCCGGCCATCGGCGCCAGGTGGCTGTAGGCATGCGGCAATACCAGCGGCTCCAAGACACAAGCCTCCTTCGAGTTCGTCCGGCTCAAGCCGGACACCACGCATGAACGGAATCACGTCTCGCGTGAACGAATCGAAAGCGGAGCGGGTGGCCGCGAACGGGCGCCCGCTCGGGCGCGGAGGCGTCACCCGTGACATGTGCCTTTCGCCGAGCACCCGAGTGGGCTGTTCGCGGACAGGACCCGAACGCGATTCCTGCTTTCGACTCGGCTGCGGTGAGGGCGGAGAGACGAACACCGCGGTCCGGCTGAAGCCGGACACTACGATTTCGATGACACGAGACGCCGCGTGTGACCACTTTTGGCGTGGCGATACCGCCAACCGCCAACGTTTGCATCACTGAGTCGCTGTGATTTTGGTGTGGCCGCTTAATGCAAGAACTGGCGATTCGCGGCGAGGGTAGGCGAAATGCGCGCGATCGATCGGCGGGACTAAAGTCCCGCCCTACGTACGGCTTGTGAAGATTCTTGGGGAGATTGGTCGGGGCGGCCGGATTCGAACCGGCGACCCCCTGCGCCCAAGGCAGGTGCGCTACCAGGCTGCGCTACGCCCCGACTGAACTGTGAGATTCAGATTTCAGAGCTCAGACTTCAGATTTCGAAGCCGGACACAGAATCTGAGCTTCGAAATCAGATCTGAACTCTGAACTCTGAAATTTCACGGCCCTCTTGCTACTTCTTCCTCGCGAGGGAGCGGTAGTACTCCTCGATCTGCGTCCGGAACCCGGCCGGCACTTCGTCGGACCCCGAGAGCGACAGCGTCTGATCCTCGGCGCCTTCCGCTTTCTTCCGCAAATCGAACTCCCAGTTCTTGATCTTCTCGAGCGCGTTGGCCTGGAGCGCCGCCAGGTTGCGCGGGTCGGCGAACACCTGGTCGTTGTCGAGCCGCTGCAGGTCGCGGATGATCTGGTCGAGCTCGCGCGGATCCAGACCCGCCTGCGTCAGCTCGCGGCGCATGGCCTGCGCGTCGGCCGCCCATTCGCGCACGTCGCGGCGGAACTGCCGAATGTCGTCTGGCGAGTAGCGCCAGTTGCCGCCCCAATTGCGCGGGTCGCCGTTCCAGCTGCCGCCCCAGTTCGCGCCGCCGCCCCAGTCGTTGCCGCCGCGCGCGCCGCCATCGGCGTTCCCGCCCTGCGCGTTCTGACCGCCTTGCTGGCCTTGCGAACCCTGCGACCCTTGCGACCCTTGCGAGCCCTGAGACCCTTGTGAACCCTGCGAACCCTGTTGTCCCTGTCCCTGGCCCTGCTGCCCTTGTTGTCCCTGCTGTCCCTGCGAGGCCTGCTGGCCCTGTTGTCCTTGCTGCCCCTGTTGCCCCTGCTGCCCGCGCTGGCCCTGCTGCGCCTGCGCGGCGCGATCGCGCATCTGCTGATCCAGCGACTCGCCGCGCCTGACGAGATCGCGCGCTCTGTCGAGCGCGTTGTCGACCGCGTCCTCCCTTTTCGCGTCCCCGAACGCCGCGGCGGCATCGGCAATCTTGTTCTTCAACCCTTCGAGGTTCGCGCCAATCTGCGCTTCGATCGATCCGGTCGACATGCCGGGCTGCGCTTTGAGCGCGTTCTGGGTGTAGCGGATCATTTCCCGGATCCGCTTGTCGGTGATGCTGCCGGCCGCCTCGTCGAGCTTGCGCGCGGCGTTCCGGTTCTCGGGCCGCGCCTCGTTCGCAATCTTCTCCAGCTGGCTCTGGAGGTCGCCGACCTTCTGGTCCATCGCCTGCTTGCGCTGCGACAAGGTCTGCGCCCGCTGCTGCCGCGCCTCGCGTTCCATCGCCCCAAGGCCTTCGGAAGCCGACGCGACCTCGCGCTGCTCGTTGGCCAGCTCTTCGGCCCGACGGATGGCGTCCTGCACGTCGCGCTCGGCGCGCCCGCCCTGGTTGCGCTGCAGCCGCTCCTGGGCCTGCCGCAGCCGGTCGAGCGCGGCCTGCGCCTGCGCGCTGCCGTCGCGGCCGTTGGCCGCGGCCTGCCGCATGGCGTTCGCGGCGTCCTGCAGCTGCCTCGCGGCGTCGCTCAGGTCCTGCCGCTGCTCATCGCGCGTGAGCTGCTCCAACCTGCGCGCGGCCTCTTCCACTTCCTGCGCGAGCTGCCGCTGCAGCTCGTTGCTGTTGCCACCGGCGCCGCCGCCGGCCTGCTGCATCCGGCGCTGCCGCTCGAGCTCCTGCTGCTGTCGCCGCGCGAGCTCCTTGAGCTTCTCGGCCAGCTCATCGATTTTCTGATCGCCCGACTGCTGCTGGGCGCGCTGCTGCATCTCGTACTGGTTGGCGAGCTTGTCCATTTCGAGCTCGAACAAATCCGCCAGGTCCTCGGCCATCTGCTGGCCGCCGCCGCCGCCCCCGCCGCCGCCCCCGCGCTGCATGCTCACCTGCAGCTCGTAGTTCTGCTCGGCGTCCTGCAGGAGCTTCAGCGCGCGCTGCTCGGGCGACAGGGCTTCCTTCGCCTTCTGGCCCTTCAGATCGGTCTCGGCGAGCTTCATTTCCGCCGCCGCCTTCGGCAGCGCCTCGGCGATGGTCTTGAACGCCGGATCGACGGCGTCGAGCCGGCTGTTCATCTTCTCGGCGAGCTCCTCGACCTGCTCGCGCAGCTTCGCCTGCGACAGCGTGAGGAACACGACGTTCTCGCGGAACTTGTCGGCCTTCATCTTGGCCTTGTCGCGCACGACGTTGAAGGTGGCCGAGACGATCTCGCGCTGCTGGCGCGAGAGCTGGCCCACTTCCTGGCCGGCCCCGCCGCCGCCCCCGCCGCCGCCCGCCATCGACTGCGCGGGCTTGTAATCCCGCTTGAACGGCCGAATCTCGACGAAGTAGATGTCGCTCGTCGCCGTCTTCGACCCCTGCACGCCGTCGTTGTCGCTGGCCTTCGCGTAGTACGACACGAAGTCGCCCGGCTCGAGCCCGAGCTCTTCGAGATAGATCGTGTGGCTCGCCGTCACCTCGGGCAGCGCCTTGCCGCCGAAGAGCGAGATGGTCTTCTCGTCGCCGCCATTCACCGAGTAGAACATCTGGACGTTTTTGACGCCGAAGTCGTCGTCGGCGCGCACTTCGGCGAACACTTCCTCGACCGGAGTGGCCTGCGTGTCGCGCCCGGGCTTGCCGAAGCGCACGGACGGGGTCTGGTCGGTCAGGACGTCGATCGTGTACTGCGGCGACGCCGCGACTTTTTCGCCCTGCGGGCCGTCGAGCTCGATCTTGTAGAAACCCTGCGCGTCCACCTTGAAGCTGCCCGTCAGCGTGCCGTCGGCCTGCACGGCCAGCGGCAGGGCCGTGCCGCCCTCGTTCATCAGCACACGCCCCGCGGCCGTCTTCATCGTCGGCGTGATCGTGAGCTTCACCTCCGTGCCCTTGAGCGCCGCCACGTCGCCGCCCGGATCGATCGTCCGCGGCTGTAGCGCGGTATAGGCGGGGAAGTGATACTCGGTCACGAGGTGATCGACCACCGGCAGCTCGACCACCGACATCTTGAAGATCTTGGACCTCACGCCGTTCGATTCGACGAAGTAGTCGGTCGTCTTCTCGATGTGGAAGACGATGCCCTCGAATGCGGACGGATCCGAGCTCGGGATGAGCGGCATCTTCTCGAACGCCGCGTCGGGCGTGCTGCGCATCATCAGGCTGGCGTCGGCCGACGTAAATCCGTAGATCGTCGCCTTCACGGTCTGATCGGCGCCACGCGGAACCTTCGCGTCGCCCGGCGTCACTTCAATCCGGTACGGGCTCGCCTCGACGGCGCTGCGCGAGATGATGAGGAGCGCCGACAGGCCGTGGCGGAGAAACGCCGGCCCGAACACGATCAGGAGCGTCGCCGCGGCCGCCACCGCCGCAAGCGAATAGGCCTGCCGCTTCAATCCCTGGCGTTCGACCGCGAGGCCGTCTTCGAGCGCCCGGCACTGATCGATCGCCTGCTCGACGAGCCGCTCGACCAGCCTGGGCGACGGACCGGACTCTGTCAATTCGATGCCGGACGTCTCGACCGCGCTCATGATGGCTGCCTGGAGCGACGGATCGCTCTCCTCCAGATACATGGCCACCTGGTTGTCGCTCACCTGGCGGAGAAGCGGACGGACGAGCCCGAAATACGCCAGCCCGCCGAAGACGGCGAGCGCGATAAACCGGAACGAGATGATGGCCGAAGGGCTGAATCGAAGCGCTTCGAGACTCGACGCCGACAGGAGCAGCGCCAGCAGCGTGCCCGCGACGACGATCACGGCGCCGCGCAGGGCGAGCCGGAGGCGCCAGCGGTTCCGGACCTTCTGAATGACTTGCAGCAGTTCCGGGCGACGGTCGGACTGGCTCAATCCGTCAGGCATGTGGGCCTCTCCCTATACCGAAGAATACACCGGTAAAGGGGCGTAAGTCGGACTAAATAAAGGGTGTCACGGTCTTTTCTTCGGCTTACAAGAATCGCTCGTTACGGGACAAGACGTTCGCCACGGCCATTTCGGCGGCGAGGAGCAACAGGCCGGCCACGAGCAGATACCACCAGAGCCCCTGCCGTTTCTCGGCCTCCTCGCGGGTCATCTCGACGGGGGCCGCGGCCTGGGCGGTCGTCTGCACGGCGTGGCCGGTGACGGCCGCGACGAGCTCTTCGGGATCGAGCGGTGTCAAATCGGACTCGGCCGGGTCCAGGTTGACGGCGATCCGGTCCGGCCGGTTCGAGCCGCTGCCGGTGCGGATCTCGTAGATGCCCTGCTCGTTGAGCTCGACCAGGCCCGGCTCGCTCGCCGCCACGCGAACGCGCTCACCCGACGGCGTCATCACGACTCGCTCGGCGCGGCTCTTGAGGAGCGCGGAGAGATCGACGACCTGGCCGACGGTGAGCCACGCCTTGGGCTGCTCGTAGCGCGCCAGGTACTTCACGAGCTGTTGCACGAGCGGGAGATACACGGGACGTTTGGGGATGTCGTTCCAGGAAAGGTCGAGCGTCGTCGTCCACGCGATGACGCGTCCGGTTCCGATGCGCTTCTCGGCCGCGGCCACGGTGCCGTCGTCGTAACGTGCGAGCACGCGGTCCCCTGGGCCGGTCTGGAGGGCGCGGTAGCGGTGGACGCGCGCGGCCGAAAAATCGCCGCTCCTCGGCGCCTTGAACAGCTCGAACACCTCGTGGCTGTAGTCGAGGAAACCCAGCGTGGCGCCGCGCCCATCGTTCGGGTCGACCGCCGCGCCGAGATTGCCCGGCAGGAGGTCCGCTTCGCTCGTCGGCCACGACGTTCGGGCGCCAATCGCCACGAGCAGTCCGCCGCCGCGTTCGACATACCGCCTGAGCACGCCGCCGGCGGCGCCCGGCGGCACCATGGCGTCGTTCAGGATGATCACGGATTTGCCCTCGAGCGTGGTCGCCGAGACGCGGGCCGCGGGCACGATGTCGACTTGAAAGGTCGGCGCGGTGCCAATGGCGAGCGCCTTCGACAGGAAGAAGCTGGAGTCGGCGCGGTCGCCGCTTTCGATCACGAGCACCGACACGGGCTGGCTCGGCGTGAGCACGAAGTGAAACGCGTTGTCGGCGGCGAGATCGTCGGACCCGGCCGTGATGGTGCCGCGCACGGCGGGCTCGGCGAGCGTGAACTGCTGGAACGACACGGACGCGGCGGCTCCGGGCGGCACGTTGGTCGGCCGGCTCTCCATCTGGCGGCCTTCGAGCTCGAGCGAGACCGCCACCTGGCTGGCCGCGTCAGCGCCCGTGTTCGAGACGCCGGCCATCACGGTGATGCGCTCCTGGCCCGAGAACGACGCGCGGCCGAAGGTGACCGACGGCACGGAAATGTTCGCGGCGTTTGGCGACGCGACCGACACCGGCGTGAGCTTCACGCCCTCGCCGAAGTGGACGTCTTCGGCGCCGCTCCAGCCGGCGCGCTGGAAATCCGAAATGAGGATGGCTTCGCGGCGGGGCAGCGTCGACTGCGCCAGGATGCTCTCGGCGAGCTTCAGCGCCGGACCGTAGCGGGTGGCGCCCGAGGTGACTTTCGCGAGGCCGAGCGCCGCCTCGAGGCGCCCGCGGTCGGAGGTGGCGCGCATGTTCTCTTCGGCGTTTCTCCCGAAGAGCACGAGCGTCGCCCGGTCGCCGGCGCCGATCGACGCCACGGCGTCGCTCGCAGCGCGCATCGCCCGGTCCCAATGGTCGCCGAAGCCCATGCTCGCCGACTGATCGAGCAGGATCACGAGCTCGCGGTCACCGCCGAGCGCCGCCGCCGCGGCCGCGGCGCTACGCTGAAAAAAGGGCCGCGCGAACGCCGCGACGATCAGCGCGATGGCCGCCGCGCGCATCAGCAGCAGGAACCAGTGGCGGATGCGCCGGCGACGCACCGACTGATACGGGATGCGCCGCACGAACATCAGCGACGGAAAGTGCACCACGTGCTTGCGCTCGCGCTGAATGAGATGCACGAGGATCGGCACGACGATGGCGCCTA
>MEKT01000045.1 GCA_001767435.1 Acidobacteria bacterium RIFCSPLOWO2_02_FULL_65_29 | reverse complement strand
CTGTCGAGCGTGCTGGACAAGTATCGAAAGGACGGCCTGGTCGTCGTGGCGCCCACGCAGCACTACGGCTATACCGTGCGGCGCACACCGGCCACGCCGGAGGAAGAGCGCCGCTATATCGTCCAGGTTCGCGATGCCTCGTACCCGTTCTTGCGTGACGAGCCCGTCCCGGTCAGCGAGGCGAACCACACGCGATACGGGGTTTCGACCACGCCTACCCTCGTGCTGGTCGATCGCCAAGGGCTGGTCCGGCTCTACCATCCGGGCAACATGACCGAAGAGGAGTTGATCGCGGCGGTCAAGCCCCTGCTGGCGGCCAGCGACTAGAGGTTGACAAGGATCGCGGTCCGCTGAGCAATCTGGCCGGGAGCAACACGATTGCGCGCATCAGCCCGAGCACGCCATCGACCGCAAGACCGACAAGCCTGAACGGAATCAGTACGACCCACACGAGGGGGTACGCGACGAGCGCCAACAGTGCCAGCGGCCAGCACAGCACGAGCAAGATGCACCAGAGCAGGAATTTCACGTTGCGCCAGCGGACACGATTCTACGCTTGATCGTAGAATCATGAGATGTTCCCTCACGAAGCCGCGCGTCCGAGCGTGATGCTCACGGCGCGCCGGCGCTGGGCCGTGACGGCGGGCCTGCTGCTCGGCATCTTTCTCGCGGCGCTCGAGGCCACGGTCGTCAGTACGGCGATGCCCACCGTGGTGGCGCACCTCGGCGGGCTCGATCGCTACAGCTGGGTCTTTTCGGCTTATCTCCTCACGTCAACGGCCTCGGTCCCGCTCTGGGGAAGGCTGTCCGATCTGTACGGCCGCCGGTCCGTCTACCTCGCGGCGATCGCGTTGTTCGTCATCGGATCGATGCTCGCCGGCGTGTCGCAGTCGATGCTGCAGCTGGTGCTGTTCCGCGCGGTCCAGGGGCTGGGCGCGGGAGGGCTGATCCCGCTGGCGCTCACGATCATCGGAGAAATCTACACGCTGGCCGAGCGCACGCGGATGCAGGCTGTCTTCAGCAGCGTCTGGGGCGTCTCGTCGATTGTGGGCCCGCTCGTTGGAGGCTTCATCACGGACGCCATCTCGTGGCGGTGGATCTTCTACTTGAACCTGCCGTTCGGAGTGATCGCGGCGTTCGTGGTCCACCGAACGTTGCCCGAGCACGCCTCCAGTCGTGCGGTCGCCGTCGACTGGCGCGGCGGCCTCCTCCTGTTTCTCTCGACCACGCTGCTGCTCGTCGCGCTGACTGAGGCGAGCCCGCTGTGGGCCCTCATCGCGCTTGCCTCGATCGTGGCGTTCGGGTACGTGGAACGCACGGTTTCCGATCCAATCGTGCCGTTCTCGTTGTTCCGAAACCGAACGGTGAGGGTGGCGACCGTGATTGGATTTCTCTCGGGCATGCCGCTCTTTGGGGCGATCGCGTTCATTCCCCTGCTCGTGCAGGTGACAACAGGTGGGTCGGCGACGAGCGCCGGGCAGATCCTGACGCCGATCTACCTGACCTGGGTGCTCGCGTCGATCGTGGCGGCCCGGTTGCTGCTCCGCATCGGCGTCCGTGCGGCGGCGATCGCCGGCATGGCGGCCATGTTCGTCTCGCTCACGGCGCTGCCGTGGCTCGCGGTGGGATCGTCGCGTGCGTGGCTGTTCGCCGACATGGCGTTGATGGGAACCGGCCTCGGTTTCGCGATGCTGTCGCTCCTGCTCGCCGTGCAGCACTCGGTGTCGCGGGCGGAGCTCGGCGTGGCGACCTCGCTCAATCTCTTCGCGCGGAGCATCGGCGGCGCCGTCGGCGTCGCGACCATGGGCGCCATTCTCGCGGTTGGCTTGGGCGGATCGGCTCGACTCGCGCCTGGGGCCCTCGGAGCGACCGGGCTCGCGGGCCTCAGCCCCGAGCTGCGGATGCGGCTCATCGTGTCGCTGCAGCGGGCGTTCGCCAGCGGCGCCGTGGCCGCGGGCCTCGCACTCGTCGCGTCGTTCTGGGTCCCGCCCTTTGACGGCGGCGTCACGTCGGACGCGACCGGGCCGATACCGGAGTTGGAAGTGAGAAGCTAAAAGTGAAAAGTGAAAAGTGAAAAGTTAGAAGAAGTACGCGGGAAGGCCCTTCTTCGTCTCGCGCAGGATCTCCACGATGGCGCGGCGGTCCGCGACCGACAGGCGTTGGTACACCTTGTCTGTGTCCTTACCGGACAAGATCTCCCACATCCGTTCGTAGACCATGTTCCTGGCCGTGGGTGGTAACGCGTCGAACGCGTCCGTGTAGATCATGTAGCTGCACGGAAAGCGGAGCAGGCGGCGCGTGAGATCGAGGTCGCGCAGCGAACGGCCTCTGCTGTCGCGCGGGCCCTTCGCCGCGAAGTCCTGGGCGAACGTGGACGAGCCTCGAACGGGCGAGGGCAGCGGCGCCTCGTCGACCAAGAGCATGTAGTCCACGAGCTCTCGCGCCAGCTCGGGCACGCGATTTGACATCGCGGCCGAATTCCCGGGAACTGCGTCGCGTGCGGCGATCCGGGCCTCCCAGCCGAGCCGCGTGAGCAGGTTGATCAGGTGCCATTGGTGGTTCAGTACCAGGAGCGCCACCGCGTCGCTGTGCGGCGTGAGGTACGCCGTCGTGTCGAACGCTTCAGCTCCGCTCTTCAGCGTCGGCGCGACTTCGGCTCTCACGTACGAGCGAGGCACGTGATACACCGGCACGTTGCCGAGATGACGCGTGGGAACCTGCGATCCGGTGACGTACCAGCCACCCCACCGGTCCTCGATCGGCGTCCGATGGTCCATCCCCCACCCTTGCGCGTACTCGTTCTTGTCGTCCGACAGCGGCAGCACACTCATCATGGACCATCCGGGCACTCCGCCCGTCTGCTGTGTCACGTGACACAGCAGGCAATCAGAGCGGCGAACAAACCGCGGCTTCGGCTGCGGCTTCTGTGGGATCGAATAGAAGACGACGCCCTGGGTCGGATCGTGCGCCGCCATCTCGATCGTATCGGCACCCTTCGCCCAGCCGACGGCCACGCTGTCGTTGAAATAGAGCGCGCGCGGCGTGGCCTGGCGGATGTGGTCGCGCTGCAGGCTGTTTTCCGAGAAGACGAGCGTCTGCGACGAGGGCGTGATGTCGAGCGCGGCCAGCACCGACCGCAGGTAGCCCTGCGGCCCTTCGTCGGCCAACTGCAGCTCGCCCTGATCGATGCGCTGGCTCAGCCTGGCGACCGCGTCTTGCGGGACGCGAGTGGAGTACTGGATGGCCGCGTGATCTCGGAATGGGCCGGCTTGCGCGAGCATCCCGGCGCTTCCGAGAGCCGCGGCGGCTCCCACGATCGCGAGTTGGGCGGAACGACGCATCCTCCGATGAGTATACCGAGGTGCTCCTAAAAGAGAATCTGGTACCACATCTGGGCACCCACGCCGAGAATGACCGCCGCGATCGCCCAGCGCAACGCGTGGGGTGAGCACAGATAGCTGAAACGACTGCCCAGGTAGACGCCCGGCAGCGCCGCCGCCACGGCGATCGTGGTCTCCAGGAGCGGCACCTGGCCCGTGAAGATCTTGCCCGCGCTTGCCGCCAGCGCCGAAAAAAAGACGATGCCCAACGTGGTGCCGATCGCCACCCGCGTCGGGATCTTCAGAACGATCATGATGAGCGGCGACAGCAGGAACGCACCGGGCGCCCCGACCATGCCACCGAAAAATCCGACGCCAATCGCTATGCTCACCGCCGCCCCGACACTGTACGCGGGCGGCCCTACACCTTCCGCAGCCTCCCGTTTCGTCACCATGAGCACCGCGCCCAGGATGGCCATGGAGGCGAACGTGCCGACAATGGCGTCCGGGTGAACGACCTTCGAGACCATCGCACCGCCGAACGACGCCGCCGCACTGGGGATTCCCATCCTCAGCGCCAGCCGCGAATCAACGCAACCCTGGCGCTTGTGGCTCCACATCCCCACTAGTGCCGACGCGAGCACCTGGACGCTGGTCATGCCCGAGACGCTCTTGACGTCGAGCGGCGGAATGCCGAACAGCCGCGGAAGGTAGAGGTACGCGGGAATGAGGAGGACCGCGCCTCCCAACCCGAGCATGCCGGCCACGACAGAGGTGGCGAACGACGTGACGCTGAGCAGGATGAGACGCATCACCGGGCGCGTGTCGGCCCTCTCCAGCTCCAACCTTTGCAGCCCGCGGTGAAAATCTCTCGTCGCGTCGAATGCAGCCGGACGTTCATCGCGGGCTATTGAGCCGCGGAAGCGCGAAGAGTCCCTGCAGGCGCTGGTACAGGACGCCAAACGCTCCGGCGCCCAGGAGCGCGCCCGCCAGAGCCGCGACGGCGTACAGCTTGCCCTCGCCGATGTTGACGACGATCGGGCCCGGGCACATGCCGGCGATGGACCAGCCGATGCCGAAGAGCACCCCGCCGGCGACGCTGCCACGGTGGAGCGGTTTGAGCTCGATCGCCACGGGACGTCCGAGCGCGGTGCGTCCGCGCCGTTTGATCAGCCAGATGCCCGCCGAGGTCAGGACGACGGCGGTGCCGATGATGCCGTACAGCTGAAACGAGTCGAACAAGAACATCGCCTGGATGTAGTTGTAGTCGGCCGCCCCGGAGCGGCTCAGGACGAACCCGAAGAGCGTGCCAAGCACGATGAAGAGAATCGTCCACCGTAGCGAGTCCTTCACCGGAGCACCACGTTGTACAACAGCTGGGTCGTGGCGATTCCGCCCGCCATGAAGCTGACCGTCGTCACGAGGCTCGAAAGCTCCAGGTTCGCCAAGCCGAAGACGCCGTGTCCGCTCGTGCATCCCCCTGCGAGGCGTGTGCCGAACCCGATGAACAGCCCGCCGGTGAACATCCACAGCAGCTTGCCCGCGGGTCCCCAGCCCACGGTTTGATCGAACATCCCGAGCGCCCATGTCGGATGCCAGCCGCCGCCGAGAACCGCGGACAGGACACCGCCCAGAAAGAGTCCGACGAGGAACGGCAGGCGCCACGTGCGGCCCGACAGCACGGCGCCCCTCCGGAAATAGGGCTGCTCGAGCACGAGACTGCAGATGTCCTCGAAGCCAGAGGAGATGCCGAGCCGCGTGTTGGCGATGAACAGCAGCAGAAGCGTGATGGCGGCGATTCCGGCGCCCGCGATGGCCCAGTGCAGCGGCGGCAGATCGTGGAGCAGTAGAGGCATGACCGAACAAGTTTACACGGGCTACTGCTGTTTACGCTTTGGTGTAGCACACATGCGAAGTTGACAGTCAACAGTTCACAGTTCACAGCAGGCATCTAGACGTCATCTAGACGACGGCTGTCGACTGTGAGCTGTCAACTGTTGACTACACTGAACTGAGAACGCTCTAGACCCGCGTGACCGGCAGCTTCAGCCGCGCGCAATGAGAGGCCAGGGTGGCCTCAGTGGTGAACAGCCGCGCGCCCAGCGTGTCGGCCGTGGCGACGGCGAAGCGATCCGCCAGCGACGCATCGTCGAGCGACGCCAACCGCGCGGCCCGCCTGGCGACGTCGACATCGGGTTGATGGAGCTCGACGCGGTAGGCGGCGAGGAGCGTGACGGGGTCGAGTCCTGTCGCGTCGGTGTATTCGCGCGCGTGCTGCAACACCTCCGCGAGGTTGACGATCGAGACGTACAGGCGCGTTTGTTCGTGCCGTGATCGTTCGAAGAGCTCGACGACGATCGCGTGCCCGCGCCGGCGGCGATCAAGCCGCGCCAGCACGACGCCCGCGTCCAGGACCCCGACGCTGCCGCTCCTGGATGCGGCCGCTCTGCCGCGCCTCATGGAGCGCCGCCACTGGATCTCGACCGCTCTGTTCCAGCCATTGGTACCCTTCAACGAGGTGGGCTTCGACGTCGGCGATCGACGGCGCCCTCAGGATGACCGTTCGTTCGCCACCGTTCCGTTGAATCTCAATGTTCAAGATGTCGCCGGTCCTCAGATCGAGATCGCGGCGCACCCAGGTCGGGAGCACCACTTGCCCTTTCGAGCTGATCTTCGTTGCTGGCATCGAGGTCGTCCGTCGCGGAGGCACGCAGGTAAGATACCAATTCTTACGGCGATGCTCAACCCGATGCGGATAGTGGGGGCGTAAATGCCTTTCGGAAATTCCGCATCGCTGGCGACAAATTCGTTGAGCCTTTGACACTCCGAGCCAGTTGGCCCACAATAATAGGCCATATGGCTAATGTGGCAGCTGCCGAGAGGTTGATCGATTCCGGCACGGCGGCGACGACCAAAGACGTCGATCGATTCCGGCATTTCCTGAAACGAGGGGCACCCGGTCCGCATGCCTACGTTGTTCTGCTTGGACTCGAAACGTTCGATGCGCCGGCCCTTCTCAGGCTGGTTAGACGCGGCTTCCTGTACCGGACGTTCGAACGATTCCAGCGGAATATCTGCCTGCCGTTCGAACGCGTCACCGCGCTCGTCGACATTCCGCGTCGAACGTTGACTCGCCGCAAACGAGAGGGTCGCTTTCTGCCGGACGAATCCGATCGGCTGCTTCGTGCGTCGCGCCTCCTCGGGAAGGCGCTCGAACTGTTCGAGGGAGATCGCGGCGCGGCCACGGAGTGGCTGACCACTTCTCAGCCGGCGTTGGGCGGCGCATTGCCGATCGATCTCGCGAAAACGGACGTGGGCGCTCGCGAGGTCGAGAGCCTGCTCGGCCGGCTCGAGCACGGCGTGTTCTCGTAGTGATCCACGCTTGGCGCATCGTCAAGGCGCGGCATGCGGATACGGCCCTTGACGGCGAAGGCGCCCGCCTCTTCGGTGGTCGCTGGAACTCGCCAGGATCGCCGATGGTCTACTCCGCCGGGAACGCCGCGTTAGCAGCCCTGGAGATGCTCGTGCATCTCAGCAGAGGCGCAGCGCTGCCGGCCTACGTGTTGATCGGCTGCTCTTTCGACCAAGCGCGTGTCTTCCATCTGGATCGCTCACGACTTCCCGAGCATTGGCGTTCGTATCCAGCGCCGCCTGAGCTGCAGCAGATCGGCGACGAGTGGTGCATGAGCCGCAGGTCTGTCGTGCTCGAGGTGCCGAACGTCATCATTCCGACCGACTCGAACTACCTGCTCAATCCCCAGCACCCCGACTTCAGCTCGATTCGCGTGTCGAAACCGGAACCGTTCGAATTCGACCTTCGGCTGCTGCGGACATAATTTGCCACGAAGACACGAAGACACGAAGGGAAGAGACGTCCAGGAGAAGCCACGAAAACACGAAAACTCGAAAAAGACAACACAGAGTGCTGTTACGCCGTAATGAAATGCCCGAATCGTCCGCTGATGGCCGTGGCCTCCGTGGTGGCCTTCTATTTGGACGGCACCCGCTGCTTCAGCTCATCGAACCAGTTGAGCGTGACGTTGATCTGTTGGACCTGGCCCTGGTTGGACTCGGCCTCGGAGGCGAGCAGCATCACGAGGAACTGTTTGCCGTCGGGCGTGATGTCCCAGCCCCGCGGCATGCCTTGCGCTCCGTTGTGCAGAATGCCTTTGATGGGCAGCGGCGTCGGCTTGCCAAACACGAAGCTCGGCTGGGTTTGCACATCGACGGCCATGATGTCACCTGTCCCCGCCACGCCTTGCGCGTAGAAAAGTTGTTTACCGTCGGGTGACCAGACCGGCCATTGCCCACCGGCCGTTGTGATCTGGTACTTGGCGCCAGTCGGTGGAAACGGCTGCACGTAGATCTCGTTCCGACCGGATTCCGCGGATCGATATGCGACCCAACCCCCGTCGGGGGACACGCTGGAACTGTCCTGGGTGGACGACGGTGTGTCGATCAGGGTTTTCGGCTTTGCATCGCGCTCTATCGATACAGACCACAGGCTGTTGTCGTTACCGCCGCCGTAACGGACGGTGAAGGTCAGCGTCTTTCCATCAGGCGACCAGGAGTCGGGAGCGTGTGTTTTCTTTTCTTCCGGCCTTGTCAGGCGATCCACCGCCCCGCTGCCGTCAGCGCGTTGCCAGAACAAGCCACCATCTCCTTCTCTGTCGGACTGGAAGACGATGCGCTGCCCATCCCGGCTCCAGAGAGGAAAGCGGTTGGCACCTCCAAACGTCAGCCGGCGCATCGACGTCGTGCCGGCCAGGTCGTAGATCCAAACGACGACCTCCTTTCCATCGTCCGTATGCACGGCCATCTGCTTCCCATCCGGAGAAATCCGCGGATGAAAATAGTTAGCCGGTGGCAGCGGCAGTGACCTCCGTGTGCCGCTCCGATCGACCAGCGCCAGAATTCTACCTGCACCTGCAGAGACGCTGCCTGGGATGTACACCATCGATCCGCGGTCTGAGAAGCTGAAATTTGCTGCGCCTGTCCCATTGCCCGCTCGTAATACGCCCTCGATAACGGGCACCGGGCCTCCGGTGATTTGAAGATTCTCCACGTCGAATGGGACGGCCAGCAACGTGGCGCCCAAGGCGTAGACGATATG
>MEKT01000044.1:0-8394 GCA_001767435.1 Acidobacteria bacterium RIFCSPLOWO2_02_FULL_65_29 | reverse complement strand
CAGCCCCTAGCCCCTAGTCTTCCGTCCGCGGCTGATATAGTAAAAATCCTCCGCGCCTCTCCACATGCCCGACAGGCCCAACCTCTATCTGATCGACGGCAGCTCGCAGATGTATCGAGCCTTTCACGCGCCGATCAGGACGCTCGAGGGCACGCTGCTTCGCAACTCGCTCGGCCTGCCGACCAACGCCGTTTACATTTTCGTGACCATGCTCCGCAAGCTGCTCAAGGAGCAGGCGCCCGAGTACATCGCCGCGTCGTTCGACCTGCCGGGACGGACGTTCCGCGACGACCTGGCCGCCGACTACAAGGCCAATCGGCGGCCGATGCCCGACGAGCTCGCCGCACAAATCCCGCTCGTGCACCGCGCGTGCGAAGCGCTCGGCGTGCCGATCGTCACCCAGGAGAGGTTCGAGGCCGACGACGTGATCGGCACGATCGCCGAGCGGGCGGCCGCAGAGGGGTATCTCGTCACGATCGTGACCGGCGACAAGGATTTCTTTCAGCTCGTCGGCGACGGCATTCGCGTGTTCAACCCGCGCGACGAGGGCACGTGGTACGACGCGGCCGGCGTGAAGGAGAAATTCGGCGTGCCGCCCGATCAGGTCGTGGACGCACTGGCGCTGATGGGCGACACGATCGACAACGTCAAGGGCGTGCCGGGCATCGGTGAAAAAGGGGCCCGCGATCTGATCTCGACCTTCGCCACCCTCGATGCCCTGCTCGAGCGCGCGGCCGAGGTGCCGCAGAAAAAATATCGCGAGGCCCTCCTGGCGCATGGAGACGAGGCGCGCCACAGTCGCGAGCTGCTCCGGATCCACACCGACGTGCCCGTCGAGCTCGACATCAGCGCCTTCAAATACCGGGGGCCCACCCGAGAAGCCTGCTACGAGCTGTTCTCCGAGCTTGGCTTCCGATCGCTCGTCATGGAGTTCGCGCCCGACGCCGGAACCACTGCCAAGGACTATCAGCTGGTCACCAGCGCGCCAGAGCTCGAGGCCCTGGCGAGCGAGCTTCGGCGCTCCGGACGCTTCGGCCTGCGCGTGTTGGCCGACGGGCCGTCCGCGATGCGCGCCCGAATCGTCGGGTTGTCGTTCGCCGTGTCGCCACGGGTGGGTCGATACGTACCGTTTCTCCTCGGCGGCGATCGCCAGGAGCCCGGAGCGGGCGGCGGCCTGTTCGATCCGGCTCCGGTCGCGAAAGAGGGGCCGCCGGCATCGGTCTCTGAGGCGGACGCATGGAAGGCCCTCCGGCCAATCCTCGAAGATGGGTCCATCGAGAAAGCCGGACACGATCTGAAATTCGACAGCCTCGTGCTCGCGCGCTCCGGCGTCGACCTCGCCGGGATTGGGGTCGACACGATGCTGGCCAGCTACCTGCTCGACTCCACGCGATCGGGTCATCCGCTCGAGGCGACCGCGCTCGAGCACCTCGGTTACAAGGCGCTCTCCGAAGAAGAGCTCTGCGGCAAGGGCGCGAAGGCCGTGCCGATCGCGGACCTGACACCCACAGCCGTGCTGACGTACGCCGCCGAACGGTCCGATCTGCCGCTGCAGCTCGCCGGCCGCCTGGCCCCGCTCCTCGCCGCCGAGGGCCTCGACGCGGTCTACCGAACGCTCGAGCGGCCGCTCATCCCGGTGCTCGTCGCGATGGAACGGGCGGGCGTCCGGATCGACCGTGCCGCGCTCGCGGTGCAGTCCGGACGCCTCGACACGGAGCTGTCGGAGCGGAGCGCGCGGATCTACGCGCTGGCAGGCGAGCCGTTCAACGTCAATTCACCTCAGCAGCTGTCGAAGATCTTGTTCGAGAAGCTGCAGCTCCCCGCCGGCAGGCGCAACGTCAAGACGAAGACGGCGTCCACGGCCGTCGAAGTACTCGAGGAGCTGGCGCTCTCGCACGATCTCCCTCGGTTGATTCTCGAGTGGCGCGCGCTTCAGAAGCTCAAAGGCACCTACGTGGACGCGCTGCCCGAGCTCATCAACCCGGCCACCGGACGCCTGCACACGTCGTTCAACCAGGCGGTGGCGGCGACGGGCCGCCTGAGCAGCAGCGATCCCAACCTCCAGAACATTCCCATTCGCACCGAGCTCGGCCGCGAAATCCGCCGCGCCTTCATCGCCGATCCCGGGCACGTCCTCATCTCGGCCGACTACTCGCAGATCGAGCTGCGCGTGCTGGCGCACCTGGCCGGGGACGAGACGCTCATCCGCGCGTTTCAGGACGGCGCGGACATCCACGATCAGACGGCGCTGAAAGTGTTCGGCCCAGACAGCCTGCTGGACCCGCACGAGCTGAGGCGGCGCGCCAAGATCGTGAACTACGCGCTGCTGTACGGCAAGACGGCGTTCACGCTCGCGAAAGACATCGGGGTGTCGCCGCAGGCGGCGCAGGAGTTCATCGACGCCTACTTCGCCGGCTTCCCGCGCGTGCGCGCGTACATCGACCGGACGATTGCCGAGGGGCGCGCCACCGGCGTCGTGAAGACGATGTACGGCCGCCGCCGGCTCGTCCCGGATTTGACCAGTCCCAACGTCCAGATCCGTTCAGCGGCCGAGCGAGCCGCCGTCAACCTGCCGATTCAAGGAACGGCGGCCGACATCATGAAGAACGCGATGATCGACGTGCACGCCGCGCTCGGTTCATCGCCCACGCGCATGATCCTGACCGTCCACGACGAGCTGTTGTTCGAGGTGCCGAAGGACCGTTCACGTGACGTGGCCGAGATCGTGCGGGACCGGATGCAGCACGCCGCGTCGCTCAACGTACCGCTCGTCGTCGACGTGGGGATTGGAGAGAATTGGCGCGACGCGAAGCACTAGACATCTTCTAAAGCCGATGTCCATGCGAATGAGGCAAGGTTTCGGCTTTAGAAGCTGTCTTAGTGCGGCCGCGAAGCGGCCGCCTAGTAGCGAAGATTCGCCGTTCGAGCCCATGGGCCCGTCACTCGGCGGTTTGAGGCGAAGCTTCGCTACTTACCGGCTCCACCTCTCCTTGAAACTCTCCCATTCGATTTCGAGGCTGGCCGGCGCCTGCGCGAGCGCGCGGGCGCGCTCGGGAATGATCGCGCGCAAGACGAGCCGGTCGAGGTCGCCCCGCAGCGCCGCGCCCCGATCGGCCGCCAGCGGCGCACGGACCCACCCAGCCTGCGCCGCGTCCCAGGCCGCCTGGTGATCGCCCTGGCCCCAGGCCGCCGCCGAGAGCCAGTACGACGAGGTCGCGCTCGTCGCGTTAGCGCCCAGCTCGGCCTGCATGCGGTCGCGAATCGTTCGGTACACGTCCGGACGCTCGTCATCGGATCGGTTGCGAGCGTCGCGGTCGAGCGCGCTCGCCCACCAGTCGAGGATGCGCTCTCGCGCGTCTGGCGTGAGAACGGCGCCGCCGGTCAGGACCGATTCGAAGACCCGCGCCGCGGCACCCGCAGCCTCGTCGAAAAAGAGCGTTTCCCCAAGCCCCACCAGATACTCGGCGCGCTCGCGGACGCCGAGCCGGTCGGGGGTGATGCGCCGCAGGCGCACGCGCGCGGCCGTCAGGTCATCTGGCGCGGCGGTCTCGCGGAAGCGTTCCAGATACGCGCGAGCCGCGATGAGATCCGCGGCGTCGGCCAACGCCGGCACACGGCGGCCTTCTTCGGCTGCGGCAATCGCGGGCTCGAACTGGCCTTGGTTGTAGAGGAGTCGCGCCCGCGCGAGCGGATCCTTGGGATCGGCGGCCGACGCCGCACCCGCGGCTAGCGGCCCGTGGTGAAAATCTGGCGTCGCACCGAGACGGGCGAGGCGCCCCGCCGGCAAGCCGGGGTCCCCGCCGCGCGGACTGTGCGCGGTGGGGTGGAAGGCGCGACGACCGAGAATACCGGGAGTATTTGAGCGAGGAGCAACGCAGCCGGCGGGGATGCATCGCCCGTCGAATGCAGCCAGACTTTCACTACGGGCTGCTAGACAGAACAGTCCGGCCAGACAGCACTGTGCGGCCAGCAGCCATTGCCGCCTCATATGTTCCGATGGTAGCAGTAGCGAAGCTTCGCCTCAAACAGCCGAGCAATGGGCCCGTGGGCTCGAACAGCGAATCTTCGCTACTAGGCGGCCGCTTTGCGGCCGCAGCTAAGACAGCTTCTAAGGCTCACCGACAGAAACTTGTTTCATATGCCACGATCATGGCCTTAGAAGATGTCTAGTGCGGTCTCTAAAGTATTGAGATCGAAGACCTTTAGCGCGTCTGGAGTTTTGGTACAATGCTTCGCCGTCCCAGGTGCGTCGTTTTTCTCGTCGCTTGTAGCCGGAGCTTCGTGACCGATGGTTGAACCGAGGGTCGTTCCACGCGCCGAGCACACGCTTTCGCGCAGCGACATCGACCCCGACGCCCTCAAAGTCCTGTATCGCCTGCATCAGGCCAGCTACATCGCGTATCTGGTGGGCGGCAGCGTGCGCGACCTGCTGCTCGGCCGGCGGCCCAAGGACTTCGACATCGGGACGTCGGCGCACCCGCCCCAGGTCAAGAAGCTCTTTCGCAACTGCTGGATCATCGGCCGCCGTTTCCGCCTGGCACACGTGAAGTTCGGCACGAACGTGATCGAAGTGGCGACGTTCCGGCGCCTCGTGCCGCAAGGGGAACCGGGATCCACCGGACGGAGCACGGAGAACGAAGAAACGCCCCGCGATCCGCGCCTCTACCGCGACAACACGTTCGGCACGCCAGAGGAAGACGCCTTTCGTCGCGACTTCACGATCAACGCGCTGTTTTACGACATCGGCACGTTCGCCGTCATCGACTACGTGAACGGGCTCGACGACCTCCGCGCGCGCGTCGTGCGATCGATTGGCGATCCGGAGGTGCGGTTTCGCGAGGATCCGGTGCGCATGCTCCGAGCCGTCGCGCTGGCCGCGCGGCTCGATTTCACGATCGATCCGCCGATCCTCGACGCCATCCGCCTGCATCGCCACGAGATCGCGACGAGCTCACCGGCACGGCTTCTCGACGAGTACTACAAGATTCTGCGATCCGGCTACGCGGAGATCACGTTCCGCGCGCTCGCGCAGGCAGGACTCGTCGAGCCCACCTCGATGGAGCTGCAGGTGGGCGCCGGAGACGCCCTCTGGCAATCGCTCGCGGAGCTCGACGCGTACCGGCGGCGATTCGAGGCGGCGCCCGACCGACTGACCAACGCCATTCTGCTTGGCGGCCTGCTGGCGCCGCTCGGCTTGCTGGCACGGCCGCCGTACCCCGAGGAGTCCAAGACTCCACGCCTCGGCGTACTGCCCCTGGCGCGGCGGGACGTCGAGCGGCTGCACCAGCTGATGGGCCTGCAGCGACGCTTCCGCGATCTCGCGGCGCCAGCGCGGGTGCAGAGCGCGCTCGCGCATCGCCACGTCTTCCGCGACGCGCTCACGTGGCTCGACATCCACGGCGGATCGCCCGAGCTCGCCGCTCATTGGACGGCCGTCCTCGCCGAGCGCGGGCCGGAGCCGGCGCCCGCCCCGGCCGGCGAGGGCGAGCCGCACCCGTTCCGCCGCCGGCGCCGACGCCGAAGACGACACCCGCGAATTTGAGGATTTGAGGATTTGAGGATTTGAGGATCTGAGGATTTGAGGATTTGAGGATGTGGCGAAGATTTGAGGATTTGGCGAGGAGCGTCTAAGATCACAAAGTATGCCTGCGACGACTGTTCATCGCGTGTACAACTTCTCGGCCGGCCCGGCGGTGATGCCGCTGCCGGTGCTCGAGGAAATTCAGCGCGACCTCGTCGCGCTGCCGGGCGTCGGCATGTCGATTCTCGAGATCAGCCATCGCTCGAAGACCTTCGAGTCGATTCTGGCGCAGGCTGAGGCCGACGTCCGCACGCTGGCGGCGATTCCGTCGAATTACCGCGTGCTGTTCCTGCAAGGCGGCGCGAGCCTCCAGTTCTCGATGGTGCCGATGAACCTGCTAGGCGCCGGCCAGACGGCCGATTACATCGACACCGGATCCTGGGCGAACAAGGCGATCAGTGAAGCGAAGAAGGTCGGCCGCGTCAACATAGCGGCAACGACGAAGGCCGACCACTACGCGCGGATTCCCAATCAGTCGGAGCTGACACTCACCGAAGGCGCCGCCTTCGTGCACATCACCTCGAACAACACCATTGAGGGCACTCAGTACCAGGGTCTGCCAGAGGTCGGCGCCGATTCTGGTGATGTCCCGCTTGTCAGCGACAGCTCGTCCGACATGTTCAGCCGTCCGATCGACGTCGCCCGCCACGGCCTCATCTACGCCGGCGCCCAGAAGAACATGGGGCCGGCCGGCCTCACGCTCGTCATCATCGGAGACGATCTCGTCCGGCGCGCGGCGGAAAAGCAATCCACACTGCCGACAATGCTCAGTTACGCGGTGCACGCCGAGAACACTTCGCTGTACAACACGCCGCCTGCCTTCGCCGTGTACGCGCTCGGGCTCGTGATGAAATGGCTGCTGGCGCAGGGCGGGCTCGGGGCCATTCGTTCGATCAACGAACGCAAGGCGGCAAAGCTCTACGCGGAAATCGACCGCACCGGCTTTTACCGCGGCACCGCGCAAAGCGACAGCCGATCGCTCATGAACGTCACGTTCCGGCTGGCCACCGACGAGATCGAGGCGCTGTTCGTCAAGGAATCCACCGCGGCGGGATTCGACGGGTTGAAGGGACATCGCGCCGTTGGCGGCATGCGCGCGTCGATCTACAACGCGTTTCCCGAAGCGGGCGTCGACGCGCTCGTATCTTTCATGCGCAACTTCGAGCAAAGACGCGGCTGAGGATCACATCCTCACATTCTCCGATTCTCAACTCCTCACATCCTCGCAAATCCTCAATTCCTCAAGTCCTCAATTCCTCAAATCCTCGCCAATTCCTCAATTCCTCAAATTCTCAATTTCTCAAATCCTCAAATCCTCAAATCCTCAAATGACATGAATCAGCAGCCCGTCCCTGAGCTTCGGCTCGAACCACGTGCTCTTGGGCGGCATGATCGCGCCCGCGTCGGAGACGGCCATGAGGTCCGCCACGCTCACGGGGAACAGGGAAAACGCGACGGCGGCTCGTCCCGATTCGACCGCCTGTTCGAGGACGCCGGTGCCGCGCGCGCCGCCGACAAAGTCGATGCGCGCGTCGGTTCGGATGTCGGTGATGTTCAGCACGGGCGCCAGCAGACCGTCCTGCAGCACGCTGACATCGAGCGAGCCAATCGCGTTGGTGGGGTCCGGCCTCGCGCGCGGTCTGAGCGTCTGCCACCGGCGATCGAAATACATGGCGATCGCGCCACGGGCGGGCGTCGCCAGCCCAGGCTCCACGGTGAATCGCTCGGCCACCGCCTGGAGGAACCGCTCCGCCGACAACCCGCCGAGATCGCTGACGCTGCGGTTGTAGGGGAGGATCCGCACCTGGTCGTGCGGAAACGCGACGGCGAGCATCGTGTGGTAGTCGGCTTCGTCACCGAGCGACGTCCCGGCGCCCCGCCTGCGGAGCTCGTCGCGCGCCCGCGCCGCACTGGCCGCTCGATGGTGCCCATCCGCGATATAGAGCGCAGGGATCGGCCGAAAGGCCGACACGAACGCGTCGCGATCGGCACGGCCGGCCGCCCAGAGCGTGTGCCGCACACCGTCGGGCGCGGTGAAATCGATGAGCGGCTCCGTCTCGGTCGCGCGCGCCGCCCGGTCGTCGACATCGGCCGACGCCCGATAGACGAGAAACACGGGGCCGGTCTGCGCGCCGAGCGCGATCATGTGTCGCGTGCGGTCGTCCTCTTTGTCACGCCGCGTCCGCTCGTGCTTCTTGATGACGTCGCGGTCGTACTCGTCGATCGAAAAACACGCCGCCAGACCGGTCTGTCGGTGAGCGCCCATCCCCAGGCGATACACGTACACCGTGGGCAACGGCTCGACAACCAGCGACGTGCTCTTGAGCCGCGCGAAGTTCTCGGCCGCTCGCTCGTACACCGCGTCCGAGTGCGGATCGGTCGAGGGTCGGAGCTCGAGCTCCGCGCGCGAGACGCGAAGAAAACTCAGGGAGTTGCCATCGGCGAGCGCGCGGGCTTCGTCGGTGGTGACCACGTCGTACGGGACCGCCGCGATTCGTGCCGCATCGGCTGGCTTGGGGCGCAACGCTCGAAAGGGAAAAAGAGTGGCCATCGAAACTCGCATTGTCTCACGAGCCGCGCCCGACTATCGACTATCGACTATCGACTAACGACTAACGACTAACGACTAACGACTATTTCGGTCATATCTCTCACTCCACTCTCTCAACCGCGCCTGTCGTTCGCGCGCGGTCGGCGCCTCGTCCAGGCGATCGCACGGCCACGGCAGACGAAATGTCCAGTTGCGGTCGTCGATGGTCGCCGGCTCGTTGATCCGATCCCGCCAGCCGAAGACGTCCTGAATCACGGTCAGG
>MEKT01000043.1 GCA_001767435.1 Acidobacteria bacterium RIFCSPLOWO2_02_FULL_65_29 | reverse complement strand
AATTCGAGCAGTGCCATGGCGGGGATTGTCCTCCTCTTCGCTCAAGGCGCCGGCGGTTTATAATCCCCGCCCCATGCAGCACCTTGAGCCCAAGCAGGCCTTCGAGTTCCTCCGTTCCCAGGCGGACGCGCTGTTCATCGATTGCCGCAGCGAGATGGAATACCTGTTTGTCGGCCACCCGCCCAGCGCCCTGCACGTGGCCTGGAACGACGGCCCGGACTGGGACGTCAACCCCCACTTCGTCGGCCAGGTGAAGAAGCTCGCGGGCACCAACCACGCGACGCGCGCCATCGTGCTGATCTGCCGCAGCGGCAACCGCTCGCAGGAAGCCGGCGAGGCGCTCGAGCGGCAGGGCTTCACGCGCGTCTACAACGTGAGCCACGGGTTCGAGGGCGAGCTCAACCCGCATCACCAGCGCAATTCGCTCGCCGGCTGGCGCTACGCAGGCCTGCCGTGGGAGCAGTGCTGAGCCGGGGCGGCCCGGTCTCCCGGTATTACGTCACGCCCAGTTCGGTGTAGTACGCGCGCAGCACTTCCAGCACCTCGGGCCGGCTGAATTCCGGCGGCACCGGGCTGCTCTCGGACAGCCACTGGCGCAACTGGGTGCCGGAGACCTGCAGGCGGTCGGCGCCGCCGTGCGGGCAGGTTCGCCCGGAGGCCATGCCGCCGCACTTGTAGCACCAGAAAGTCACGTCCATCCTCAGCGGCCGCGTCTCGAGCGCATCCCCCGGGATCTCGTCGAAGATGCGGTGCGCGTCGAACGGCCCGTAGTAGCTGCCCACGCCGGCATGGTCGCGCCCGACGATCTGGTGCGAGCAGCCGTAGTTCTGGCGAAAGAGGGCATGCAGCAGCGCCTCGCGCGGGCCGGCGTAGCGCATGTCGAGCGGATAGCCGGCCTGCACCACGGTGCCCGGCCGGAAGTAGTTCTCGATCAGCACAGCGATGGCGCGCGTGCGCACCTCGGCCGGGATGTCGCCCGGCTTGAGGGCGCCGAGCAGCGAATGCACCAGCACGCCGTCGCAGGTCTCGATCGCAACCTTGGCGAGGTACTCGTGCGAGCGGTGCATGGGGTTGCGCGTCTGGAAGGCGGCGACGCGCGACCAGCCCAGGCGCTCGAACTCGGCGCGCGTCTCCGCGGGCGTCATGAAGAGCGCGCCGTATTTCGCCTTGAAGCCGCCGTCGGAGAGCACTTTCACCGGTCCCGCGAGATTCACCCCGGGCTGCTGCATGACCATCTTCACGCCCGGATGGGCGGGGTCGGTGGTGCCGAAGACCGAAGCGCACTCGTGCGCCTTGTCGATCGGGTATTTCTCGGTGACGCGCATGGTCGCGAGCAGCTCGCCGCCGTCCGGGTCGGCCAGCGCGATGTCGCTGCCGACGGCGACGGCGTCGTCCGACGACAGGGTGATCGGGATCGGCCAGAACAGGCCGCTCGCGGTGCGAAAGCCGTCGCACACCCCCTCCCAGTCGGCCCGGGTCATCAAGCCCTCGAGCGGCGTGAAGCCGCCGATGCCGAGCATGATCAGGTCGCCCTTCTCGCGCGAGCTCACGCGCAGCGTGCGCAGCGACCGGGCGCGGGCACGCTCGGCGGCGAGCGCCTCGCCCTTCAGCATAAGCGGCTTCAAAGCGTCACTTGCGTGCGGTGGAACGAGATGTGTCAAGCGTTGCCTCTCACGAGACCGGAATGACCATTGTCGGGACAGCGTGCGGCATGGGCAAAGCCGTTTTGCGAATGAGCGGATAAATGCATTTGATCCTGCCGCAGCGGAAGATCTGCGGCGTGCGGTCGACCTTTGTCAGCGGTTTGGCGCGGCTCAGGCGCGCACGTAGATCCAGCCGTCGCGCAGCCGCTTGATCACCTGCTCGAGCGCCGAAGGGGCGATCACCGTTCCCGGCAGCAGGGACACTTCGATCCCGCGCGCGGTGCGCCGCGCGATGGTCCGCCCGCACGCGACCAGCGCGAGGTTGGGAAATTCCTGGCGTAGCGCCGCGATGCGCGCGGCGTAGGGCGAGGCGTTCGCCTCCAGCAGGTCGAGCCCCGAGCTGTTGGCCACGATTTCCACCTCGATCGTGCGCCCCTTGGCGCGCGCCGACCGCAGCAGGTCCTCGACCTCGTCGAGCGCGGTGGCGAGCGCGCCTTGCGCGCCGGAGCTCACGTGCATCAGCACACGGCTGCCGTCGAGCGTGCGCCAGTCGCCGCGCAGGCTCTGCCAATCACCTCTCAACGCGTACGCCGAGGTCGGATCGAGCGCCGGACCGCCGCTCCACCAGCCGTGCCCGAACCAGCCGCCGAGCGCGAATACGATGCTCGCCGCCGCCAGCCACGGCCAGCGCAATCCCGGGCGGGCAGCCGGACGTCTGCGCCGCGCGGGCGGCTCGGTGTAGGCGTGCCGCATCATGTCCTTCAGCAATCTCAACTCGCACACGTCGTCGCGCAGCGCCGGGTCGCGCTCCATCTGTGCCGCGACCTGCGCCCAATCGGCGGCCTCGAGTTGGCTGTCGACGAACGCGCCGCGCAACTCGTCGGAAATCCTGTTCTCTTCGCTCATTTCACGCTCCGCAATCTGAACCCCAGCACCTCGCGCACGAAGGGTCTGAGCCGCTCGCGCAGTGCCGCCCGCGCCCGGCACAGCCGGCTCATCACCGTGCCGATCGGGATCTCCAGGATCTCGCCCACTTCGGCGTAGCTGCACCCTTCGAGATCTACCAACGTCACGACCTGACGCTGGCCGAACGGCAGCCCGCCGACAGCGTTGCGCACGCGCAGCACGAGCTGCGCGCTCGCCTGCGCCTCCTCGGGCGTAGGGCCGTCGGCCGCCACCGAGTCCTCGATCGCGGCGAGTTCCACGTGCTCACGCCGCGCGCGCGCGTGGTCGCACAGACAATTGGCGAGGATGCGCAGCAGCCAGCCCTTAAGCCTCTTCGCGTCGCGCAGCTGCCCGGCGCTGCGCAGCGCCTTCTCCATCGCCTCGTGCGCGAGGTCGTCGGCGAGCGCGGCCTCGCGGCACCAGGCGAAGGCCATGCGGTACAGCATGTCGCGCGAGCGCTCGATGTCGCGCCTGAGCGCCGCGCTACGGCCGAACATCGACTCGATTCCCATGAGGTATCGTTTAGGACGGCCAAGCCTACCGGAATATTCCGCGCCTGGGGCGATGGAATAAATCCGCATCCCGCCGCGTCATCGATCAGAAGGAGGAACCACAATGACAATGCTCTACACGGCAAAGCAGGCGTTTGTCGCCGCCCTGATCGTCACCGGCTTGGCGCTTGCACCCGCGCTCGGGCACGCGCAGTCCGCGCCGCAGCCTCAACAGAAGTACAAGGTCGTGCTCCAGGTGAGCGACAACGATCCCGCGAAGTGGAACCTGGCGCTCAACAACGCCCGCAACATCCAGGCGGATCTGGGCAAGAACAACGTGGACGTCGAGATCGTCGCCTACGGCCCGGGCCTTCCGATGCTCAAAGCCGAATCCAAGGTCGCGGCGCGCCTTGCCCAAGCCCTCGATAACAGCATCGGCCTGATGGCCTGCGAGAACACGATGCGCACCACCAAGGTCACCAAGGACGACATGTACGGCGGGATCAGCTACGTCGACGCGGGCGTGGTGCACATCATGAAGCGCCAGCGGGAAGGTTGGGCCTACATCCGGCCCTGAGGCGGTAAACGAGAGGACTTCGCAAACAGGAGGAGATCATGACGAGGAGAAAGCTGTTGGGCGCGGTTGGAGCGGCGATGCTGCTCGCGGGGTGCGCGGCCGCGGGTGGGCCGCAGCAGGACAAGGCCGTGTCGCAGCAGGACAAGGTGGTATATCACTTCAGCTCAGGTCTCGCGCAGGCCTCGAACGGCCTGCGCAACATCGGAAACCACCTGGAGGTCAACCCGAACGCGAAGATCGTGGTCGTCTCGCATGCGCTCGGCGTCGATTTCCTCATGAAAGGCGCGAAGGACAAGAACGGCGCCAAGTACGAGGACGTGGTCGAGCGGCTCAAGAGCCGCGGCGTGCAGTTCGACGTCTGCCTGATCACACTGCGCAACCGCAAGCTCGCGAAGGAACAGTTCATCGCCGATGCTACTTTTGTTCCCTCGGGCGTGGCCGAGATCACCCGCCTGCAGCAGCGCGAGAGCTACGCGTACCTCAGGCCCTGAATACCTTGATAAGAAAGTTTGATATTCTTCGCCCGGGGCGCGCAATACCATTCCCTGATTGACAGGAGGGGCAAGCATGAGGGTTGAACGCAGGAGGCTGCTGAGAGCAGCGGGGGGGCTCGCGGCCGTAGTCGTGGCCGGGCTGCTCAAGCCCTTGTCCGCGCTCGCCGCGAGCTGGAACAAGGACGCGTTCGCCGCGAAGAGCGCGCCCGACGCGCTCAAGAGCCTCGGCGCGGCGGGCATCGAGGCGAGCAATGCGATTGTCATCGAGGCGCCGCAGATCGCGGAGAACGGCGCGGTGGTGCCGATCGAGATCGCGAGCAATATCCCGGGCACGACCGCGATCGCGGTGCTGGTCGAGAAAAATCCCTATCCCCTGGTCGCCAAGTTCGAATTCATGGAAGGCGCTCTTCCCTTCGTCAAGATCAATACCAAGATGGGCGAGACTTCCGCGGTGCGCGTGGTGGCGACGGCAGGCGGCAAGCATTTCACCGCGACCAAGGAAATCAAGGTCACTATCGGCGGGTGCGGAGGCTGACATGGCGGGACCGATGAAAATGCGTGCCACCCTGAGCGGCGGCGTCACGGATGTGCGGGTGCTGATGAGCCATCCCATGGCGACGGAGCAGCAGACCAAGGGGAATCCCCACTTCATCCAGAACATCACCGTCAAGGTGAACGGCAAGAGCGTGGTCGAAGGCGAGATCAGCCAGGCCGTGTCGCGCAACCCGGTGTTCACGTTCCGCCTCAAGGGCGGGGCGAAAGGCGACAAGATCGAAGTAAGCTGGCTCGACAACAAGGGCGACACCAACAAGGTCGAAAGCGCGGTCGCCTGACCGCCGCACGGGAAAGGAGGAGGAGGATGCGCGCAGTTACATGCGTTGCGCTGGTTGCGCTGGCGTCGTCGCCAGCATGGGCGCAGTCACAGTTCGAGAAGTATCAGAAGATGACCGCCGAGGGCAGTCCGGTGGAGCTGTTCGAGCTGAGCGGCGAGGAGCTCTGGAAGAAGAAACAGGGCCCCAAGAACGTCTCGCTTGAGCAGTGCGACCTCGGCCTCGGCGCCGGCAAGCTCAAGGGCGCGCACGCGAAGCTGCCGCGCTACTTCAAGGACACCGACCGGGTGGAGGACGTCGAATCGCGCTTGCTGCACTGCATGATGACCCTGCAGGGCCGCAGCCGCGCCGAGGCACTCAAGCGGCCGTTCGGCAACGCCAACCAGCCCTCCGAAATGGAGTACCTGTCGGCCTACGTCGCCGGTCAGAGCCGCAGCCACAAGCTTGTCCCGGGAATGAGCCACCCGAAGGAAAAGGAATCCTACGAGCTGGGCAAGAAGCTGTTCTACGTGCGCACCGGGCTGTGGGATTTTTCGTGCACCTCCTGCCACGGCACCGAGGGCAAGCGCATCCGCATGTCCGAGCTGCCGGTGCTGAGCGACCCGAAGGCGGCGCGGCCCCTGATCGCGACCTGGCCGGCGTACCGGGTCTCGAACAGCACCTTCAAGACCATGCAGTGGCGCATCAACAACTGCTTCCGGCAGATGCGCACGCCGGAGCCCGATTTCGGCTCGGAGACGGTCAACGCGTTGAACATGTTCCTGACCGTCACCGCCAAGGGCGAAACCTACCGCGGCCCCGGCACCAAGCGCTGAGCGGAAAATGAGGGGGAATGCAATGATGAGCAGATGGACGCTGGGCGCGGGCCTCGCCGCGCTCGTCTTGTCGCCGGTGGCGGTCGCGGAGCCCTCCGATCGTGAGGTGCAGAGGATCATGAAGCGCGATTTCCATCCGAAGGGGCAGGCGAAGATGGACCGGCTCGAGCAGGACGCGGTGCAGCGCGTCTGCACCGCCACCAACGGCAAGCCGCCCGAGATGCTCGCCAAAGCGCTCGAGGCGGACCAGTACAAGTCGATCCCCTTTCCGCAGGGCTCGCTGATCGGCAACTGGAAGAACGGCGCGAAGATCGCCTGGGGTGGCCGCGGCATGCAATGGCACGAAGACCCGAAGAAGCCGTCCGACGGCGGCTGCTACAACTGCCACGAAGCCTCGCCGCTGCGCCCCTCGGCCGGCACGATCGGCCCGAGCCTGAAGGCGTTCGGCAAGGCGCGCGGCAGCAGCCCGGAGATGCAGAAGTACGTCTACGGCAAGATCTACAACGCCAAGGCGTACAACCTGTGCTCGGAAATGCCGCGCTTCGGCCACACGGGCAGCCTGACCGACGCGCAGATCAGGGACCTGGTCGCCTACCTGCTCGACCCGGCATCGCCGGTCAACCAGTAGCAAATTCACAAAAAAGCGCCGACTAGGCTCGTAGCACCTGCGCCAGGTAACTGTCGTCGTCGACCTTCTCGGGACCCAGCTTGTAGGTAAGCTTGTGGATGGTGCAGGAGCTCAGGATGCTTTCCCATTCGATGGGGTCGAACCGGTCGCGCAATTTTCCCTGCAGCAGGTGCGGACGGTAGGCGTCGAGTCTGAACGAACGGTCCCAGCTTTTGCGGAATTCCCGGTGAAGGTTGTAAAGCGCCTCGAACAGGAAATGCAGAAGAAAGTAGTCCTTCAGCACCGATTCTCTTTCCCAGTGGAAGTACAGCACGTCCCGCAGCAGCGTCGGAATCAGGTGCCCGGGCTCTGCCACCATGAACCAGCTTGAGAGCAGGTAGGGATCCGGCGGATTTCTGTAATACGCGAAGAAACCCGAGCGCCGAACCTTGGGCAGCATCGCCGAAATGGGCGATCCGCAAAAACAGGTCCCGTCCAGCCAGACGCCGCCGTGCCTTGCAAGGAGGGAAACCCTGAGGATGTCGGAGAAATGCGTTTTGTTGCCGAAGGCCCTTTCGACGACGTGGGCCGGCAACTGGACATGACCGGAAATATTCAGATCGTCGAGTAACACAATCTCGATGTCCCGATTTACCGCGTGGAGACGTTTCAGGCATGACGCCACGACCGGCGGCATGCGGTCTTTTCCCTGCGCCCAATAGACCCAGATCCTCGGGGAGAACTCGCTCGCCCTTCGGGGATCGGTCGTGTGGCTTGCCGCTCGCCCTGAGGCGAAAAACTCCTCGCACAGCCGATGGGCTCTTGTCCGCCCCTCCAGCTCCTGTGTGCTTCTCCCGGCAATTCTTTGTTCGATGGTCGGGCGGAACCATTGCTGCAGCAACCGACCCAGCCTGCCTTTCAATGGTCTGACCCCTCATACCCCCGCGGATGCGTCGAATGCCACTGCCACGCGTGCCGCACGATCGTCTCGAGATCGGCATAGCGCGGCTGCCAATCCAGCTCCCGCTTCGCGCGATCGCTGGCGGCATAGAGCGCGGGGGGATCGCCCGCACGCCGGTCTGCGGGTTCCCAGGCGACGGGTTTTCCGACCACCCGGCTCACGGTGTCGATCACCGCGCGCACCGAGTGCGGCGTGCCGCTGCCGATGTTGTACGCCCTGGATTCGCCCCCGTTTTCGAGCGCCGCGAGCGCGCGCAGATGCGCGTCAGCGAGGTCACACACATGAATGTAGTCCCGCAGGCAGGTGCCATCCGGGGTCGGATAGTCCTGGCCAAACACACGAAGGGCCGGGCCGCCCATGGCAGCGCGGATGGCCAGTGGAATGAGGTGGCTTTCAGGACTGTGATCCTCGCCTATCGTGCCGCTCGGGTGTGCCCCCGCTGCGTTGAAGTAGCGCAGCGCGATCCATTGCAGGCCGTGCGCCCGGGCGACATGCGGAAGTGCCCGCTCGACGGCGAGCTTGGTCTCGCCATAAGCGTTGATCGGACGCGTGTCGAGCGTCTCGACGATGGGTACCGCCGGCGGCTCCCCGTAGACGGCGCAGCTCGACGAATACACGAAGCGGCGGACCCCGGCGGCGTGCATGGCCTCGAGCACGGCGAGCGTGCCGGATACGTTGTTCGCGTAGTACTCAAGCGGCTTGTGCACCGACTCGCTGGCGACCAGCCATGCCGCAAAGTGCATCACGGCGTCCGCGCCATGGTCCTGCAGGGCGCGACGCACGGTGTCGACATCGTGAACGGAGGCGCGCGTGAGCGGCACGCCGGCCGGGATAGACCCCGCATGGCCCGCGGACAGATCGTCGATCACGGCCACTCCGTGGCCGGCGTCGACGAGCGCGCGTACGGCGTGGCTGCCGATGTAGCCTGCGCCGCCGGTGACGACCACGCGCGCCACGCTAGCCTCCGATTGTTCTAACTGCCCCCGGCCGTCGCCTCCGCCTGCGGCGCCTCGGCCGGGGCGGCCGGTATCTCGGCCAGCACCGGCTCGGCGGC
>MEKT01000042.1:54433-65103 GCA_001767435.1 Acidobacteria bacterium RIFCSPLOWO2_02_FULL_65_29 | reverse complement strand
CAGGCGGGATCCGGCGCCGAGCAGTCTCAGATCGAGGACGGCGTTGGGGCCCACCACCATGGCCAAACCGACCGTGTGCAGCATCAACACGGTGGGGTAGGCCCAGATCGACGGCGAGCTGACGAAGGCGACGCTGAAGCTGCTGTCCTGCAGCCGCTGGAGGATGTCCAAAAGCGGTTTCACAACCCGCCCGGGTGGCCGAGGCCGGGCGCCCATGGGCGCGCAAGGCCGTCAGCCGTGATCATGTTTTTCGGCCTGAGCACCCATGGGCTGGCCTCGGACAGGACCCGCGCCGGTTGTGAAACAGGCTCTAGCAGAAAACTTCCGCGACGGTAGCGAAGCTCCGCCTCAAACCGCCGAGTAACGGGCCCGTGGGTAGACTACTTGCCTCATTGGCATGAACATCGGCTTTAGAAGATGTCCAGGGATCAGCGATCGTTGGGGTTGCTGGGATCCTCGTGGTACAGCGTCACGACGCGCCCATCGGGAAAGGTGAAGGTGACCACGCGGCCCAGGTTCGACCCGTCGCGCGCGGGCGCGTAGGTGACCTCGAGCGTCTCACCAGCCTTGAAAATGCGCGTCATGCCGTTGTCGCGCAACGCCTGCGGACCCGCGCCGATCACCTCCCACTTGCTGACCGTGCCGGTCGAACCGGTCACGTCGAAGTACCACCGCACGTGGGGATTGATCATGGAAAACTTGGTCAGGACCCCGGTGAACGCGCCGCGCTTCGCCGTGTCGAACTCGGCTTGCAGCGCGTGATGCGCGATGAGGGGTGTCGCGGCCAGGAACAACACAGCGAGCGCGACCGAACCGAGAATGCCGCGTTTCATCATGAAAGTTTCTCCGTGAACCACGCCGTCGCCACCGAAAATCCTCGCACACCGAGCGAGGCAAGTCAACGGTGCCCTGTGCAGTTCACAGTTCACAGTCGACAGTTGACAGACTGTCAACTGTCAGCGCTCGGCCTTCATGACATTCGCTGGCACCGGCATGATCACGTACGGATTGTTGGTATTCGAGGTGTCGACGGTCAGGTCGAGCGTGGTCGCGCCTCCCCGTTTCTGCACGATGCGACGCGGGAGGAACACGTCGGCCTTGGCGACGTCGTTCAAGTCGGCATAGTCCGAATAGGCGATCTCGATGGTTCCTCCGCCCGTCGTTCCCCCCCTTTGGGCCTCGACGCGTTCAGGCAGGTACAGCGCGTTCAGCACCGCCTTCACCGCAGCGCCGGCCACAGGGAACGTCAGGACCGTCCGACCGCTCTCGATCGTTACACGCGTGGCCGCGCTTTCGGCGGCGGCCTTGGCGAGTCCGATGGGTGTCAGCCAGAGGTCCAGCAGCCGGTCGTTGACCGCGGCTGGGACCGGCGTCGCCGGGCCACCGGGCGTGCCCTCATTCCACGCATATTTCCCCGCGACCACCCGGACGTCCCGCTGGCCGCCGTAGGTCAAGTCGAAGCGCAGGCCCGGCACCGCGTAGTTGATGCTCACCTTGAATTTCTCGAGCGGCACGAGGCGACCCTGAACGGCAACGGCGCCCGTCGTGCCCCAATACTCGATACGCCTGACCGAGTCCTCCTGCTGGAGGCCCCGGAGCATGCCGAGTGAGTCCTGCATTTCGAAGATCACGCGTTTGAGATCGGTCGGTTGCTGCCCCCTTCCCGCGGGTGCTGGGGCGCCGCGGGCTGGTGTCTGCCCCAGCAGAGCGGCGGAGAGGCCACCCAGGGTGAAGAAGGCGACAATCGTGGCGGCTTTCATCGACATGCGCCTCGTTTTCCGGCGCGGTCTGATGCGCCGCGGCGGGATCGAGGCGGACTTTAAGCGAGGCAGGCCGCCAAGTCAACGAATCGGGATCCCTTGAAGCAGTGACTGATCCATTTCTGAGCTTCCTTAGGATTCTGGGCAGAACGAAGTTTTGGATCGAGTGTCGGCGCGGGGCGCAAAAAGGCGAATTCCTGTGGTTGCGCGCTTGACTCGACCAAATCGCCGGCGTTAGCGTTGCTGTGAGCGGCGCGTTCGCTCTTGTTTCGTTCTCGCGCTCGCAAGATTTCGTTCGTAGGCTGTTCCAAGGAGGCATGGATATGAGGGTTTGGTCAGGACGGCTCATGGCCGTCGCGGGCTTTGCGCTTGCGCTCGGCTTATTGCCACAGTCGGCGGCGGCTCAGGGCACCATCGCGGGCTCGGTCAAAGACACGAGCGGTGCGGTGATGCCAGGTGTGACGGTAGAAGTCAGCAGCCCAGTCCTAATCGAAAAAGTTCGCTCGGCGACGACGGACGGCCAGGGGCAGTACCGGATCATCGACTTGCGCCCCGGCGAGTACACCGTGACGTTCTCGCTGACAGGTTTCAATACCGTCAAGCGGGACGGTGTCGTGCTCTCCGGCGAATTCGTGGCCACCATCGATGCAGATATGCGGGTCGGCGCGCTCGAGGAAAGCATCACCGTCTCGGGCCAGACGCCGGTCGTCGACGTGGCCAGCGCCACACAGCAACAGATCTTGACGCGCGACTTGCTCGACAACATTCCGGGCGGCCGGAACATCTGGGGGACCGGCGCGACCTTGACCGGCGTCACGCTCAGCGCGCCCGACGTCGGTGGCACCGCAGGCATGCAGCAGAGCTACATCGCCGTGCATGGATCTGAGCGGCGCGACAACGCCATCCAGGTGGACGGGATGAGCGTCAACGGCATCGAGGGCGACGGCGCGATCCAGAACTACTTCAACCAGGGTATGTTCGAGGAAATGAGCTATTCGACCAGCGGCCTCGGCGCCGACGTGCAGTCCTCGGGCGTGCGGCTGAACATGATCCCGAAAGACGGCAGCAACACCCTGAAGGGGTCCGTCTTCATCTCGCACACACCGGGTTCTTGGCAGAGCAACAACTTCACCGACGAGATCAGGGCCACGGGCCTGCGCGCCCCGAACCGCGTCGAGCGCATCTTCGATCAGAACTTCGGCCTGGGCGGCCCCCTCATGCGGGATCGCCTGTGGTTCTACGGGACCTTTCGGCGCTGGGGCGTCGACCAGACCGTGACCGAATCGTTCTACAACGCCGACCCCGCGCGCCGCACGTACATCGCCGATCTGAACAGACCGACGGTGGACGACAACGTCATCAAGAGCGGCGCCGTCCGCCTGACGTATCAGATCGCGCGCGGGCACAAGCTCTCGGCGTACCTCGACCGCATCGTCAAGTTCCGCGGCCACGAATGTGGGGCGTTCGTGGCTGAAGAGGCCTGCGGCGTCCGCAACCCCAAGCGGTACTTCACCGGGCAGGCCAAGTACACCGCGACGCTCGGCAGCAGGCTGCTCGTCGAGGCCGGCTGGTCGGAAAACGACGAAACATATTCGACTGGCGAGCGGCAGCCGAGCGTCAAGGGGAGCGACGTAGGTCGAAGCGACCGCGACACGACCGAAGTGTGGAGCGCTCCGGGCCCAGCAAATTCAGGCGCCTTCTACTTCCGCGCTCCGGACCGCCACACCTACACCGCCATCGTGTCGTACGTGACGGGATCTCACGCCATCAAGACCGGCGTGCAGCTCGGCAAGGGCGGCAACCGGCATCAGCGGGAGATTGGCGACGGTCTCGACCTGTACCAGGAGTACCGGTTCAGGAACGGCGTGCACGTACCCGAGTCGGTCGTGGTGTCCAATACCCCGCAGTGGGCCGCGGAGAAGATCAAGTACGACCTGGGCATCTACCTGCAGGACTCCTGGACCTACAAGCGCCTGACGCTGAACCCTGGGATCAGATTCGAGGCGTTCAACACCTACGTGCCCGAGCAGGGCTCACCCGCCGGCCGGTTCGTCCCCGGACGGCACTTCGACAAGATTGAAGACCTGCCGAACTGGCGTGACGTCGCGCCGCGCCTCGGTGGAGCCTACGACATCATGGACGACGGAAAGACTGCCATAAAGGCACACGTCGGCAAGTACATGCGGGCGTACTCGACCGTGGGCTTCGCGGCGCTGTTCAACCCGATGGTCATCTCGACCGACCGCCGGACGTGGACCGACCGCAACGGCGACGACATCGCACAGGACAGCGAGATCGGGCCCGTCGTGAATCCGTTCAACATCAGCGGGATCAGCAACCGGATTCCCGACCCCGACATCACGCGGCCCTACCAGTGGGAGTACAACGTCGGGCTGCAGCGTGAGCTGTATCCGGGCGTGTCGGTGTCATTCGGCTGGGTTCGGCGCGATTTCGGCAACCTTTTCTGGACCGACAACATCCTGGTCGCCGACAGCGACTACACCGTCGTCAATATCGCCAATCCGCTCGTGCCCGGCGAAACGATTCCAATCTACAACCTGAACGTGGCCAAGCGCGGCGTCGTGCAAAACGTCGACAAGAACTCCGACGTCAACCACAAGTGGTACAACGGGTACGACATCGGATTCACCGCGCGAGTCGGCGGGGGCAACATCTTCGGCGGCACGAGCATCGGCCGCCAGGTCACTCGGTTCTGTGAGGTCCAGGACCCGAACAGCCTCCGGTATTGCGACCAAACCAAGCTCGACATCCCGTATCTGGCGCAGTTCAAGATCGCCGGCACCTACCCGCTGCCCTTCGACGTGCAGTTCAGCGGCACGTGGCAGGGGTGGCCGGGTGTGCCGACCGGCACCAACCGCCAGGACAACGAATACACGGCCGCCAGCAATCGGGTCATCGACCCGTCCCTGAACGTGAACTACAACGTCAGCCGTTCGCTCATTCCGAACCTGACGGTGGCCAGTGTCACGGTGCCGCTGCTCGAGCCGGGCACCAAGTATCTGGATCGGTGGAACCAGGTCGACCTGCGATTCGCCCGGAAATTCCAGTATCGCCAGCTCAGGATGCAGGCGCAGCTGGACGTCTTCAACCTGCTCAACGCGAACAGCATCCTGAGCAGGGTTGAAGCGTTCGGGGCTTCGCTCGATCGTCCGCAGTCCATCCTGCAAGGACGGCTGGTCGCGGCCGGAGTGCAGCTGACGTTCTAGGAAAAGCGAGAAGTGAGAAGTTAGAACTTAGAGGGACAGCGCAGTGGAAAGAGGGCCGGGCGCCGAAAGCGCTCGGCCCTTTTTTCGTGTTTTCGTGTTTTCGTGGCTCTTCTTCCGGCTTTCGTGCCTTCGTGGCTGGCGAAGATATCTTCTTCGTGTCTTCGTGTCTTCGTGGCGTGGCTCAGAACGCCATCAGATACGTCACCTTCGCGATCACGGCACGGTCGATGAGGTCGCCCGTGCTCTCCTGCCTCCGCTCGTTGTACACGAGGAAGAAATCGCTGAGCGGCCGGTGGATGAAGTTGAACCGGACGTTGGAGCTGAGCTGCCCCGAGTCGGTGCTGTACTGCAGCAGCGCGTTCACGAACATCCGCGTGTTGAAGTTGTAATTCACGCGGCTCGTCACCAGCTTCGACACGTACGAGCCCGCCGCCAGATCGATGTCGTTGATCTGCAGGTTCACCGATGCGTTGAACTGCTCGCTCAGGCGGAAGCTCGGGCCGACGGTGTACCCGCGGCGGTAGCCGTCGTAGAACTCCCCGGTCGAGTATCGAGCTTCCCACGAAAGCGTCGCTGAGTTGTTCGACCGCCAGAGAGCGAACCACTCGTTGAACTCGTATCGCCCCGGGTTCACGCCAATTCCGAGGGAGCTGTTGATGGTAAACGGCTCGCGGATTTCCTCCACATTCGGGTTCACGCCGATCTCGATGAACGCGCCGTCGTGAAAATTGAACGGCAGATGCCAGTCCTGGTAACGCGACTCCAGGCCGAGACCGTCCCGGCGCCTGAACATGTCGACCCGCCAGTGCGGCCGGATCTCGCGGATCCCGAGTCTCGACGCCCATGCGGGACGATAGGCGCGCCCTGCATCCAACGCGACATTGTCGACGCCGCGGCGTGGGACGAAACCCATCTCGTCTCGGAACCGCTCGCCGATCGTGTTGTAGTGCCCGCGGAACTGCAAGGTGCGCGATTGGTAGTTGAAGCTGCCTCGCGCGGCGAAGTTCTGGCCGGCGCCTGGCGTCACCGTCTCGGGTGAGAACGTCCCGACACCGTAGCCGTTGAGGCTCAGATCGCCGAACCGGAAGTTGGCGTCGAGACCGGCCACGCGATTGTAATGCGACCCGCTCTCGTCTTTGTTGAGTAGCACGACGCCGATATCCGAATTCCTGAGGACGTCGCGTTGCAAGCGAATCGCCGTGAAGTTGGTCGCTTGCGTCGCGTCTTGCTCGCGCTGCTGGACGTTGAGCAAGCCCACCGAGAAGCGGCCTGTGCGGCCCGACAGCCGCGTGCCCGCGAGGATCGGGATGGCCGCGCCGGAGTCCGACAGCCCAATCCGGCGGCTGAAGAACAGCCGCATCGCCTGCGACCCGTTCTGGCGTCCGCCGCCCGCGCCGCCACCGCCGCCACCACCGCCACCAGGCCCGCCCCCGCCATCACCGAACTGAAAGATGCCGGAGTTTTCCAGAAAGAAATCGCGCTTCTCTGGGAAGAACAGGCTGAACCGCGACAGGTTCACCTGCTGCTCGTCGGCTTCGACCTGGGAAAAATCGGTGTTGACGGTGAAATCCCACGTCAGCCCGCTCGTCACGCCGTACTTGACGTCGAACCCGCCATCGAAGTCGCCGTCCGCGCGGCCCGTGGCGACCGTGTTCGAGCTGGTTTGCGCGTACGGCTTCAGCCGAATGTTCTTGCCCGGCCTGAGCCCGCGTAGTCCGTCGATCGATCCCGCCATCGACACGCGTTCCAGGCTGTAGATGCGCGGCAGCGGCGACCAGTAGCTGTCTTCGTTCAGGCGCCGGAGCTTGCGCTCGAAGTTCAGCCCCCAGGCCTGTGGGTCGCCATCGCGAAACTTGAGCGTCCTGAAAGGAATCCGGATCTCGGCGTACCAGCCGTCCTCCGCAACACGCGTCCTGACGTCCCAGATGCCGTCCCAATTGCTGTTGTTCTCGCGGCCCTCGTTGGACATCTGCGCGTCCCACTTGGCCCCTGCCGGATTGACGGCGAACTGATATCCGTTCCGCTCGTCGTCGAACGTGTCGATGATGATGCGGAAGCCGTCGCTGCCGCCGGTGTTGAAGTCCTTCTTCAAGTCGTTGACGATGATGGCGCCTGGCTCGGCGTCTCTAGCGAAGACGCCGAAATACATCGCCTGGTCGTCGTACAGCACGCGAACGTCGGTGTCGAAGGTGGCGGGCTCGCCTTCGCGGGGATCGTTCTGGATGAAATCGTGCGCGACGGGCGCGTCGCGCCACGCCGCCTCGTCCAGCACTCCGTTGATAGAGATGGGGCCCGACACGCGCGTCGCGACCAACTTGCGGTCGAGGCGCGCCGTCGCGTAGTCGATCGCGTCGCCGGACTGGGCACGTGCGTCATCACCGCAGAGGACGCAGAGGACGCAGAGGACGCAGAGGTAGATGGACCGTACGAGGTATTTCCTCGGCGTCCTCGGCGGTGAAAACGGCTCGATTCTCGAATCAGCTCTCAAACTCATCTCCTGACCGGCACCGGAGCGACCGGCGCCGTCAGCACTTGCGTCCATCCAGCGCCCTCGGGCTGCCGGACGAACCTGGGCTCGATCTGCGCGCCGAACCGGTGCGTCCAGATCGACACGTGGAGCACCGTCCCATCCGGCAGGCGGTGGTGCGTCTCGTCGTTCGGCGAAAGATCGGGCGGCGCCTGCGGATCGGGCTCCTGAATCACCAGCAGCCACCCGGCCGCCGACAGATCGCCGGCCGGTCTCGCAAGGTAGTTCACGAAGTAACCCTCGCGCGCGTTGGTCCACGTGTACGCGCTCGCGCGCCCGACCTCCGCCGCGTCCGGCCAGCGGCCGAAAGCGGCGCGGGCACGCTCAATCTCGATGAGCTCTCGCTGCAGACCGGCAAACGTCGCCTGGTCCGGGCCGACGAGCGTGGCGGCCAGCACTTGATGGGGCAACAGGCTCCCGACCCCCGACGTTTCAAGGGCCGACGACCTGAGCGCCAGGTACACCGCCACCGTCGCGACGACGAGCGCGGCGAGGCCCAGCACCCCCGCGCGCTCACGGCCTGCGGGCCCCCGCACGGCTGTGGCGGTCAGAAGAGTCCCATCCCGTGCAGCCCGGCGTGAATCGGAATGGCCGACAAGAGCACGGTCGCCCATCGCCCGCGCAGGCCGGGACTTTCTGGAAGGCCGGGGCCTTCTGGACCCGGCGGAACGCGTAGGCCGGGTCCTAGTGGACCCGGCACCAATCGGTATACGAGTTCGACCGCCGGTTTCGTGACAACCAGCAGCCAAAGAGAGGCGAGAAGGACGGGCACGGCGAAGGCCCCGAGCGACACCAGCGTGTGTGAGCCGGCGAGCGGCTCGGAAACCCGGTACACGGCCCCAAACAGCAGTCCATCGACGACGCCGAACACGGCTGAGCTGGTCCACAGCCAGACGGGTCGGGGGTCCGTGATGTTCTGGAGCGCCGCGACCACCAGTACGCCTGCGGCCCATGCGTGAAGGGTGAGCATGCGAGCAGGATCGTTCGTTCCGGACATCAGCGCCGAACCGGCGAGGGCGACGAGAAAACCCGCCCCGAAGACACCCAGCAACGACAGCGCGGAGCGGGTCGGGCGCCGCGGAATCGCAAGGCAGAGGAGAAACAGGAGGTGCTCGACGCCCAGCGTGAGCTCGTTCAGACCCATCTGTCCGAAGATCGACAAGACGCTCCGCCACTCGGGATTGAGCGCGACACGCCGCGGCGCCCCGGTCATGGCAATAATGCTGATCGGGCGCTCGCCTGCTGAATCGACCATCGAATGGATCCGCATCTGCACCGCACGGTTGGCGGCGCGGAAATCGTTGACGCGGATCGAGAACCGCGCGGGCGGGGTCGCGGCAGGCGCCAGCGCGTACTCGAAGTCGAGATCGACGAACGCCGTGTCGGGGTCGACCTTGGCGCCCGCGAGCAGCCGCGCAGTCGCGAGGTGCGCGGCAGCCGACTCGAAGCGTCCAAACGAGTCGTCTGGCGGCCGACTGATGACCCAGGCGGCGCGCGGGGCCGGCAGCGGCCGACCGTCCTGCATCACGTCCAGACTGCGCGCCACGTAGGACGCGACGGCGGCCAAGGGGCCGTCGATCGCCGCCAGATCGAGGTAGCCATCGGCGCCGATCGGCAGGCGCGCATCGGCCAGCACGGCCGCAGGGACACGGGCGAGGACACGCAGTACGCTGCCCTCGGTCCTCACATACGCCACTACTTCGAGCGGCAGTTGATGCGCGCCGATCGGCGCGACGAGAAGGGTGGCCAGGAGAACCGTCGCGCACGGAGCCAGAAACGGAGCAAGAAGATGTGTCGTTTTCACGGCCGACTGAACTTTCGCACCATGCCCCCGGCCAATCGACGCCCGGGGCCTCTCTTACTTTACAATGAGCCACGCGGAGCCACGCGAAAGCCGAGAGGCCCGCGCCGGGTGCAAACATGAGCCGAGCCACGCAACCACCAGAGCGCCTTGCGCCGGCGTGTAGCGCGGGGCTTCAGTCCTGCCTACGGCCGCGCGCGTGTAGTGCAGGACTTCAGTCCTGCCCACGGCCGCGCGCGTGTAGTGCAGGACTTCAGTCCTGCCCACGGCCGACGTGTCGCGCGGAAGACCTGCGCTATTCCGCGTTGAAGACTGCCTTGGCCGCGTTGATTGCCACCGCAGTCGCGGCATGCGGTCCGGGCCAGCCGTCCAGCCAGGTCCGCTCCGAGCCGAGCCCGTCGAGTGCCGTCTCTGCTTCGTCCACCCTCCCCGCCGCAGCGGTGTACATCACGAACGAGACGTCGGGCGATCTGTCGATTATCGACGCGGCGACCAACACCGTGGTTCGCACGGTGCCGCTCGGCAAACGGCCCCGCGGCATCGCCGCCAGCCCGGATCGCCGAACGCTATATGTCGCGCTCAGCGGGTCGCCTGTGGCCGGTCCTGGCGTCGACGAATCGAAGCTGCCGCCGCCCGATCGAGCCGCCGACGGCATCGGCGTGGTCGACGTCGAGCAACAGAAGCTCGTCAAAGTGCTTCCGAGCGGAACCGACCCCGAGCAGGTTGCGGTCACCCTCGACGGGAGGCACCTGATCGTCGCCAACGAGGACGGCGCGAAAGCGAGCGTCGTCGACGTCGCAACCGGACAGATTGTCGAGAGCTTCGCGACCGGCGCGGAACCGGAAGGCGTCTCGGTCGAGCCGAAAGGCAATCGCGTCTGGGTCACGTCGGAAGATGAAGGCGCGGTGTATGTCATCGACCTCGGCGCGCACAAGGTCGTGAAGCCGGTTGCCGTGGGACCACGGCCGCGGTCGGTGGCGTTTCTCCCCGACGGATCGAGGGCGTACGTGCCCTCCGAGAACGGCGCCACCGTGGCCGTCGTGGATACGCAGCTATTGCGCGTCATCGACACGATCGATCTCGGCAAGGGTATGCGCCCCATGGGGACCCAGGTGGCCCCCGACGGCAGGCGCCTGTACGTCACCACTGGCCGCAGCCGGGCCGTCGTGTTCGTGGACACGGCGACCAACGCGGTCCTACGATCGGTCGAGGCGGGCACGCGGCCGTGGGGCATCGCGATCAGCGGCGATGGCAGAACGATCTACACGGCCAACGGACCGTCGAACGACGTGTCGGTCATCGACGTCGAAACGGCTCGCGTGACCCACACGGTTTCCGTGGGCCGCGGATCGTGG
>MEKT01000042.1:44665-54401 GCA_001767435.1 Acidobacteria bacterium RIFCSPLOWO2_02_FULL_65_29 | reverse complement strand
CCGGCCGCCCGCTGAATGTTACTGGAAGCTATCTCACGAAATCCGGGCGCCACGAAAGCCGAAATCACGAACAAGGAGTACTAGGGGTTTTGTTTCGTGTTTTCGTGTTTTCGTGTTTTCGTGGCCGATCGCATATATGAGATGACTTCTAGAACGAGAACAAAGGAGACTCAGGTGATGCAGGGCATGGGTCGTCGCAACAGCCGATTTATTGTTGTCCTTGCGCTGGGGCTGCTCGTCCTCTCGCTCGGCGCGGCCCCACGATCAGGATTGCTCCGGGCCCAGCGGCCGTCAGCTGCCGGCGAGTGGCGCTATTACGGCGGAGACGCCGCCAGCACGCGGTACTCGCCGCTCGACCAGATCACGCGCGCCAACGTCGGCACGCTGCAGGTCGCGTGGCGCTGGACCTCGCTCGACGACGACATTGCCAAAGCCAACGAAGCGGCCCGGCCCGGCGCGTATCAGGACACCCCGCTGATGATTGACGGCGTGCTCTACACCGAGACCGGGCTCGGCCTCTTCGCCGCGATCGATCCGGTCTCGGGTAAGACGCTGTGGCAGTACGACCCCGGCACGTGGAAAGGCGGGCGGCCGCCTAATCTTGGCTTCACTCATCGGGGCGCCGCGTTCTGGACCGACGGCACGGCCCGACGAATCATCAGCGGCATGCACGACGCGCACCTGATTTCGCTCGACGCCGAAACCGGAACGCCCGATCCGGCGTTCGGCGCCAATGGAAAGGTCGACGTCATCGCCGACCTGCCCCACGCGGTCCGCCAGCGCAACTACGCGATCAACTCCACCCCCATCATTGTCAAGAACGTCGTCATCGCCGGCGCGAACATCAGCGATGGCCCGGTCAACAGAGAGGCGCCGCGCGGCGACGTCAGCGGCTACGACGTCCGCACCGGCAAGCGCCTCTGGACGTTCCATTCCGTACCGCAGGCGGGCGAGTTCGGACACGACACTTGGGAAAACGGATCGGCCGCGTACACGGGCAACACCAACGTCTGGCCGATGATCACGGTGGACGAGGCGACCGGCTACGTGTATTTGCCCTTCGGCACGCCCACCAATGATTACTACGGCGGCGATCGACTGGGGCAGAACCTTTTCGCGGAGAGCCTCGTGTGCCTCGACGCCACGACGGGCAAGCGCATCTGGCACTTTCAAGGCGTTCACCACGGCTTGTGGGACTACGACTTCGCGTCGGCGCCCGTGCTGGCCGACATCACGGTGAACGGCAAGCGCATCAGCGCTGTCGCGCAGGTCAGCAAGCAGGGGTTTCTGTACGTGTTCGATCGCAAGACGGGCGTGCCGGTCTGGCCGATCGAGGAGCGCGCGGTTCCGCAATCGACCGCGACGTCGTCTCCAGGCGAAAAGACCTCGCCGACGCAGCCCTTCCCCACCCGACCACCGGCCTTCGAGCGTCAGGGGTTCCTCGACAGCGACGTGATCGACTTCACGCCGGAGCTGCGAGCGCAGGCGTTGGAGATCATTCAGCAATTCGATCACGGGCCGCTCTTCACGCCGCCGTCGCTCAGGGGCTCGATTCAACTGCCCGGCAATGTCGGCGGCGCGAACTGGGGCGGCGCGGCGCTCGACCCCTCGACGGGCATGCTCTACGTGCCATCGGTCACCAACCCGATCGTCGTACAGGTCGTCGCCCAGGATCCCTCACGCGGCAACATTCGATACCGGCGAGGCGGCACGGCCAATCTGCCGACGCTCGACGGTTTGCCGCTCGTCAAGCCGCCGTACAGCCGAGTGACGGCCTACGATCTCAACACCGGTACGATCGCGTGGCAGGTGCCCCTTGGCAACGGTCCTCGCAATCACCCGCTGCTCCGGGATCTCAACCCGGGTCCGCTCGGCAACGGCGCGCGCGGCAACCCGCTTGTCACTGCGACCCTGCTGTTTGTCAGCCAGGCTGGCGGCGGCATCGGCATTGCCAGCGCGCGGCCGGTGGGCGGGCGCCCGCTCACGAACCTGCCGCCGGAGCCGCCAAAGGTGCGCGCGTTCGACAAGAAGACGGGCGAGCTCGTGTGGGAGAAAGAATTGCCGGTCGGGCCGGCTGGCACGCCGATGACGTATTCCTATCGGGGGAAGCAGTATCTCGCGATGGCGATCGGCGGAGGTCTGCAGGCGGAGATTATCGCCTTCGCGTTACCGTAGCAACGATCACCGCATCCCTCGACAGGCTCGGATGCCCTGCGCCAGTCGCCCCTCGACGGTGCTCGGGGCGACCCTGAGCCCGTCGAAGGGTCGAAGGGCAGAACGCGCAGAACACTCGGACGTAGTGTCCGGCTTTAGCCGGACCCGATTGAGGACGTCCGGCCGGCGGCCATGCCGTGAAGCATCAACGCGCCGAGCGAGGCGAGCGCGAGCACGGTGAGCTCCGCGATCTCGACACCGACGTTGAAGGCGGTCAAAGCCGTCGTCCACCGGGCAAGCGGCGCGGGCACCGCCGCGAAGGCGTTCCCAAGCGCCGCGCCGTGCGCGAGGCCGAACACGGCGACCAGCGCGACGCGCCAGGGCTTGACCGTCCTCGTCGCGAGGTTTTCGATCGCGACGTACGCGACCGAGAGCGCGATCGCGCTGCCAACCGCCCATGCCGGCGCCGTGACTCCTCCCAGCGCCACGACCCACAACGCAGCGGAGTGCGCGACGGTGAATGCGGCGACCTGCCGGACAATCGGCGCGCGCTCGAGGCGCAAGAGCAAGAGTCCCAGCACGAACAGCACGAAGCCGGCGCCGCGCGGCAGAACGGACACGTAGCCCAATGTCGCGTATTCGCGAGCGACTGCCCATGGCGACGGCGCCGCGAACTGCCCGGCGAGGTCGAGCGTGCGGCTCCACGCGTCGCCTGTCACGATCCATTCTTTGTCGATCCGGCCGTCGGCGCGCGCCACGGAAAGCGGGTACGCGTCGGCGACCATCCCGTAATACCAGCGCAGCGTGCTGGCGCCGGCGGGCACGCGACCGCGCAGGCGGTACGCGGCGAGCGGCTGCTGACCATCGGCCGCACCCTGCGGCGCCGGCGGCACGTATTCAGCCGACTCGGGCCGCACCTCGCGCCCGTCCACCCAGATGACGATGCGGTCGATGAAGACGGCGGCAAGGGCGCGGAGACGCGCGTCGCGGTCGCGTCCGTTCGGCCGTCCGGCGGCGCGCGCGGTCGTCGACCCGCTTTCCATCGCGAGGAACGACTCGAGGCGCAGCAGCAGCCAGTTCGGATCGTTGGCCACGCGCACGTCGAATGTGCCGTCGCGCGAGAACGTGAAGGACACCGCCGTGTGCTCGGCTTCGTGCGCGTGGGTCGTCGCCGAGAGGGCCAGCAGAGCCGCCACCGCGAACGTCACCCAGCGGAGACCACTCGTCATGCAGTGAAATGCCGTGACTAGAATAGTGTCTTCTTCTTCGTGCTTTCGTGTTTTCGTGGCCGTCTTTCGTGGCTATCATGGGCCCGACGAATAGGGACGGAGTGTCCATGAAGCTTTCCATCGCGGCTCTTCTGACCGCAGCCACCGCGGGGATGGTCTCCGCACAGAACAAGGTCGACATCGTGAAGGTCGTCGGCTGCCTCCGCGAGCAGGGCGCGGGCAACTGGATGCTGGTGGCCGCCACCGAGCCCGAGATCAGCAGTGCGAACGCCCCGCCGAGAAGCGAGGTTCCCAAGGAGGCCCCCGCTGGCAAGAACGAGTTCAAGCTGATTGGCGTCGGCGAGTTCAATCTGCCGGCCTACAAGGACCGCACGATTCTCGTCAAAGCCTTGTATATCAAGGCGATGCCGGTCAGTCGACTCAACGTCACGTCGGTCACCGAGGCGCTGCCGGCCTGCGCACCGACCGCGCCTCAATAGGTGTAAACTGGGCCGAACTCTGAGTGGTTCCGGGTAGGTCGTTGTCGTTGGCGCGCTGCCACGCGCCTTCACGACTAACGACTATCGACTAACGACTATCGACTAGAGGGCGTCATGAAGCATGTGCTGTCCGTGCTGGCGGCGATCGTGGCAACCGGAGCAGCGACGGCCATGACCGTCCGCACCGAGGCCGCCACCGCGCCGACGTTCGCCAAGGACGTCGCGCCCATCATTTTCGAGAAATGCGCCACGTGCCATCGCGCCGGCGAGATCGCGCCGATGACGCTGATGTCGTACGAGGACGCGCGGCCGTGGGCCAAAGCGATCAAGGCCAAGGTCGTGTCGCGCGAGATGCCGCCGTGGGGCGCCGACCACGAGAACACATTGAAGATGCGCAACGACAGGAGCTTGTCGGAGCAGCAGATTCAGACGATCGCGGCCTGGGTGGACGCGGGCGCGCCGCGCGGCAACCTCGCCGATATGCCCGCGGCCCCAAAGTTCGCCGAGGGCTGGACGTACGGCCGCGAGCCGGACTACGTGATCGAGATGCCGACCGAGATACAGATTCCTGCCGAGGGCGAGCTCTCCGTGCTGAATTTCTACATGAAAGTCCCGTTCGAGACCGATCGGTTCGCGCAAGTCGTCGAGCTCCGCCCCGGAAACCGATCGGTGGTGCACCACGCTTCGATTTATTTCACCGACCTCCCTGAGGGTGCGACGCTCGACAAAGACGGCCGGATGATCCTGCCGGAAGGCCGTCGCAATGCCGGCCGCTCGGGCGAGGTCGGGCTGCCGGGCAGCTCGAAGCTCCTGTCCTTCGTGCCTGGGCGCGGCGTCGACCAGCATCGCGAGGACATCGGCAAGCGCATTCCCGCCGGCAAGTACATCAACTGGCAGTTGCATTACAACCCGACCGGCAAGCCCGAAAAGGATCGCAGCAGGCTCGGCATCTGGTTCAACAAGGTGCCGGTGAAACACGAAGTGCTGATCCGCCAGGCGGGCGATGCGCTCGCGACGACCAAAGGCGGGCTCTCGCTCTATCGTGCGGAAGGGAAGGAAGTCGAGTACACCGCGGAAGAAGGCAGCCAACAGCGGAACCGCCGGACGCCGAACATTCCGCCCTACGTCGAGAGCTGGAGTCTGACAGGCATCACGCCGGTGACCGAGGACATCACGCTCTACGCGATGTCGCCGCACATGCACCTGCGCGGCAAGAGCCTCAAGTGGGTGGTCACGTATCCGGACGGCCGCGAGCAGACGATCCTGAACGTGCCGAAATTCGACTTCAACTGGCAGATCAACTACGAGCTCGCCGAGCCGCTGCGGATCCCGGCCGGCAGCAAGATCGCCGGCGTCGGCTTCTACGACAACTCGCTCAAGAACAAATGGAATCCCGGGCCGCAGCTCGAGGTGTTCTGGTCCGAGCAGAGCTGGGACGAGATGTACCAGCCCTTCACCGAATACTCGGTCGACAGCCAGGATCTGACGAAGATCGTGCCGGTGACGCAACAGCAGCAGCCGTAGCTGCGGCTGTCAGCTATCAGCTATCAGCTATCAGCGATTGGATTCGAGAGCCGAGCGCGAGAAAAACGCTCGGCTTTCTCTTTCGAGTCCCGAGTCCCGAGCCCCGAGTCCCTACAGAGTTCTATAAACGACATTCATGCAGTAATAGAACGGATCCGCCTCGTCGCCCAACCGTCCGCCCTGCGATTCGCTGACGGCGACGACCTCGAGCTTCCCGTCGTTCTCGCTCAACCACTTGTTGACGTCGTCGATCAGGACCGCGATTTCGCCGCTCGTGCCGAAGTGCTTGATCTGCTGTGCCATGGCGTCCATTCCATTCCACCGATCCCCCGCCTCCGCTCGCGCGCTCATCAGGCGAGCTACGGCGTGGGCGTCACCTTCGAGTAACCCGGGTTCGCCGGCTTCCCCATCCCCGTGAAACGCACGCGGTAATACCGTTGCCCGTCGTTGACCTCACCGACGAACAGATTCCCTTGCGAGTCTGGTTGCGACGCGAGGCTGTGCAGGTGGAAGAACTCCCGGGCGTTGTGTCCGCCGTGTCCACCGACGGAATCGAGAAGGGTGAGCGTCTGCCGATCCAGGATATGGATCGCTTTATTGGAGCCATCGGCGACATAGAGGTACCGCTGCCCCGGATCCCTCGACAGCGCGAAGCTGTGAACCGTACCTTCGGCCTGCAGCGTGTTCCTGTTCACGAAGACTTCGCGGACGAACGTCCCGTCGAGCCTGAACACCTGCAGGCGGTTGTTGGTCCGGTCGGCGACGTACACCAGACCGTCGTTCGCCACGACGACCGAGTGCACCGGCGTGCTGAACGACTGTGCCGGCGGCCCCTGGATCAACTCCGGGCGAGGGGGGAACTTGAACGTATCGTCGGGCCGTTTTCCGTACGCGCCCCAGTGGCGCTTGTACGCGCCGGTGTCCGCGTCAAAGACGATGAGCCGCCTGTTCGTGTACCCGTCGGCAACGAACACTTCGTTGGTCTTCTGGTACACGAAGATGCCGGCGGGTCCGCTCAGGTTCGCGGTGTCGTTGCTGCCCTTGCTCTGGTTTCTCTTGCCGATCTGAAGAAGGAATGTTCCGGCGCTCGAGAACTTCAGCGCGTGTTGGTCTCCCTTGCCGTTACCCGCGATCCACACGTTGTTCTTGTAGTCGACCGTGATGCCGTGCTCGGTGACGGGCCATTCGTACTCCTGACTGGGACCGCCCCACGCCTTGACCATTCGCCCGTTCCGATCGAATTCCAGGATTGGGGGCGCCGGAATGCAGCAGAGGGCCGCGGGGGGCTTGAGAGCCGCGGATCGTTCGCCCTCGGCGACGGTTGCCGGACGATGGAGGACCCAGATGTGGTCCTGGCTGTCGACACTGATGCCACTGACTTGCCCGGTCGTCCATCTGTTCGGCAAGTTTTGAAAAAAGAGCGGGTCCAGCTCGAAATTCGGCACGCTTCCCGCCGGCGCCTGAGCGGACGCGGCCGTCTCTAGCGCGGCTGGCGCGAGTCCGATCGTGATCACGAGGGCCAACACCGCTCCGATAACAGCAATCGTCATCTTCATGGCCGCTCCCTCCCTCCTTCGCGCGTCACGCAGGCTGATACAGCTGAATGAGATTCCCATAGGTGTCGGCGAGCACGGCGAGCGTCACTGGGCCCATCTTCGCCGGCGCGCTCGTGAACGCCACGCCCTGAGCCGTCAGGCGCGCGTACTCCTTCGCGGTGTCGGACACCTCGAACGCGGCCAGCGGGATGCCTTGCCCGAACATCGCCTCCTGAAACGTCCGTTGTAGAACCTCAGCGCCTTGTTCTGATCGTCGACCATGACACTGGTGAGTCTTATCCGCATGGAAAGCGTCTCCTGCGAGCGGGATTCGGGCGGACCACTCAACGATGTCCCGCGCGCGATAGACTTCGCCCATGCCGCCCGCCACGACGGCAGAGAGGATCTCGTCCGGGCCGAGGTGCGTACCAACGGGGTCATGACACGCGAGGCCGCATGGGATTATAGCGATCCTGGAGGACCCAATGTCACTGGTCACGCTGGTCGAGTATCGCGACGCATCCCCCGAAGTTCAGGCCGTTTATGACGACATCATGGCGACGCGCCGCGTCGACTGGATCAACAACTTTTGGAAGGCGCTCGCCAACGATCCGACGACGTTGACCCGGGTCTGGGAGAGCGTCAAGCAGGTCATGGCGCCGGGAGCGCTCGATCCTCTGGTGAAGGAGATGATCTACGTCGCCGTCAGCGCCACCAACGGCTGCGAGTACTGCACGTGGTCGCACACGGCGGCCGCGCGCAAGAAGGGCATGACCGATCCAATGTTCATGGAGCTGATGGCGGTGGTCGGCCTGGCCAACGAAACGAATCGGCTCGCCAACGGCTTGCGGTTCCCGGTCGACCCGCAATTCAAGCCGTGAGGGAACGAGCGGCGAGTGCCTGCTTGCAACCCATCGACGCGACGCGAGAAGACCTGACCGCAGGTCCCCTGCGCGCCTTGTGCTACGATTGATGGTTCTCGCGTCGCCTCGTTCCCAGCCGTGCCGGCGTAGCTCAGTTGGTAGAGCAGCTGATTCGTAATCAGCAGGTCACCCGTTCAAGTCGGGTCGCCGGCTCCAATTCTCCTAGAACATTCCGTGATTCGAAACTTCAAGGACGCTCGGCGTCCGCCGTGGGCAGCATCTGGGCAGCACGCAAACGACACAGAAGTCGCCTTCAGAGTGAACATGATGGCGCTGAGCACCGGCGCCTTCGCGGCCTGCGATCACCAATGACTTAACAGCTCTCTGCACACCGCGGATTTCAGGACAATCGGCGATGAGGGCACCTTCAATTTTCGGGCGATAGAATCCGTGTGGGCGCGAGCGCGGAGCCGGCCGTCGAGAGGGAGGGCGCAGTAGTCCGCCGACAGCTCCGCAAAGCGCATAGCCATCGCGTCGAGCGGTTTCCTCTACTACTGCCGAGCTAAGCTTAGAGCTAAGCTAGGCATCATCAAGGCCGATCCTCGCGGCCACGCGCACTGCGTACGTCGCCCTGTAGGCACATGCAGCTCTGTGATTGGCTCGGGCACGTACCGCGTGGAACGGGTGCCGTCCGGTCCCCCCTTGACAGTCGAAAGGAACCGCGCCTACTCTTCCCTCGTCTATCGAAAGGAACGACGTGGCCAAGGAAAAAGGCGACCTCCTCCAGGGCACGCTGGACATGCTCGTGCTCAAGGCTGTGCAACTCGAACCAATGCATGGGTGGGGCATTACCGAGCGTATCGAGCAATGGTCTGAGAGCGTGTTGCAGCTGGGGCAGGGCACGCTGTATCCAGCTCTCTACCGGCTCGAACGTCAAGGCCTCATTCGTTCCGAATGGCGCATCACTGAAAATAATCGCCGGGCACGCTATTACTCGCTGACCCGCGAGGGGCGGCGGCACTTCAGCGGCGAGCTCGCGCAGTGGCGCCGCGTGTCTCGCGCGGTCAACTTGGTGCTCGACGCAACGATGCCGTAGCGGAGACGAATCATGAGACGGATCAAAGAAGGCTGGCAGTGGCTCCGTTCGCTTAGTCGACGCGAAGCGCTCGAACGCGGCCTCGACGAAGAGATTCGTTTCCATATCGATCAGCAGACCGAGAAATACCTTCGCGCCGGCATGAGTCTTGACGAGGCCCGGCGCCAGTCGTTTATCAAATTCGGCGGACGTGAACGCGTCAAGGAGAGCACGCGCGACGAGTTCCGGCCGGCGCTGCTCGAAGACTCCCTGCGCGATGTCCGCTATGGACTCCGCGCACTGCGGCGTACGCCAGGTTTCACTGTCGTCTCGAGCCTTACACTCGCGCTGGGCATTGGCGCTGCCACGACGGTCTTCAGCGTCATCAACGGCGTGTTGATCAAGCCCCTGGCCTACCCTCATTCCGAGGCTCTCGTGAGCCTGTCGCACACAGCACCAGGGCTGGACCTCCCCGCTCCGGCACGTGGCGAGGTGCAGATGTCCGCCACGCAATTCTTCACCTATCGCGACGACAATCGGACGTTCCAAGAGATGGGCCTGTGGTCGAGCGGCGCGGGCAGCGTGACGGACGTGGCCGAGCCTGAAGAGGTGCAGATCCTGCGCGTCACCTATGGCACGCTGCAGGCGCTCGGCGTGCCACCTGCGATCGGACGGTGGTTCTCTCACGAGGACGATACGTTGGCATCGCCCGAAACGGTGATGCTCACTTACGGCTACTGGCAGCGCCGGTACGGCGCTGATAGATCGGTGATCGGCCGCAGCGTGACAGTGGATTCAAGACCACGCCAGGTGATCGGCGTCATGCCCGTTGGGTTCCGTTTTCTGAATGCGAACCCGGACATCATTCTCCCCTTCC
>MEKT01000042.1:31166-44655 GCA_001767435.1 Acidobacteria bacterium RIFCSPLOWO2_02_FULL_65_29 | reverse complement strand
TGAAGCCTGGCGAGACACTGACGCAAGCCAATGCGGACGTGGCCCGGATGATACCGAACTGGCTGAAAGGCTGGCCTGCACCTCGCGGAATCAATCCTCAAATCTTCGAGAAGGCGAAGTTCACACCGGCGCTGCGGCCGTTGAAGGAGGAGGTAGTAGGCGATATCGGCAACGTGTTGTGGATATTGATGGGGACGATTGGAATCGTGTTGCTGATCGCGTGCGCGAATGTGGCGAATCTACTGTTGGTCCGCGCTGAAGGACGGCACCAGGAACTGGCCATTCGCACCGCGCTCGGTGCCGGATGGGGTCGCATCGCACGCGAATTGTTGCTCGAGAGTCTGGCGCTGGGCATGATGGGCGGTGTGGTGGGGTTGGGGCTGGCATTTGGCGCATTACAGCTTCTGGTGACCGCCGGGCCGGCAAGTCTGCCGCGCATCGGCGAGATCACGATCGATCCGACAGTACTGTCGTTCTCTTTGATCATCTCGCTGCTCTCAGGGCTCTTGTTCGGCTGTATTCCGGTGGTCAAGCACGCAGGGCCGTCTGTCGCGGCCCCGTTGCGCAGCGGTGGGCGCACGGCGAGCCAGAGCAGAGAGCGTCATCGAGCGCGGAACACCTTAGTCGTGGTGCAAGTAGCTCTCGCGCTGGTGTTGCTCGTCGGCTCTGGCCTCATGATCCGCACATTCCAGGCGTTGCGAGCCGTTGAACCGGGCTTCACGACGCCCGATGAACTTCAGATGCTGCGCGTCGCCATTCCCGAGGCGCAGGTCGCGGACGCAGAACGGGTCGTCCGCATACTGAACGACATTCGCGACGGCATTGCGGCCATCCCCGGCGCGACCGCGGCGTCGTTTACAAGCTCCGCGCCAATGGAGCCATTTAGCAGCAACGACGGGCTCTTCATCGAGGATCAGACGTACGCCGCAGGCCAGATTCCTGCCATCCGGACGTTCAAGTTCGTTTCGCCGGGGTTCTTTCAGACAGTCGGCGCTCCGCTCGTTGCCGGGCGCGACCTCACGTGGACGGACATTTACGAACGGAGGCCCGTAGCTGTGATCTCCGAGAACCTCGCACGAGAGGTGTGGCCGGAACCGGCTGCAGCGCTTGGCAAGCGCATCCGCGAAAACCCTGCGAATCCCTGGCGTGAAATCGTCGGCGTCGTCGGAGACGTGTATGACGATGGAGTGGATGTGAAGGCACCCACGATTGTCTATTGGCCGGTTCTGATGGAAAACTTCTCGCGTAGTCGCGTCCGGGTTCAGCGCTCGGCGACGTTCGTTGTCCGCAGCAGGCGGACTGGTACGGAGAGCTTCCTCAAGGAGATTCGCGAGGCGGTCTGGGCGGTGAACGGGAACCTTCCCCTGGCACAAGTCCGCACTCTGGGCGATGTGTACAAGCGCTCCATGGCCCGGACCTCATTCACACTAGTGATGCTGGCGATTGCCGCCTCCATGGCGCTGGTCCTGGGCGTCGTGGGCATCTACGGCGTGATCGCGTACGCCGTCACGCAGAGGACACGCGAAATCGGCATCCGCGTGGCGCTCGGTGCGCCGCACTGGGAGCTGAAACGGATGTTCGTGCGCCACGGTCTGGCGCTGGCGGCCGTTGGCGTGATCTTCGGCCTTGCTGGTGCCGCAGTGCTCACGCGGTTGATGGCCTCGCTGCTGTTCGAGACTAGTCCACTCGATCCGACGACCTATGTCCTCGTTTCTCTTGGCCTCGTCGCGGTCGCCGCGCTCGCTAGCTACGTGCCCGCGCATAGGGCGACGGCGGTTGATCCCATGAGTACCCTGCGGGCTGAGTAAAGAGAGCGAGCAACTTCGCAGGAACCTATTACGGGTCCTTTTGGCGAGGGTCGTGCCCGCTCCGACGTTGGGATTCCGTGTCCGTTCGGTCATCGATGTCATGATCTGTCGAGCTGATATCGGCGTCACAGCTCAGCGACGGCGTTTGCCGTAATTCCTGCGGAGCTCGGATTGGCGGTCGGATTCCCTGGCGGCTACGATGTTGACGTTTGCGGGAAGGCTTGATGAGCGACATCACTCACTCGTGCCGCAGTGCCACCAGCGGATCGACGCGCGAAGCCCGGCGGGCTCGCAAGTACGCCGCGAGCTTCGCGGCTGTCGTCAGCAACACAATCGCTCCGCCAATGGCTGCGGGATCGGTCGGCGTCAACCCAACAGCATCGACTCAACCCAACGCAATGCCGCCCACGCCGCCGGCAATCCCAGCGCGATTCCGATCAATACGAGCCGAGCCCCACCCTTGAGCACCACGCGATCAGCAAGGCGCCGAGTGTCCCAAAGGTGAGGAACACGGCCTGGCTCACGATGCCCGGATAGGTGGCCTCGAAGATGACGGAGATGCCGCCGAGCGCGAAGCCCTCCAGCACCGCGTAGATGGGCGTCGTATAGGGCGCCCACGCGTGCTTGAAGACGGTCACAAGAGCCAGGGCGAACCCGCCCAGCGCTCCTGCCATGATAAACGCGCCGATGCCGGGATCGGCGGCGCCTCGATTCCAGACGTAACCGGCCGAGATCAGGAGCATGACGAGCGACAGGGCGGTCTTGTTGACCGTCCCGCCGATGGTCATGACGCCCGCGTCGAAGGCGGCCGGGACCCGGCTGAAGGTGTCAGCCTGAATCGTGGGATTAGCCGACCGCCACGCCATCGTCGCTGCCATGGTGTGCTCCTGTCTAAGCGGTCGCGACCACCCGACCGCAGTTGGTTTCTGCCTCCGCAAACGGAGGTACCTGATCCGCCTGATCCGCCGCATGAAGACAGGGCATCAGGAGATCGCGATCCAATTGAGCCCCGCAATTCGATGCAAAAAGCTTTACTTCGTCGGAATCCGCAGCCGTTGTCCGATCCGGATGACCGTGCGCACGCCCAGCGAGTTGGCGTTCTGGACGGCCTCGATGGTCGTTCCATAGCGACGGGCGATAGCCGTGAGGTTCTCGCCCCGGCTGACGCGATGAATCCGGTACGTCGGACGTGGGGACGCCGGCCGGATGGGAGGCACGGTGGGGCGAACGCGGACCACCATGCCCGCGCGAACGTCCTGGTCCCACAGGTTGTTGTCGCGCACGAGCTGCCAGGGATCGGTCTGCAACCGGGCGGCGACCATGACGAAATCTTCGCCGACGCGGACGCGGTGCTCGGTCAGCGTGTCCGTCGAGTCGAACGGGATGGTCAACACCATGTCAGGGCGCAGGAGTTGCAGTCGCCACAACTCGTTCGCGCTGCGCAGCCCGTCCACGTCCACGCCGAACGCAAAGGCGAGATTGATATAGTTGTCGCCAATCCGGGCGCGGTATTCAAGCCGATCGTCCTCAGTCACGTCGAACGAGTCCCTGACAGGATGTCGGGGATAGGCGATCAGATGAGTGGCCTGGTTCAGTCTCTGATCCGTGATGAATGGGTTATAGAGTCGGAGTTGGATCAGCGGCACCTGCAATCGGAGCGACAGCGTCCACCAGTCGTCACCCTTCCGCGACCTGACAAGACCGAGCTCGGCGGCATGCGCGCGAACGGACGGCTCGTACACCTTGAGCACCGATCGGTAATCGCCGACGCCAAGCACGTACTGCAGCGACTCGAGCGGCATCGCACGGCCTCGCGCGACCCGTCCGGGACCGCCGTTGTAGGCCGCCAGGGCGTAGTCTTCGCGCCCGAACTGTTCCACGAGTTGCCCGAGATACTTGATCCCGGCTTCGATGTTGGTGGGCACCCGCATGAATCGGAACGTCGCCGGCATCACCTGGAAGTAGCCGTCGGCGCCGGCGCCGGACGTCAGGTTGGCGTTCCCGCCGGATTCGTACATGCAGACGGCTCGGGCGAGCGAGGGATCCACCCCATACTTCTTCGAAGCCCAGACGATGTTTCCTTCGATCTCCATGACCTTGCGGTACATGCCCAGGAATGCCGGCGAGAAGTCGTTGAGCGGGACGAGGGCAGCGGTGTTCACCGGGTCGTTCTCACCAGCTCCGGGCTGCTGGGCCAACGCAGGACGACTGACCGTCATAGCGGTGATCACCAACGCCAGGACGGCGGCCAAACGCTGTATACCGCTGTAGGAAATGATCATTCCGATGTCTCCTTCGACTCCTTCGTCACCGCCGCTAGGGCCTGGCAAGCAGAGCCTCATCCGACTCGCGGGAGCCGGTCACCAGGGTGTTGGGCGCACCGAGCTGATTCGTGAGTTGCGCAACGCTTCATCCCGGAGAGCTTCGAAGGTCTTCAACGATCCGGCGGATATCGGGTCTCCGGCCGGCAGCTTGCGCTGTTCGACGAGGGGGTTGACGAACACGCCGCGCTTCGTCAGCCGGTAGTCCCCAGGTGGGGACCCATGACGACGCCGGATGCGCCGACCCGTCCGATCAGGTCGTCTTGCGAGACTCGGGTGCCCGAACGGAGACCCGTGGCGATGGATGACACGTGCAGAGAGGGGTCGATTGAACGGATTCCCTCGTACCGATGCGCCTCGCATTAGGTTCTCGGCGCGGGCAGCCGCTCTGCCGGAATACCCAAGGCGAGCGCGATCGCACGGAGTGACGACCGAATGGTCCGGACATTTCGAGGCCCCATCCGCAGGAGCTGTTTTTGTGCAGCTGGCAGCACCTCGACGTCTGGAGCGGCGAAGCCATAGCCAACCCCGCCCTGCGGCTCGGCTCGCACGGGATCATCAACGATCGGCGTCTTGAGTAAGAGGACGATCGCACGTTCGAGTGTGCGATCGAAGGGCATGTCAGGAAGACCGAGATCGCGGGACGCCTCCTCGATACGAGGCTTGAGCGTCGCATACAGGCGGGCGGCGCCGGCCGGATCGATTGAGGCCGCTGCGGCCGCCAATCCGTCATAGCGCTCATAACTACGGGGATCGATGTACAGATCGCCGCCGCGTTCGACCACGTGGAAGCCTGACGAAGGGCGCAGCACCCGGACCTGGCCGGCTGGTGTCCGTCCCTCAGCGATGATCGAGACAACAACCACGAAGTTGCGAATGAGACCTTCAGTCGCGAGCCAAGCGGCCACACGTGGATGCGGGGTGATCTGCTTCAGCAGGTCGCGGACCACGGGATCGGTCTGGTCGAGCGGCGGCAGGACGATGGGTGCGGCGTCGCCCCCAAGTGGTTGAACGGGTTGCGGCAGTGTCTCGACGCGTTCGGGCTCCGTGGTCGCGGGCGCCGACGTCTGTCGGCCCCCGAAGGCGACGTACGCGGCGATCGCGGTTGCGGCGATCAGCCCGGCTACGACCATCCACAAGCCCGCCGGACGCCTCGGTGGAGCCTGGCGGGGCGGCTCGTCTGGAGGTTTCAGCAGCTCGTAGTCCGGTGTGTCCGCCATATCACTTTGCGAGTCGACCATCAGAACACTCAGCTCCGTCCGCCATCTGGAGGCTGAGTTCGCGTCTCGCGTAGTTCCCGTTCCGCTTGTAACCAGTCGTCCAGATCGCGACCATGCTCGCGTCCGCGGCGGTCGAAGATGTCGTACGCCCGCCGGGCTGTGGCTTCGTGACCGTTATCGCTCGCCGTCGCCGCAACACTCCGCGTCTTCGAGCGTCGTCTCCCCGATTCTTCCCGTTTGACCTTGTGTCGGTCTGCCATCACGTCATTTCTTGCCGCAGGCCTCCGAGACACCTGCGACGACTCAAATAGGTTTTCGGATTTCACGTTCGTTGTAAATGCCCGTGCGAGTCAATCCGCGGGCTCCGCGGACGAATCGAATCCAAACAGCGTGAGGTGATCGTGCGGGCGGGCGATTAGAAGACGCCGCGGCCGAGATTTCTGAACACGCGGGGAAGCCAGTGTGGCGCAGAGCGATGGAGGTGAGGAAGAGAGTCGCGTGGGTCCACAGATTGACGAAGCGGTCTCATCGATAACACCATAACCCCGTCACGATGCCTTGTCAACGTGAAGTCGGTGCCAGTCGCCCCCCTTGATCTCGCAGGCACGGCTCATTCCGCGGCGGCCTGGCCTTGGCGCTGCACGAGCGTCCGGATTGGAAACGGAATGGTGATGTCCTCCTGCCGGTAGCGCTGGTGCAGACGCTTCACGAATTCGTGCTTGACGAGATACTGGTCGACAAACTCGCTCGCGCGCAGGATCACGGTGAAGTCGATGCAACCAGCACGGCGAGCTCGATCGGCTCGAGCCGTCGCGGGCTCGCTGATCAGGCAGATCGCGAGCGAGGGCCGGCTGCGCCACATCGCGCGCACAGCCCCGCACGATGATCTCCGACCAGGGAAGGCGCGCGTCAGATTGCCGTCAGCACCCTTGAGCGCGAGCACGTCCTCGTGGCCGAGAGCCGTTTCGACGGACCGCCCGAGCTTGGCCCAGTGCTCGATCTGTGCGGTGATGGAGCGGTCGGAGGCTTCCGCCTCGGTGCGAGCCAGTTTCACGAGCGCATCTGACAACTTCACTGGCATCCCCACGGCGTTCACCTCTGGGTAGTATTTTACCGGGGTCATGCGCAAACCGCTGAACCTTCGCCTGGAGCCACTGGGTGCTTCTCGTCGAGCGGCGAAAAGACGACTGGCGGGCCTTCGGACCAGATGCGCTCGCAGGCGACCATGTTCTTTGCCCTGTCGTGGAGTTCGATGCTGACGACGAGGCGAAGCGGTGGCATCGACGCAGAGTGTAATCCTCGAAACCAATTCGGTGCACACCTCGCGGGGAGATCGATTTCGAGAAGGGGAATTATGGGGTGTAGTTCGAGCCAGCGAGGTGACGCGCCTCAACGGCTGCTGTGTGACGATACGTTGCCGTTGCCATGCCGTCGTTGTTCCTGTAAAAATGACGGCATGACGGCACGCGACTATCCCCGCACGCTCCGCCCCCCGAGCGCGAGCTTCTTCCTGTTCGGGATCCGCGGCGTCGGAAAGAGCACCTGGGCTCGACAGCGATTCCCACACGCGCCGCGTATCGACCTCCTCGACGAAGGCGCGTTCCAGTCCTTCGTCGCGGTCGAGGTGAAGACGACGGCAAACCCGGCGCAACCCCACCTCGCCGGCCTTGGAGCCATCGCCGATCTCGCCGGCATCAAGCAGCGTGTGCTCGTCCACATGGGTGAACGTGCGTTCAACACGCGGAAGGGATCGAGGCGCTGCCAGTGATGCAATTCGCCCAGGAAGTCTTGTCGGGGAAGCTCTGAAGGGAATCGAAAAGAGGTATCAGATGAGGCCCTCCAGACTCTTGATTCGATGTGTTCTATCGCTCGCCGCGCTCGCGACCATCGCGAGCGTCGCCGCCTCGCAGACGCCGTCGCCCGCGCGTCTGCTCGTCCTGCTCAGAAACGCCAGCGCCCTGGCGATCGTCGATCCAGCGTCCGGTCACGTGCTCGGCCGCGTCCCGGTCGGCAAGGATCCGCACGAGGTCGCGGTGACGCCCGACGGCAAGATGGCGTTCGTGGCGAGCCCCAGCGAAGGCATCTCGGTCATCGACGTGCCGGCGATGAAGGAGCTGCGGCGCGTCGATACCGGCGCCCTGAGCGCGCCGCACGACGTGCTCTACGCCGGCGGGAAGGTGTACTTCACCGCCGAGGGCTTCAAGACCATCGGCCGCTACGACCCGGCCGCGAACAAGATCGAGTGGATGCTCGGGATCGGCCAGGACGGGACGCACATGATGGTGCTCGCGAAGGATCAGCAGACGATGTGGGTGCCGAACCGGGGATCCAACAGCATCTCGGTCATCGACGGGGTGGCCGGCGGGCCGCCCAAGTTCCGCACCACCGCGATCCCCGTGCCTGGCAAGACGCCGGAAGGCCTTGACCTCTCCCCCGACGGCCGCGAGCTCTGGACGGCGACGCGTGGCGACGGAGGGGTCTCCATCATCGATACGACGAGCCGGAAGGTCACGCAGTCGTTCAACCTGAAGCTCACCGACGCCAATCGCCTGAAGTTCACACCCGACGGCAAAGTGCTCATCCTCGACGGCGGCACGGGCACCCTGATCGTCCTCGATGCGGCCTCCCGCAAGGAGATCAAGCGGCTCAAGGTCGCGCCGGGCGACAGCGGCGCCGGCGGCGTCTTCGTGATGCCCGACGGTTCGCGCGCCTACCTGGGGCTCCGGGATGACCACAGCGTGGTCGTGATTGATTTGAAAACGCTCGAGATCGCCAATCGTTTCGCGATGGGACCCAATTCTGGTCCCGGCTGCATCAACTGGGCGTTCCTGAGATGACAGAGGGCGGGATCTGAAGGCCCTCATCGCCTCGAGCCGCGGAAGCGCACACGCGCAGGACAGGCTGTTCACTCCCAAGACCAACTCTTGGTGGCGGGGTCCCAGAGGGCCCAGCAGTCCTGGCTGAGGCCGTTGTCGAGGAGCTCGGTGTCAGCATGGCTCTCGCACTGCGCTCGCATGGTGCTCCCTACTGACCGGAAGGTGGTGTCGCCCCTCGACCTGATCCGGCGCCTCGACCGACGCGGCTCGCCGCTCACTGTTCCGAGCGCGGATCGCCTCCCACGGCAGACTTCAGCAGCCCCAGCAGCTCGATCGGCAGCGGAAAGATGATCGTCGAGTTTTTTTCCGCGGCAATCTCGGTCAGCGTTTGCAGGTAGCGCAACGTGATGCTCAAGGGCTGCGACGCGATGACGTTGGCTGCCTGCGCGAGCTTGGCCGACGCTTCGAGCTCGCCCTCGGCGTGAATGATCTTGGCGCGCTTCTCCCGCTCGGCTTCGGCTTGACGGGCCATGGACCGCTGCATGTCGGCCGGCAGATCGACGTGCTTCACTTCGACGGCGGACACCTTGATGCCCCAGGGCTCGGCGTGCTGGTCGAGAATCTGTTGCAGCTGCTGATTCAGACGATCCCGCTCGGCCAGCAGGTCGTCGAGTTGCGCCTGCCCGAGCACGCTCCGGAGCGTCGTCTGCGCGAGCTGACTCGTCGCATATTGATACTGCTCGACTTCCACGATGGCCCGTCGCGGGTCGATGACCCGATAGTACAGGACCGCGCTCACTTTGACCGACACGTTGTCCCGGGTGATGACATCCTGCGGCGGCACCTCCAGGGCGACGGTTCGCAGGCTGACCCGCACGATGCGGTCGATAGGCACGAACACCAGAATCACGCCGGGCCCCTTGGGCTGTGGCAGCAGTTTGCCCAGGCGGAAGATGACTCCCCGCTCGTACTCCGCCAGGATCTTGATTGAGCCGATCACATACAGCGCCAGGAGGGCCACGACGATCAGAAACGGGGGAACGGGAAAGTCCACGGCAACACCTCTTTCAACGGTAATTGTCTACCGCCTTCGATCCATGAGCGGTAAACAATTACTAGTAACTGTTTACCGTTATGCACCAGTCGACCCGGTAAACCGTTACTTTCAACGATCCTCGCCCACGTGGGAATCGGACCTGGCTTTGCGGACGGTGAGCCGCAAGCCCTCGACGGCAGTGACCGAGACCGCATCGCCTGCGGCGATGGGTTCCGCGGCGCTCGCCGTCCAGAGCTCGCCGTGCGTCGCCACGCGACCGGTGGCTCCCGGTTCAATGGCGGTCACGGCGCGTCCGACCTCGCCAACCATGCCCCCGAGGCCTGTGGCTGAGGGCCATCGCTGGGACGCGACTGCGAGCCGCGTCAGGAAGGCCGCGATGCCGGCCACGGCGATCACCGGTGGCAGCACGACGCGGAGGCTCAATTGAAGCGCCGGTTCGGATGAATCCATGAGGATCATCGAGCCGAAGAAAAGACTCGCGATGCCGCCTGCGGCCAGCACGCCGTAGCTCGTCACCTTGACTTCGAGGACGAGGAGTGCCACGCCGAAGGCCATCAACAACACGCCCGCGTAATTCACCGGGAGGATCTGGAAGGCAAAGAAGGCCAACAACAGGCACAGTCCTCCAGCGACGCCCGGCAGCACCGCGCCAGGACTCCACAGTTCGATCGTCAGCCCGAGCGTGCCGAGCGTCAGCAGCAGGTAAGCGATGTTGGGATGAGCGATGGCGCTGAGCAGGCGCTCCCGCCAATTCATCTGGATCGACACCACGAGCGCGTCTGCGGTCTGCACGACCATCTGTGTGCCGTCGAAACGCGTGATGGACTGGCCGTCCAGCTTTCGCAGCAACTCGGGGACATCGGCGGCCACGAGATCGATGAGCGGAGGCGAGGCGCCGAGCGCCTCCGATTCCGTGAACGCACGGCTCTCGCGGACCGCCGCTTCTGCCAGCTCGACGTTTCGATGGCGCCCGCCCGCGAGCGTGCGGGCGTACGCCGCAACGTCCTCGGCCGCCTTTTTGATCACCGTGTCGTCCATCTTCTCGCCGGCGCCCTCGACCGGATGCGCCGCACCGATGTGGGTGCCCGGCGCCATGGCCGCCACGTCGGCAGCGATCGTGATCAGGAAGCCAGCTGACGCCGCGCGAGCGCCCGATGGGCCGACGAAGATGGCGACAGGCGTCCGTGCGGCCAGCATATGCGTCACGATGTCGCGCGTAGAGTCGACCAGGCCGCCGGGCGTCCGCAGCGTGAAGACAACGAGCACGGCGCCGTCGCGATCGGCCCGGTCCATGGTGTCGATCATGTACTGTGCGGAGACCGGGTGGATGATGCTGTCGACGTCAGCCGCGTAGATGACGGGTGAGGGCGATGATTCGTGATACCACGCAGCCCCCGTGCTGGACGCCGCGACCAGCGCTGCTACTCCGGCGAGCCTTCGAACGAGCCGAGTCCCCATGGCCGCTCCCTTGCACCGCAGTGGCTGACTTCATTATCCACCTTCGCCCTGCCGCGCGATCACGCGGGAGATGTGGGCGGCGCCCTTCTCGTCCTTTCAACCGAGCCCGGGGAGAAACGATATACTAGGTCGCCATTCCAAACCGGGCCCACGACGCTCGGCACGACGGCGGACACGAAGGATCAAACCGGTGTGACACCCGGTGGCAGAGTGGGCGTTCATGGAGGCCACATGCGTAATCGACGCCTCGCATCAGCGGGCGCTCTCGCGATCGTGTGGTTAGCACCGATCTTCGTGTCTGGTCAGACGCCTTCCACCAGGGCGGGCGCACCGGTTCAGACATCATGGAAGGTGCCGCAAACACCGTGGGGAGACCCTGATCTTCAGGGAATCTGGAACAATTCCACGACGACTCCTCTCGAACGCCCTGTGTCTCTCGAGGGGAAAGAGTTCTTGACGGCGCGCGAAGCAGCCGAACGCGACGAGCGCGCCGAGCGCACCGCGGACGATGCGCCCGCAGCCGGCAATCCGGGCACGTACAACGGTTTTTGGTTCGACCGCGGCAAGTCGCTGACGCGCACGTCGCTCATCGTGGATCCGTCCGACGGCAGACTGCCTCCCTACACCCCGGACGCGCAGAAGCGGCTGGCCGCTCGCGCCGAGCGCAGGCGCAGACAAGGTCCCGAGCCTGCGGACGGACCGGAGGATCGGAACCTGGCCGAGCGCTGCATCACGCGCGGAGCGCCAAAGCTGCCCGGCGGGTACAATAACAATTTTCAGATCGTGCAGACGCCTCAATACGTCGCGATCCTGCAGGAGATGATCCACGAAGTGCGGATTATTCCTCTCGACAAGCGGCCGCACAGCGATTCACGAATCCGTCTGTGGCTGGGCGACTCACGTGCACACTGGGACGGCAACACATTGGTCGTCGACACCACCAACTACGACGACCGAATCGTCGACAACTCGTTCAACTGCTGCAGGGGCGCCGGCGCCAACCTGCACGTGATCGAACGGTTCACACGTGTCAATGCAGAGACGATCGACTTCCAATACACCGTCGAGGATCCGACGACATGGACGACATCCTGGACCGCGGCCGTTCCCATGACCAGGACCGACGAACCCATCTACGAGTACGCGTGTCACGAAGGCAATTACGGTCTGGCCGGTATCCTCAGAGGAGCGCGCGTCCTCGAGGAGCTCGCAAACGATCCTTCGCGCGAAAAACAATGAGGCTCAACGAAAAGGAAGCGAAGGCATAACTGAAATACGGCCGCGATCGCTAAAGGTCTGAACGATAGGGAACGAAGAAAACTCAATAACTTCTTGCGGAAGATGAAGAATTTGAAGGTCATTCGCTCAGGATGCCGTCAGGTGCTCCTCGACACGCCCTAGAAGCGGAACAGGCGATTGAACTTGACGATCAAGGCTCGGTTGGCAAGATCTGGGAACCGGCGTCCCAGCGTGTCCCGCTCCTCGTTGTAGACCACGAACAGCTCACTGCCCGGCCGATATTCCCACCGCAAGCGCACGTTCGCCGTCATGGCATGGCTGCTGGAGTTGTACTGCAGCAGCGCGCTCGTAAACATCAACGGCGTCATCGTGTAGGTCACGCGCGAGCCGACGAGATGAGTCGTAAACGAGCCTTCGACCAGGTCCACCCAGTTGACCGAGTACGCGGGCTCGATCGAGAGCTGGGGGCTGACGTTCACACGGCCTCGACTGACCCCGAGTGCCGTCTTGTGGCCGCCGAAAAAGGGGCCGCGCTCCGCGGTGACGTTGCCGAACAACTTCCTGTGCCGGCCGAAGTTCATCGCAGCACTCAGGGTTCCAAAGTTGTACCCGCCCACCGGCAGGGTGACACCGGGCGCGATCTGAAACGGACGCGGGAGAAACTCGTACGTGTCGTTGTAGTTGACGCCGAGTCGATCGCTGCTCTGGAACTCGATGGCGAACTCTCCATTCGCGTCGCGCGTTTCCAGGCGGCCGGCACCGTTCTCGACGTACGCCATCGAGCCCGACCAGGAGAACTTGCGGACTGCCTTGATAGAGCGCGGCCGCGGGCTGAACCGGAACAGGCCGAAGCTGCGGCGCATGTCATCGCGCCGTACGAACCCGATGTCAGGATTGAAGTTGTCGCCCACCACGAGGCGCTCGAGTTGGACGCCGTAGCGATCGCCCGCGTAGTCCAGCTGGGTCCGATAGCTGGTGTCCTGGCCAGAAAGCGTTTCGGCGCTCGTGCGCGCCCAGTAGGTGTTGATGGTCAGGTTATCGTAGAAACCGAACGTCCCATCCACGCCGTACGCCTCGTTCGTGCCGGCGCCGCTCTGTCCGACGGATCGTCCAGTGAACAAGAGCCCGACGCTGCTCCGGCGCAGCAGGTCCCGCTTCAGGCGTATCACCGAAAAATTCGTCGCGCGCGATCCGGCGACCTCGTCCGCCCGAATGTCCAGCAGACCGAGCGTGTACCGCCCGACTCGGCCCGTCATGCGCCCGCCAACCTGGATCGGAACTTCGCGGCCCTGTTCAAGCCCGATGCGCCGGCTGTAAAACAGAATGGGCGTATCGCCTCCCCCGCCAAACCCGCCGGCCGCCGCACCGCCGAACGCAAAGGTCCCCTGGTTTTCGAGGAAGAACTCGCGCTTTTCGGGGAAGAACAAATTGAAACGTGTCAGGTTGACCTGTTGCTCATCCGCCTCGACCTGCGCAAAATCGGTGTTGTAGGTGATATCGGCGGTGAGGTTCTGCGTCAGCCCATACTTCACGTCGAACCCGAGGTCTCCCCCGGCATCGTTCGAGACGT
>MEKT01000042.1:30968-31129 GCA_001767435.1 Acidobacteria bacterium RIFCSPLOWO2_02_FULL_65_29 | reverse complement strand
CGCGTACGGTTTGATTTCCAGATTTCTCGATCCCGATGGAGCCTCCAGGCCCACGACGGTCGCCGCGAGCGATCCCTGGAAGAGCCCCTGCTGGCCGCGCGGGGCCGGAATGCGCGTGATGTACGAGATCTCGTTCTTCCAGCGGTTGGTGCGAAAGGCGT
>MEKT01000042.1:0-30933 GCA_001767435.1 Acidobacteria bacterium RIFCSPLOWO2_02_FULL_65_29 | reverse complement strand
CGGAGCGACTTGAACGGAATGGCGACCTCGACCGTCCAGCCGCCCTCGAACCGTAAGGCCTTGACGTCCCAGATCGTGTTCCAGTCGCCGTTCCACTGCCGTTCGTTGGCGACGAGCCCGTCCTGCCGGCCGCCAATCGCATTGACCGTGAAATTGAAGGAGTTGCGCCAGTCATAGAAGGTATCGAACATGAAGGACACGATGTCATTACCGCCCCAGATGTTCCCGCTGTCACGGCGCATCTCGTTGGCGACCACCCTCTCCGGCTGGCTCTCCCAGCAGCGGAACGATACGTAGACGTTGTCGCGATCGAAGGCCAGCCAGACCTCCGTCCTCTCGGTCGCCGGTTCGCCTTCCCGTGGCTCCTGCTGAATAAAATCCGAAATCGACGGCACGGTCGCGTAGAAGGGCTCGTCGAGCCGCCCGTCCAGTCGCAGCGGCGCCGTGAGACGCACGGCGCGAATCGTGGCGCGGCCCGACTCGTCCCGCGACACGACCGCCGGCGCGACCGGTGGCGGAGGGCCATCGAAGGCGAACGGGAGCTCGATCGATCCGATCGCGTCAGCCCGCGGTGTGGGCGATGCCAAGGGTGTTGGCGATTGGCCGGCCTGCGCGACACCAACACCGAGGAGAAACGCGACGGCCGTGTGCAGAAGTGTTGACAACGTGGCACGTAACGCGGTGAAGAGATTCGGCATTTCCTAGAGCGCGATCCACAGTGGGCTCGCGCGCGCCATCTCCAGGGCCTTCCGCTCTACGGCCCTGGCGTCGGGGCGCCGATACAGTTTTCGGAAGAGCGCCTGCCCCTGCGCCACCCGTCCGGTGTAGAACAATCCCAGCGCCGGTCCCAACGCGGCGCAGCGGCTGGTTTCCGCGTCGTCGGGGTGCTCCTCCAACACTTGCCGGGCGCCTTCGTAGACCACCGTCATGCACTCGCAGAACCCCGGGGGCGACACCTCGGGATTGGCTGCGCTCACCCAGCGCTGGACGACGAAACGGTCGACGGCCTTCTCCTCGTGGAGGATGAATCCCGTGTCCGGTGGCACCCTCGGCGTCTGGGCGCTGGCCGTCGAAGCGAACCACAGGCTGATTGCAGCGATTACGGCGGTTTTCACTCGTGCGTAGTACCTGACGCGGTCGACAGTTGACAGTCTACAGTTGAGAGAACACACCCATCGACGTCGATGACCTGTCGACTGTGAACTGTCAACTGTGAACTTCTCGACGCCGAGGTGCCAAGCGCTCCCAGCATAACGGGCTAAGGACCCGTCAGGAAATAAAGGTGCCATTTTCACCTTTATCCCCTGACGGCCCTAAGGCCGTTCGAGGGGAGAACTGGGAGCCAACCACCGAGGACTGTGCCGAATGGGGATACACTGCGGCGGTCGGGGAAACGTTGTTTGCTCGTGAGGAGGACAGCATGACATTCGCGATGAGATTCCTGGTGGCGGGCGCCCTGGTCGGTGTGTGTGTGCTGGCATGGGGCTCGACTGTCGGTCGGGACGTTGTCGGGGCCCAGGGAAGCGGTAAACCGGCCGTCATGAAACGGATCTACACCGGCACCGATGGCCTGTCGCATGTCGAAGATATCGTGCTGGACGCGAAGACGGTCATGGAGAAGGTGACGAGCGTGGAGGTGCGGGTTGGACAGCCCGGCCGCTTCAGCGACTGGCATGTCGGTCCCCAGCGCCAGTACATCATCAATCTCGCCGGGAGTGCACAACTCGAGGTCGCCGAAGGCAAGGTGGACCTGCCGCCCGGTTCGATGGAGTACATCGACGATCTCACCGGCAAGGGTCACACGACGAGGACCACCAGCAAGGAAGAGCGCGTGTCGATCTGGCTCAAATTCGAGGACCAGAAGCAGCGCGTCGGTCCGCTGAACCCGAAGGCGACGACATCCTCCAAGCCGTAAGATGAGAACATTTCACATCCAGACCTGCTCGTCGTCTGGACTTTTTTCGGGAGACAGCACGGCCTCGACGTCGATCGTGAGATCCCCTCCGACCTCGAGGGTCCTGGATGGCATGTCGCAGCCGGTCTTCCAGGCATCGAGGTCGTAGCGGCCTCCGGGCAGCTCGAGGCGCGCCTGTCCCTGTTGGTCGGTCAAGGCCCGATAGAAACCTAGTCGCACCTCGACATTCTGGAGCGGAGCCTTCGAATCTTTGTCGGTCACTCTCACGGTGACGTGGTGATCGGGCGGCCTGACGGTTCGGAAGCTGAACGTGGCGCACGCTTCGTCGTGCGGCAGCGGCAGCGGCGGCTCGGCGATCGCAAACGTCGCCGACCATGAGAAGACCCCCTCCGTCGCCGGCGCGGCCAGGTCCACCTCCGCCACATAGAGGGCGCCAGTCCCGGGCCAGGGCGTTTCGCCGAGTCTGCCCTCGCCGACCCTGGCCCCCGCTTCGTCGCGGATCTCGATGAGCTGTCCCCCCAGGTAACACGTGGCGGAACACGTGACCCCGACCTTCACTTTCAACCGACAGTTCATCACGACCGGCGAAGGAACGTCCCACACGGCCACACTGGTCGTGTGTGGCTCGGCCTCCCCCGCCTCTCGGGGCGCTTGAAGGGCAGGGTTCACAGGGTTCACAGGCTTCACCGGGCGGCCTCCCGGCCGGCGATGCGACCAAACACCAGGGTTCTGCCCAGGCCATGCTGAGCGAACCCCCCTTGTGACTCGCCGGCACAGTAGAGGCCCGGTATGACCTGGCCATGGACGTCCATCACCTGGGCCTTCGGGTTCGTCCGGAGACCGGAGAGCGTATCGTGGAGAATGGGCGTCGACCACGCCGCGTAGAACGGTGGCTTCTCGATCTTGTATCGCGGCTTGGGCTTTTTGAAATCGGCGTCTACGCCCGAATCCACGAAGGAGTTGTACCTGGTGACCGTCTCCTGCAGGACCGCCGCTGGCATCGCCCGCGTCTGATACGGATTGGCAATCTTGCGAGCCAGTTCCGCGACCGTGTCTCCGGCAAAGAAGTACTCCGGATCGACGTGCGGCGGCCTCGGAGTCCAGCGCTGCCGCGCCACAGCGTCTGCGTCGAAGATGGCCCATATCGGACCGCCTCCGTTCAACTTCGACGAATTTCCGCTGTACCCCATCGCCGCATTGAAGAAGTCGTGCCCTGAAGCCAGCTCATTCCAGAATCTCTTGCCGGCCTGGTTGACGAGCATGACGTTTTGCCAATCCACACTCGTCAGGCCTGATGCTCGTATGCGATCGAATATCGGACTATCGGCTGGCCAGTGCAGGCTGCTATAGCCCCACCGACACCCGATGTGAGCCGTTTTCGACATGTAATTGCCGGCTTCCATCGACTGATTCGCCGTCGCCCAGAGCGCTGCCCCGATGGCCATCGCGGCGATCTCTCCGTCGCCGGTCTGCCGGGAATAGGGTTCTCCGGCGACCTGATATTCTTCCGTCCGTCGAGGATCGAACATTCTGCGGAAGTTCACGTTGCTGGTGTGGCCGCCGGTGGCGACGAGAACGCCCTTCGTTCCCCGGATCCGCACCGTGCGGCCTTCGGTCGTCGCGGTCATTCCAAGCACCCGTCCCGACATGGGGTTCTCCCGAACGATGCTCGTCATCTTGTGGCGCAGGAGGATTCTCGCGCCCTTGGCCCTGGCGCTCTTTTCCAGCGCGCGGACGAGACCGGATCCTCGCCTGGTCGGTTCCGACGTCATGATTTCGCTTCGCTCGGGCCACTGGACTACGGTCCCTTGTCGGGGAACAGTCGACGCGGCACCGGGACCCGTTGATTCGTCGTGAAACTGGACGCCGTTGGCCACGAGAAACTCGAAGGTCGCAGCATTCTCGTCGGCGAAGGCGCGTACCAGGTCCCTATCGCTGTACCGGCTTTCGCGATGGTCGTAGCGGACCCAGTCAAGGAACACCTGGTCCGCGGAATCCTCTACTCCGTGCCTCCGCTGTCTGCTCGTCCCGCCGCCAAGGTGTACGTTTCCCCCGCTGACCATCCCGTGTCCACCGATGTCGAAATTCTCCTCGACCATGATCACGGAGGCTCCGTGATCGAGCGCCGACACGGCCGCTGCAAGGCCCGCGACCCCTGCGCCAATAGTGACAAAATCCGCTGTCAGGTCCCAGCGTTGCGCATTGCTTTGTGCCGCCACTTCCGTGACGCCCAGCCCGGCCAGCGCGCCCGCGCCGACGCCAGCGGCCCCCTTGCTGAGGAAGTCTCTCCGACTGACATCAGCTTCGTTGTGCTTCGTGCCCATGGTGGCATCCTCGCTCTCAGAACCTTTTCGTGTGTGCAGGCGGCCTAATATCCTCTGCTCGCTCCGCCCCCACCCGAGCTACCGCCGCCGAAGCTGCTACCGGAACTTCCGCCAGAGGAGCTGGAGGAGGAGCTCACCACGATTATCGGAAGGACTTTCGTGTACTCCGCACGATAACTGCAGAACGCGCAGCGCTCCTCCACGCGAGCGCTGCCGGAGCTGGAGGTGGTGGCGCGTTCGATCACGGTCTCGGTGGAGGACTTCGTCCGGTTGTGGCACTGTGGACACTTCCCGTAGCGGCTCAGCCACTTGGCGTACCGCAGCGTGAAGTGATGCGAACACGTGGGACACTTCCACACGTCGTAATCGACGCTGCCGATCCGCTCCTCCGCTTGCGCCCCCTTGTCGAGCAGCGAATCGTCTTCGGCCTCTTCTAGCCGAGCCATGACCGACTGACATTCCGGGCATCGGCGGCGCCGGTATCGTCGCCACCGCCGAAAGCCGACGACCGAGCCGAGGCCGGCCGGGACCACGGTCAACAACCCCGTCAACAGGGTTCCGAGGGTCGGGGATCGGATCTCGTAGGACTCGCTCGCAGGAGGCGGCAGCTCGACCGGTTCATTGCGGACAGCGCGCAAGAGCACGTCGACGCCGGCTAACAGACCCTCGTCGAACTCGCCCGATCGGAACCTTGGGATGACGTAGGTGTCGAGAATTGCGCCAACCTTGCCGTCGGGAAGGACCCCTTCGAGCCCGTATCCGACCTCGACGCGCACTTTGCGGTCGCCGGTGGACCAGAGCAGCAGCAGCCCGTTGTCCTTGTCTGCTTTTCCGATCTTCCACAGCGCAAACAGCTGAGCCGCCGCTTCCTCGACCGACAGCCCATCGAGCGATCCGATCACGACAACGGCCATCTCGGCGCCCGTCGTGCGTTCGAGGTCGGAAATGGTCGAGTTGAGCCGTGCAATCGTGTCCGCGCGCAGCGCCAAGGGCATGTCGGTGACCCAGGTGCTGTCGCGAGTGCGCGGGTTCGGGATGCTCGTGAGCGGCTCGGCGCCGAGGGCCGCGACCAAAAGGGCGGTGACCGCGGCGAGGGCGCCCACGGTGACGAGAGCCCGCATCGGCGGCCTAGGCGCGGGGCTCACACGGCAGCGTTTCGTTTCTGAATCAGCTGAACATACCATCCCCGAAGCCCTTCTGCCCTGCGCCTGAGTAATAGACTCTGTTCGGGTCGACGCGGCCAGATCGGCCACGCGCTCCGGGAGTTCCGAGACCATGGTACGCAAAAATGTCGTGGGGGGCGAGTCTAGAGTTCAGCGACGATCGACGATGATCCAGCTGCCGCCCGACGACTTCTGCAGAGTGAGCGTGATGGTCGGAGTCGCCGTCTGGCTGCCGGGAACGGCAAGACCTGCGCGACCCGCTCCATTTTCGCCGCGAGTCGACCGAGGAGAAGATGGCGTAGTCACAAGGACGCCGCGTGCGATTGCTCGCCCGAATGGGTATAAAGTGGGTGAGCTGATGGCCACTCAGTCCGGAAGAATCCTGCTCGGCGCCTTGGATCGGATGGTCTACAGCTCGGCCAATTACTGGGTGGTGATGTTCAGCGACCTGGCCGGGGCGCTGGCATTTCTGGCCCTCGGACTCAATCGATTCTCCGGCCCCTGGGTCGTGGCGGGCGGCGTCGCCATCGTGGGGTTCATGTCCTCGGGCCTGCTCGAGTACGTCGTGCATCGGTTTGTCCTGCACGGCCCACCCTCTATGGCGAGGCGGGGTCACGCGCAGCACCACGCAGAGCCCAGAGCGCTCATCAGCACGCCGCTCTTCGTCATCCTGATTGGGGCGCTGGGAATCTGGGGGCTGCTCGGGCTCGTGCTTCCGGCCGGTGTCGCCGCCCTGCTCGTCTTCGGGCTGTATGCCGGATACAACTATTTCGCCCTCGTGCACCACTGGCAACACCATCGCGGCATCGACCTCACGTGCGTCGCCTACTTGCGACGACTTGATCGCCTCCATCACCTCCATCACCATCGACAGGTCGTGAACTTCGGCATCAGCACCACGATATGGGACCGCCTGTTCGGCACGTTCCAGCCGACAAATGAGCCAGCGACGGACTACACCTTCTGGAGCACGATCAGATCGTATTGGATGAAGCTGACCTGCAAGCCGAGCGCGACGAGCTGAGAATAGAACCCCATCTTCATCCACTCGCGGCGTTCGGCGGCGCTCAAACGCGAGCGGGGCACGGTCTCGAAGATCTGCCAGACGGCCATCTGGGCGCCGGGCCGGGTGTGCTCGTTGATGCCGCGCACGGATCGGGTGCGGAAATGCTTCTCCCACGCGGCACGGTTCGACGATTGGGTGCCGACCCGTCGCAGGTCCTCAGCGCGTCGCGCCAGGAATGAGGCGCGATCGGCGAAAGCGATGTCGGCCAGGACCACCAGACCGCCCGGCTTCAGGACCTGCGCCGCGCGCTCGTAGAAGCGCGGCCGGTCGAAGTAGAACGCGCACTCGATCGCCAGCACTCGGTCCACCGACGATCCCTCGACACCGGAAAGACGCTCGGCCTCTCCCAGTCGGAACGAAAGCTTGTGTATCAGGTTTTCGCGTATCGCCCGCTCGTTGGCGTAGCGAACCTGTCGTTCGGAGATGTTGAAGCCCATCAGGTGCCTGAACTCGTAGGCATTCGACAAGAGGAAGTCCTGTTCTCCGCTCCCGAAACCGACGTCGATGATGACATCGTCTTTGCCGATCTCGGCCGCCTGAAACACCTCGAGGCAGAGCCGCTGCTGGCGCGCTTCGAAGGTCTCCGTGCCAGAGACCGAGTACCCGTAGTTCAAGAACTTGCGGTCCTTGTGGAGGGATTCCAGGGAGGTCTGGAACAGGTCGTACTGTCGCGCGATGGTCCGCGTGAGAGAGGAGCCGGCGTCAGTCATGGCTCGCCGCTACTTATACACCATCGGCCACGCGCAGGCATGACCGATGAAAGCCTCGTTCAATTGAGAGGTATACTAGCGTTCTTGCTTTCCTGAGACCTGCGGGCGCGCTGGCCACACCTTCGCCGCAGCACATCTCTCAAGGTTTCTTGCGCACATGAACAGACTCCTCAATCGGTTGTGGCACCACAAGGCGCGGTCGCCGGACCCACCGTTTCGCGATGAGCTGCTCAGCATCGAGCGATTGGAAGAACGTGCCTTAGCGCTCGCCGCGAGCTTCACGGTGGACCCGAACCGGCGACGCCGTGCACGCGACATCTTTCTACGGTTCGACGAGAACGCCCGCGTCCTGCGTGACGCCTATCGAACCCTGGCCGACGATGTGCGAACCGGGCAGTTTGTCACGCCCGCCGCGGAATGGCTGCTCGATAACTTCCACCTGGTGACGTCAGAAATCAGAGATATCCACCAGCATCTTCCCCGCAGTTACTACCGAGAGCTTCCCACGCTCGCCTCGCGTGAGCAAGTCGGTCACGCGCGTATCTACGCGATGGCCGTCGAGGTGGTGCGTCACAGCGACAGTCGGATTGACCGTCAGCAGCTCACCGTGTTCGTCAACAGCTACCAACGCGTTGCCCCGTTGACGATTGGCGAGCTCTGGGCCTGGCCCAGCATGCTGAAGCTGGCGCTCATCGAAAACCTGAGACGTCTGACTGACGAGATGTTGGAAGCGCGCCGCGCGCGCCTGGCGGCCGACGCGTATGTGTCACGGATCGAAGACAGCGCGGGACACGCGGCACCACCTCTGCCGTCGATCCTCGACATTGGCTACGTCGTCCAGCTGCTGCACCGCCTGCGAGAGTACGGTCTTCGGTTGTCGTCGATCCGCACGGCCGTCGAGGAGCGCTTGCAGTCACAGCAGACGACCGCCGAGGAGGCGATTCGCGGTGAACACCAACGCCAAGCGGCCGCTCAGGTCTCCGTGGCCAACGCGATCACGAGTCTGCGCCTGTGCTCCCTGCTCGACTGGCGGCAGTATGTCGAGTCCGTGAGCTTGGTCGAGCAGGTGCTGCAGCGCGACCCGGCCGGTGCGTACAGACGCATGGACTTCTTGAGCCGAGACCGCCAGCGTCAGGCGGTCGAGGAGCTCGCGGCTCCGAGCGGAGACGCCCAAGTGAGGGTGGCTCTGAGGGCGGTGGAAAGCGCCCGCCAGGCGGCCGCGAGCGGCTCACCCTCCGACCGGGCCGCCCATGTCGGGTACCACCTCATCGATCAAGGGCGGCGCGACCTTGAAGCCGACGTCGCGTATCAACCTCGACTCGCGAACCGGGTGAGACGTCTGGTGTTCGCGCATGCCACGCTCGTCTATTTGGGACCGATTGCGATCGTGACGGCCCTGTTGCTGACCGGAAGCGCGGTGTACGTTCGGCATGAGGGCGGCGCCGCGTCCGCCCTGGTCGTCACGATGCTGCTCGTGTTGTTCCCGGCCGCCGACTTGGGGATCGCGCTCACTCAACGCGTGATCGCATGGGCGATCCCGCCTCGCCGCCTGCCGCGCCTCGACTTCGCCGATCGCATTCCAGACGACGCACGCACGATGGTCGTGGTGCCCACCATGCTGACGAGCACCGACTCGGTCCTAACGTTGTTGGAGCACGTCGAGGTGCTCGCGCTGGGAAACTTCGATCCGTGCATCCATTTCGCGATCCTCAGTGACTTCACAGACGCCGACTCGCGCGAGTTGCCCGAGGACGCCGCGATTCTTTCGGCCGCGCGCGCGGGGATTGAGGACCTCAATCGACGGTTCGGCCCTGAACGTTTCTTTCTCTTTCACCGGGCACGGCGCTGGAATGATCGGGAACACGCGTGGATGGGGTGGGAGCGCAAGCGAGGGAAAATCGAGGAATTCAACCGCCTGCTGAGAGGCGCTCCGGACACGAGCTTCCACTTGCAAGTCGGCGCATCGGCCATCCTGGCTTCCGTGCGCTATTGCATCACGCTCGACACCGACACGCGTCTGCCGCGAGATGCGGCGAAACAGCTCATCGGGATTATCGCGCACCCCTTGAACCGTCCGCATGTGGACGCTCGCATCGGCCGCGTCACGGAGGGCTACGGGATCCTGCAGCCTCGAGTCAGCGTCACGATGGCGAGCGCGGCCGGATCGGTCTTCGCTCGGACCTACGCCGGCCACACCGGCGTGGACCCGTACACGACCGCCGTCTCGGATGTCTACCAGGATCTCTTCGATGAAGGCATTTTCACCGGCAAGGGCCTGTATGACGTCGACGCGTTCGTGGCATCGCTCGAGGGGCGCGTGCCCGAGAACGCGTTGCTGTCGCATGACCTCTTCGAGGGGCTCTATGCTCGGACGGCTCTCGTCACGGATGTCGAGGTCGTCGACGACTATCCGTCGAGCGTCCTCGCGCACGCACGGCGCCAACATCGCTGGGTACGCGGTGACTGGCAGATCTTGTGGTGGCTCTTGCCCCTCGTCCCGACGCGCTCGGGCGTACAGCGCAATCGTCTGCCTGTGATTTCGCGCTGGAAAATTCTCGACAATCTGCGACGCAGCCTGATGGCGCCCGCGACCGTCGCCGTGCTCCTTCTCGGGTGGAGCGTCCTCCCGGGCGCTCCGGTCGCCTGGACAGCGATCGGTCTGGCCGCGCTCGCCCTGCCGGTTGGCATGCGGCTCATGGAAATGATCGGCGGTCCAGCGCGGGGGCAATCACGGCATGGCTTCCTGCGAGCCGCCCTCGACGACCTCTACACCGACGTCGCTCGTGCGTTATTGCAACTCGCGTTCCTCGCCAATCAGGCGTACGAGATGCTGCACGCGATCAGCATCACGCTGGTTCGCCTCGGATTCACGCAACGGCGATTGCTCGAGTGGGAGACGGCGGCGGCGAGCGCCCATCGCGGCGGCCCACCGCGCGCCAGCACGTTCGTGAAGGACATGATCGCGAGCCCGTTGATCGCGGTCGCCGGCCTCGTTCTGGTCCTCCTGGTGCGTCCGCACGCGTGGCCCGCGGCGCTCCCGGTCGTCGCGCTCTGGGCTGCGGCACCGCTGATCGCGTACGCGCTCAGCCGCCCTGTGCCGGATCGCCGGACACCGCTGACCCCGCGGGACCGCGAGTTTCTTCGTGCGGTGGCGCTCAAGACCTGGCGGTACTTCGAGACCTTCATGGGATCGGAGGATCACGCCCTCCCGCCCGACAACGTCCAGATCGTACCAGCACTGACCGTTGCGCACCGCACGTCGCCGACCAACATCGGCATGGCCCTCCTGGCGACACTCGCGGCTCACGACCTCGGCTTCCTCAGCACTGATGAGTTGGTCGACAGGATTGACGACGCGCTCACGACCGTCGAAGGGCTGGAACGTTTCGAAGGTCACCTCCTGAACTGGTACGACACGCGCACGCTGGCACCGCTTCCACCGGCCTATGTCTCCACGGTCGATAGCGGAAATCTCGCAGGTGCGCTCGTGACGCTTTCGATGGCGTTACGGCATGTGTCTGCCGGCATCACGCCAGACGACGGCGCGGCGGCGACGAGGGCCGGACGCCTCGACCATCTGGCCTTGCGATCCGCCGGATTGCTCGACGGCATGAACTTCAGATTTCTCTACGACCCGGAACGGCAGCTGTTCACGATTGGCTATCGTCTCGCGGACGCCGAGGGGCCGGGCCGCCGCGATCCGGCGTACTACGACCTGCTGGCCTCCGAAGCGCGATTGGCCAGCTTTGTCGCGATCGCCAAGGGCGACGTCTCTGAATCCCACTGGTTCCATCTGGGACGATCGGTGACCAGCATCCGGGGGACGCCGGTGCTGCTGTCGTGGAGCGCCACGATGTTCGAGTATCTGATGCCGATGCTCGTCATGCGGAGCTACCCGAATACGCTCCTCGATGCATCGTGTCGAATGGTCCTGCGCCGCCAGGTGGACTACGCCACCTCTCGCGGTGTGCCGTGGGGGATCTCTGAGTCTGCCTGCAACATCGTCGACCGACACGACACCTTTCAGTACAAGGCCTTCGGCGTCCCCGGCCTTGGTCTGAAGCGCGGGTTGGGGGACGAGCTGGTGGTGGCCCCCTATGCGACGGCGCTCGCCGCCATGATCGACCCGGCACAAAGCGCCGCCAATTTGCGGCGCTTGGCCGGTGCCGGCCTCGACGGTGACTACGGCTTTTTCGACGCCATCGACTACACGAAGCGCGAGCCGGACCTTCACGACGGCGCGCCGAGCGAGGCGGACGGCTTCCCGGGCGCCGTGATCCGTACCTATTTCGCTCACCATCAAGGGATGACGCTCGTCGCGCTGGCGAACGCGCTGCTCGGCGATCCGATGGTGAAGCGATTTCACGCCGACCCGAAAGTGCAGGCGACCGAGCTGCTGCTGCAAGAGCGCGTGCCGCGCCAGACACCGACGATTGAACCGCGGCCGATGGATGAAATGCGGGTGGTCGCGCCGTCGCCCGCCGTGCCGATCCGCCGCTATCGGTCGCCTCACACGGTCTTTCCGCATGCGCAATTCCTGTCAAATGGCAATTTTGTCTCGGTCGTCACGAACGCCGGCGGGGGCAGCAGCTTCTGCCGAGGTCTCGCGGTGACGCGATCTCGGCACGATGCCACGTGCGATCCGGGCAGCGCCTTCATCTACTTGCGCGACGTACGAAGTGGGTCCGTGTGGTCGGCGACCTATCATCCGACGGCGCGGGAGCCGGACGACTACGCCGTCGCCTTCAGCGCGGAGAAGGTGACGTTCCGCCGCCGCGACGATGACGTGTCGACGCAGCTCGAGATCGCGGTTTCGACCGAAGACGATGTCGAAGTGCGTCGGGTGACGGTGATCAATCAAGGCACGCGCATCCGCGAGATCGATGTCACGAGTTATGCCGAGATCGTCCTGGCTCCGCCGGCCGACGACCTCGCCCACCCAGCGTTCAGCAAACTGTTTCTCGAGACGGAATACCTGGCCGGGAGCGCCGCCCTGCTCTGTCATCGACGGCCGCGGGATCCTCGTGAGCCCAGGGTCTGGGCGGTACACGTGTTGAGTCTCGAAGGCCGAACGCAGGGAGCCGTCGAATGGGAGACCGATCGCGCCCGTTTCCTCGGTCGGGGGCGGGACACCGATGCCCCAGCGGCGCTCGACGGGCGTGCCTTGTCAGGGACGACGGGCGTCGTGCTCGACCCGATCTTCAGCCTCCGACTACGCATCAGGCTGGTCCCTGGAGCGTCCCTGCGCCTCTGTTTCGCCACGGGTGTCGCATCGGATCGGGCGACGGCCGAAGCGCTGGCCCAGAAGTACCACGACGCCAGTGCGGCATCGCGAACCTTCGCGCTCGCCTTCACCCACGCGCAGAGCGGTTTGCGTCATCTGGGTATCTCGAATGACGAAGCCCGGCAGTTCGAGCGTCTCGCCTCGCGGGTGCTGTTCGCCGATGGTTCGCTCCTGGCGAGTCCCGATCGGCTCGCGTCGAACGAGCTCGGTCAGGCCGGTCTGTGGCCGCACGGGATTTCCGGCGATCTGCCCATTCTGCTCGTGCGTGTTGTCCACGATGAGGATCTTGCGCTCGTGCGCCAGGTGTTGCAGGCGCAAGAGTACTGGCGCCTCAAAGGCTTGAACGCGGACCTGGTCATCCTGAACGAGCATCCGGTCAGCTATCTGGACGAGATGCACGCGCAGCTCACCGCGCTCCTCGATAACGGCCCCTGGCGGACCTGGAAACACCGACCCGGTGGCGCGTATCTGCTGCGCGGAGATCTCTTGGGCCCAGCCGAGCGCACATTGCTCGAGGCGGTGGCGCGCGCAGTCCTCAGCGGTGACCGAGGCGACCTCCACGCCCAACTCGACACACCGCATCCGGTTCAGACAAGCCGGCCGCCACCCGCGTTCGGGCCCGCCGCTTCGTCGGATTCGACTGATGTGCCGTGGATCGACGTGCCGGTGGCTCTCCCTTCGATGACGCTCACCAATGGCCTCGGCGGTTTCACCGACGAGGGGCGAGCCTACGCCATCGTCTTGGAGGGCGATCAGGAGACCCCACTCCCATGGGCGAACGTCATCGCGAACCCCCATTTCGGAACCGTCGTCACGGCGTCGGGTGCCGCGCATACCTGGTCAGGGAACAGCCGCGAGAACCGCCTGACGTCGTTCGCCAACGATCCCGTCGTCGATCCGACGGCCGAAGCCTTCTTCATTCGCGACGACCACTCCGGGGACGCGTGGTCACCGGCGCCGGGACCGATGAGACGGGACGCGGCGAGCGGCCGATTCGTCGTGCGTCATTCGGCCGGAAGCACGCACTTCTCGCGCGTCACGCGGGGCATCCGCCACGAGCTCGACGTGTTCGTGGACGTCGAAGATCCGGTGAAATGTTCGTTGCTCACCCTGACAAACGACAGTGGCGCCAGTCGGAGTCTGAGCATCTTTGCCTACAACGATTGGGTGCTCGGACCGCCGCGTGAGGGTCAGCGGCGGCACGTCACCACGACGTGCGAGCCGAAGAGCGGGACGATCCTCGCGCGAAATGCCTATAGCGAGGAGTTCGCCGGGCGCGTGGCGTTCGCTCATGCCAGCGAGACGCCATGTTCCGCGACGGGCAGCCGTCTCTCGTTCATCGGCCGCAACGGTTCGCTGTCTCGCCCGGCGGCACTTCGCCATATGACGCTCGAGTGGCACTTTGGCGCGGGATTGGATCCGTGCGCGGCGCTGCACGTGCAATTCGTCCTGAACCCGGGAGAGCGTCACCGCGTGCTGTTCCTGTTGGGTCAGGGCACGGACACCGATCACGTCCTGCGCCTGATCGCCCGTCACGGAACGGTCGATGAGGCCGTGGTCGCGCTGCAAAGAGTCCAGGCATCCTGGAACAGCACGCTCGAGACGATCCAGATTCGGACGCCGGACGATTCATTCGACGTCTTGATGAACCGATGGCTGCTCTATCAGAACGTCAGCTGCCGTCTCTGGACACGGGCGGGGTACTACCAGCCGGGCGGAGCCTTCGGCTTTCGCGATCAGCTGCAGGACGTGATGGCGCTGTTACTGGCGCGGCCCGATCTCGCCAAAGAACACCTGCTTCGAGCCGCCGGCCGGCAGTTCGTCGAAGGCGACGTGCAACACTGGTGGCACGAGCCGAGCGGACGTGGACTCCGCTCGCGTTGCTCCGACGATTTGCTCTGGCTTCCGTACGCCACGGCAGAATACGTCCGCACGACGGGCGACATGGACATCCTTGACGAGCGGGCGCCCTTCTTGGAGGCGCCGCTGCTGGCACCAGACGCGCCAGAGGCCTACGGCCAACCGAGCGTCTCCTCTGAGGATGGCACGCTGTTCGAGCACTGCGTTCGGGCCATCGAGAAGGGCCTCACGTCCGGCGTGCACGGCCTGCCGCTCTTTGGCAGCGGCGATTGGAACGACGGCATGAACCGCGTCGGAGCGAAAGGGCACGGTGAAAGCACGTGGCTGGGTTTCTTCCTGCACAGCGTCCTCAACGGCTTCGCCCCGCTCTGCCACGCGCGAAACGATCGCACGAGGGGCGACCGCTACACGAACGAGGCGCGTCGTCTCGCGGCCGCGCTCGAACGGTCGTGGGACGGGGAGTGGTACCGACGCGGGTACTACGATGACGGTACACCCTTGGGCACTGCACAGAATGATGAGTGCCGAATCGATTCGATTGCACAGTCGTGGGCGGTGCTCTCCGGGGCGGTCCCGCAGCGTTTTGCCGAACGAGCGATGGATGCGGTTCGCACGTCTCTCGTCGGGCGCGGTTCGCAGATTCTGCTGCTCCTCCACCCGCCCTTCGATCAGTCGGCGCAGGATCCTGGCTATATCAAGGGATACCCGCCCGGTGTCCGGGAGAATGGCGGCCAGTATACGCACGCGGCCGTGTGGATTGTGATGGCCCTGGCCCGGTTGGGAAGCGGCGACGAGGCGGTCGAGCTGTTTCACATGCTGAACCCCGTCAACCACAGCCGAACGACGTCCGACATCGCCCGCTACAAAGTGGAGCCATACGTCGTCGCCGGTGACGTCTACGCTCGGTCCCCGCATGCTGGTCGCGGAGGCTGGAGTTGGTACACGGGATCTGCTGGCTGGATGTATCGCGCAGGTCTCGAGAGCATTCTTGGTCTCCGGCGCCAAGGGGCAACCTTCATCGTGGATCCCTGCATCCCGTCGTCGTGGCCCGAGTACCACATCGTCTGGCGGTTCCTCGACACGCGCTACGAGATCACGGTGTCCAATCCAACGCGCCGATGCCGAGGTGTCGGGAAGGCCACAGTGGACGGCACGCAGGTGAATCCAGCAGCGATTCCTTTGGTCAACGACGGCCGCGTCCACGATGTGCGGATCGTGCTCGGAGATGTCACCCAGATCGACCCCGGCTTGCTTGCCGGGCCGGCGAGCGCGCGCGCGCCGCACGCGAGGTGAGGTCGCGATCGGTTTGCGCTGCGTGGACTTCGGCCGCCTCGACCGCCCCAATGCGGAGCAGACTATCCCAACACCGCCATGAGTTCCGCCACCACCTGCACCGTGCCCTCATCATCGGTCGTCAGATCAATCGGCCGGAATGCGGGATTGGCCGGTTTCAGGGTGACCTTGACATGTCGCCACGTGCCATCCGACGAAGCCGACTTTTCGCTGGAGTACTTCTTGACGGTGTAGCGCTCGCCTGATTCCGGATCAACCTGGTCGCGCAGTTGTACGAGCACGGTACGACCCTGGCGACTGCCGGCCACAGGCGCGCTGAAGAGACAATAGGCACCGTCAGGAATGTCGGGCTCCATCGACTTCCCAACCACTTGCGCGACGAACATCCCTGGCTTCACACCTCGTCTGTCGACCTCGACCCATTCACAATCGCCTTCATCAACCCGCTGCGGATCACCAAACGCTCCAGCGGCAGCCTTGAGTGGCACGAACGGCACGCATGTCACATACCGCTGATCCGGATTCGGCTGGACCTTGCGCAGCACGAACCGAGCGGCCGATTCAATGGCATCGCCAACCCGCTCGAACCATGACGTATCCGTCTTCAGTGAATCCCGCAATTGAGCGGCGCCGACGTACCCCGCCAGCTTTCTGAAGTGCTTCGACATCGCGCCGGCATCGTGAAGCTCACTCGCGGCGATCTCAATCACCTCGTATCCGTTGTTGCGCAGCCAGTCACGAATCCGGCGATCCTGCGCAGCCGTCGCAGGATTCCCGTGCAGATGGCGGCTCAAACCGTCCAGGTAGACGCACACCCCCTCATCACCCGCGTGATGCGGTGCACGGTAGATGACATCAGGTGTGGTGGTGCCGATGGCTCGATCGAGGCGCAGTTGTTCGCCGCGGACTCCCTCCTCGAAACCCGCTGCGCGGAGCAGATAGCGCAACCGCCGCTCGCCCTCGTTGACGGGATACTCGCCCTCACCCGGCTCTCGCGACGGCTGCCTGGCCGGAATCTCGTGAGAGACCACGAGCCTCAACCCCCATGCCTTCAACCGCTCTTCGGCGAGCTTCCGGTCAAGGAACTTGTGGTAGTAGCCGTTCCTGAATGTCTGCAAGCAGTCGATACAGGACGACTCACAGACCGCGGGGCACTGCGAGACAACGTCCAACGCGATCGCGGCGATCTCTTCGAATCGCGCGCAGATCTGCTCGAGCAAACCCGAGCCGCCCGGCATTGGATCCCACAGGAGCGCGTCCACCTCGTCGCGGTCGACGTGCCCGACCACGAGAATCTGCAGATCCTCCCTGTGCATGTCCAGCACGCGAGTGGCGGCGATGCGCAGCGCCTCCAGCACGCTGTACGCCGTTTGGGCGTTCGGACAGGCGGGCAGCGAGAGCGCATCGGCGACCACGTCTGCGTGGAACCCGACTGTGGTCACGTCGCGACCACACCGATCCTTGTGAGACTGCTGAAAGTGCTCCCACTCCTTGCCGGATGACAGCGGCGACCGGCTGTCGCCACAGACCGTACAGATCAAGTACCCGAAGATCTTGTCCTTGCCGTTGATCGCCGCCGTGGCGCCGACGTTGACCAGCCGCAGTCGCACACCGCGTCGAAGGTGCAGCGCTTGTTCGCCCCAGTGGTATGCGCGCCCGCCGTTGTGCTGGTCTCGCTCGTAGCCGTAGACGGCCACGCCCAGTTGGAACCGCAGGTCCTCGTCGTCCGAGATGTGCGACTGATGCGCCAGGTCGACGTCGCACACGGCAATGGTTGCGAGCGCGGTCGCGCCAAATGCCGACACCGGCGCACCGGCCGTCGTGGGCTTGACCGCCTGCCGCTCGACCGACACCTCGAACACCGGCATCTCGACGCGCTGCTCGTCGACATCACGATGGAATCGGCGCGCCACGAACTTGTTCCCGTTGGCATAGATGAGATTGCCCGGCACATATTCCCGCAGCGCCACGCTCGAGGGACGCGGCAGCACGAACTCCTTCGCGCCGCTCCTCCAAAACGGAATCTCCGCGGTGCCCAGTACGGCACCAACCTCGAGACCATAGCCCGGGAGAAAGCCCTCGGCCGCAAGCACACCAAACGTGTAGACGTCGTCGTACCCTTCCGCCTCTCGACGCGCGCGCCTGTCCGTGCCCTTGAGGCGCTTCACGACGGCATCGCAGCGTCTGAAGAGCGCGTCTTCGTCTGGATCCAGCGCGCCCTTCTGCTCGCGGGTGACGTTCAGACGCCGCAGTTGATCCATGGCCCAGACGAGCCGGCGGCGAAGCCGGCCGACGACTTCGTCGAGGCCATCCACCATCTCTGCGACATGAGCACGCAGACGCTCAGCGGTGGCGACTTCAGCATCTTCAACCGGCCAGCCTTGACGAAATGCACCCTCCACGTAGCCCACGAGATCGTCGATGTTCTGTTCGATGAGGTGCCGCAGCGGCGTCAAGTCGAACGGCGTTGTTCTCACCACGCCGGCGTCGAACAGGTACGCGGTCACGCGCTCGGGCAGACAGGCTCGTAGTGTGTCTTCCGCACTCTGTCGTTCCGCCAGACTCCGGCCGGTATCACGCACGTACTGATGCAACCTCGTGATCACGCTCGCGTGCACGTGCTTCGCCACCATGAGACCGTTGCGCAGGTTGAAGGCGGGTGGATCGACCCTGCCAGCCAGGATCTTGATTGGATCGGCAAAGTACGCGCGGTCGTGTGAAACGGGCCGGCAGTAGGTCAGGTCGACCGCCATGCGATGGCGGCGGCCGGCGCGACCCGCGCGCTGCCAGTAATTGGCCGGCAGCGGCGGCACGTTGCGCATCAGCACCGTGTCGAGTTGTCCGATATCGACGCCCAGTTCCAGCGTCGGCGTGCACACGAACGTGTTGATCGCCTCTGAGTCGCCCTTGAACAGGTTCTCGAGTCGTTCACGCTCGTCGTGCGGCACCATCGCGGTGTGCTCTTCGGGCCTGAGCATCGAGTAGCCCTGATCCAGCACCTGCAGGTTGTAGTTATCCGGATCCTCGCCGACGAACTCGAGTTCGCCGTCGCACCGCCAAGACAGGCACACGGACTTCGGCGGTTTGCGAGTGCTGCGCCGTCGGCAGCTTCGACATCTCCAGGCACCGCTGTTCGCCGTGAGGCGGAGTCGATCGGCATCCACCTGATACAAACCCGTGAGCCCAGGCAGCGCGTTGCCATGCGACCCTTTCAGCGTCACGGGCACGAGCAGGCCTTGCTCCTTCAGCAGATCGAAGAGGCCCTCGAGGAACGACTCCACGTCGTTCGCCGGCACGCCCCATTTCTTCGCCACCTGGCGCAGCGTGGTGTCTCCGCGCTCACTGATCCACTGGAGGACGTGCTGCGCCTTCTCCATGCCCCCGCGACGAAGCTTCGTCCCGACGGGCGCCCCCATCTGCGGCAGGTAGCCCTGTTGCAGATCGAGGTCGCCGTCCATCCACCACTGGGAGAAGATGCCACGCTCGGGATCGCGTAGCACGCGGCGCCGCCGCAGGTAGTCGAGCACGGCAGCCACGCCGTCTCGAAGGTCGCCTGGTGAAATGGCGAGTGCCCGTGCCTGACGCTCAATCCACGGCAGTTCCACATCGAGCCCCTCGTACTCGACGGTCATCCGGCCCCACGGCTCGAGGCCGATGGGCTGCCGCGCGGACATCACCACTTCACGCAGCACCTGAATGCGCAGGAACTTCAGGCGCTCCTGCTGATGGCGTCCGCCTGTGCCTTCGCGCCGAACCACCAGCCACACTTCAGGCACCAGCGCTCGCGAGAGTACTTCATCGCGCTCGAGCAGGTCGTCCAGGAAGTGGGTCAGGTCGCCGATGGATTGAGGACCGCCCTTCAGTCCCTCGGCCATCAGCGCGCGCAGGCGGAACCGCCGCGCGTGGTCTTTCATCCAGCCGGCCTGGAACGCGGCGTCCTGGCGGTTGTCGCAGAACACGAGCAGGCGCGGGCGCTCGGAGTGCTGCACCATGTCCTGCGCCAGCACATGCACATCCGCCACGTTGGTCGCCCGCACGGGACGAGCGGGTTCGCGATAGAGGCTGCCCCACCTCCGGCCGTTCGCTCCGCACGACAGGCAACTGGTCAGCCAACCCGGATTCTCGTCCTTCGATCGGATCGCAAAGAGTTTGACCAGCGTTCCCGACTGGCCGCAGTGCAGACACCTCGACACGTCCGACGGATGCGCGGCTCCGCACAGGCGACACAAGAACACCGCCGCCGTCCGCTCGCTCGCCTCGAGATCGTCATCGTCGCCAGCGCCTTCGTCTCCGCTGATGAGCCGATCGACGAGAACGACCCGCTTGCCGCCCTGCGCCTGCTCGAGCGGTTCCCAGCAGGAGCCGTCGCCCGTGGCGTCGCCGCCCTCAGGTGCACGGCCCGTGAACGTGAAATCCTTCAGGAATGCGACGAAGTAGTGCTGTCCGCACGTCGTGCACGTCGTGATCGGCAGGTGCGCGTGCCTGGTCTCTGACCCGGCCGCCGCGACCTCGTCTTCGCTGGCCAACCACAGATGCGGATCCGGCTCACTCTCGGGAAAGCTGACGACCGCGCCGCTGATGCCACGTACGAAGCCATGGACGACGGGCCGGAGGAGCGGCCGATTCTCGCGTCGCGCCGCAGCACCGAGCGTGAGCCAACTGAGAATCTCCGCTTCGCTTACTCGGCGGCCGATCTTGTCCGCCAGATGGTCGGACAGGGACCGCAACTCGACGGCGCCGTTCAGACGCTCCGTCAACTGGAATGCCAGTTCGTTCGTGGACATCGCGGCGTACAGCGCTTCCTGCCACTGTCCGCCAGGCAGCGGCGCGCCACTCAGCTTCGCGAACACCTCACGAACCTTCGCGCCGGTCTCGTCCTCGACGGCGACGACGCACTCGGCCAGCAACGCGCCTGGGTCAGCGGCAGGCGGAGGTGGTACCGTTCGACCGGCCGCCCACACTTCTCGCTCGTAGGCTTCGCCGACCGTCACCACATCCGGCCTGGCGACGCCGAAGAACCGCGACGCGAACTCACGCGCGGCGTCAGGGTTCTCGCGATCGACGATGGTGGCGGAGGTCGCGACGCAGACGGTGTCTTGCACGCCCCGTCCGCAAAATGCGCGCAGACGCCGAATCAGACACGCGGTCTCCGCGCCCTGCGCTCCCGTGAACGTGTGGGCCTCATCGAACACCAGGAAGTCGAGCCGCGCGTTGCCGAACAATTCGACATCGCGTTGCCGCGTGAGCAACAGTTCCAGCTGCTTGACGTTGGTCAGCAGAATCCGAGGCTGCTTCCCGGTCGTCCGCATCACCTCGCGTGAGCAGGCTTCTTCGGGTGGATACACCGTTTCGCCGCGCCGCTCTGCACGCACGCGCGCCAGGGCCGCCTCGTAATCCGCGCGCGACGATCCGGCCGGAAGGCGCTGACCGGCCACGTCCGCTTCTCTGTCTGGCGTCTTGCCGACGTACATGCCGAACGAGATGCCCGTGCCCGCAAGGAGCGAGCGCAGACGCCCAAGCTGGTCTTCGGCGAGCGCGTTCATCGGATACACGATCACGGCCGAGATGCCGGGCGCGGCGTTCTGGTCCCGCAACTCAAGGCATTTGCTGACGATCGGATACAGAAAGCACTCCGTCTTGCCCGACCCCGTTCCCGTCGACACCAGCGTCGTCTTTCCGGCGCGAATGGCGCGGATGGCATCTTCCTGGTGGCCGTAGACGTGGGTGATGTCGTCAGGAATCCGCTGGCGCATGTGCGGATGGAACACGCCTTCGCGCACAAGCTCACTGACAGCGGCGCCCTGCCGGAACGGCCGCGACAAGCTGACGTACGGCCCTTTCAGCAGCGGCGACTGGCGTGTCTCGTCGAGCGACAGCAACCGTCGCATCTGCGCGTGCAGGCGCTCATCGGCAAACGGATAGGCCGTCAGTTGATAACGAAGAAAGCTGCGGACGACTTTCTCGGTGAAGACGACGGGGTTCAGGGCCATAGGGTCAGCGTTCGCGCAGGGGCTCGCCCAGTATCTGTCCCCGGGCCCTCAACGTCCACCGGAGACGATGGTAAAGTTGGGTTGTGAATCAGGACTTCGAACCGTTGGACGTGCCCATGTACTCGCAGGCCATGGCTTCCCGCCTGGTCGGGCTGGAGCCGAGCCGGGTCAGGCGCTGGCTCCGGGGATACGAGTACAACTACGCGCCGAAGACGAGCGCGCCGAAGGGCCGGCGCCGGCCGTCTCCCCTTGTACGCAGACGCGGCGCGCTAGGGTCGCAATATGCCTCCTTCGTGGATCTGATCGATCTGCTCTTCGTCAAGAAGTTCGTCGAGCATGGCATCTCCGTCCAGAGATTGCGCAAGGCTCTCGAAGAAGCCGTGGACCTGACCGGGGACCACCATTTCGCACAACGGCGGTTCTGGACTGACGGCCGGAAGATTTTCCTCCAGATCAAGGACAAGCCCGCTGAAGCGCTGCTCGAGCTTCTGTCCGGTGGCCAGTGGGTGATCGCCCCGATTATCAAGCACGTTGCGCATCAGATCGAGTTCGATGCCATCACGGGTGTTTCAACAAGGTGGTTCCCGCTCGGTAAGGACAAAACCGTGGTCGTGGACCCGAGCGTGGCGTTCGGCGCGCCAACGATCGCGGGGCGGGGAGTCCAGACAGCCAACGTATTCGATCTCTACGAGGGCGAGGGACGCAACATCGGGCGCGTCTCGGCCTGGCTCGATCTTCCATCGGAAGCGGTTCACAACGCCGTCGAGTTCGAGCAGATCCTCGCGGCTGCATGACATTCTTCGTCGACAACAATCTGAGTCCGAAGCTGGTCCGCGGGATGGCGGCCTTCGGAGAAGACGTGACGCATTTGCAGGACCGTTACCCGGCGGACGCGAAGGACACCGACTGGCTCCCGCGAATCGGTCGAGACGAATGGATTATCCGACCCAGTCCCGGGAGCCTTGCCCCGGCTACGGTCGGATGATCTGTTCGGCCGTGAGCTGTAGCGTCCCCAGGTAGTATTCCAGGAACGACTCGGGCGGTGCCGACGCTGGCTTGATGGTGTTCAGAAAGCCGCCCACGGAGAGGCCCGGCGGCAGCGCTCCCCCGAGTTCGTTTCTCGCGAGACCTTCGAAGTTCTTCTGCGCCGTCTCCGATCGGTGCGCCACTGCGTTTCTCAGCGTGCGGGCGTGGTCCAGGGTGTTCTGCATTGCTCGGAGCGGCCCCGTGTACGGCCGGCCATCGCGAAAGAACCGCGTCGCCCGGCCTGCGACATCTGACGCGACCTCCCAGTTCGCGTAGCGGCGCCCATCGGCACTCAGTTCGAACGCCGCCTTTCGATTCGGCGGGAGCACGTATCGATGGGGCGGCTTGCCACGGCGTGGTTGCTTCCCGAGCATGTGCAGGATGAACGACTCTTCGAGGAAGCTCTCCCAGGCGAGAAAGCCGCGGAGGAACGCCAGCTCGATGATCGAGTCTCTTCGCGCGGCCGTGATGTGCGGGCTCGCGCCCGGCAAGGACCACTTGCGTGCATCATCCGCAAAACGCCGGCAATGGCGGACCGTCTTGCGGAATTCGTCCAAGACGACGTGGAGCTGGCGCTGTGCCAACGCCGCCTCAGCTCAGCGCCGCGATGAATTGGCGACAGATGTACTGCGTGAGGACCATCCGGTTGCTCCCGTGAACCCAGTGGACGTCCTGCGCGTCGTAGAACTTGCGCTGCTGATCTGTCGGCTGCCTCGTCCCGTCTTTTATCTCCTCGATCAGTTCGTCCAGCTCTTCGAGCACGCTCTTGAGCTTCGGGTAGTCGGACGGCTTCAGAGCGCGTCGAGGAGCCTGCAGCCTCGGCAAGCCGTACTTCATGTGATACACGGCGCAGAAAAGCGGGTACAGCAGCTTCGTGGCGCGGAATCGGAGACTGGCCAACTCGGTCCCGCCGATCGCGCCGATCGCATCGATCACTTCTACGAACCGCTTCTCGAGTCGCTCGCGGTTCGGAAACTTGTCGTCGTAGTCGGCGTACGCCTTGTCGATGACGGGCTTCTTGCCCTCGCGCGGCCCTTCTTCCATCGCCAGCAGAAGGTCCGAAATGAACTCAGCCTCCGCCATGCGCAGAACCTGCTTCGACGTGAACACGCTGTTTGTCTCGACGAATCCTTTGAAGCTGATCGCCAGCTTGTACACGCACGACTTGAAGTCGCCAAACCACTTCGCGTTCCGCAGCTCTTGGGCCTTCAGCTTCTCCGAGAAGGTGTTGATCCGGGCGAACAGATCGTACACCTCTCGGTCGGGCATGTCCTGGAGGAGGTCCACGACGAACTCGTACTTGAGGATGTCCTTCTGCGTCCCGTTGTCCAGCTCGCTGAAGACGTGGCCGCCGAAGTCTCTGTGGTGCGCGCGGCTTAGCTTGAACCCGTCCTTCACGAAGCTGAGAACGGCTCGCAACCGCTGCTGCCCATCGACGATCTCCCGCGTGGTGCGTCGGCCGGGGGGCACGACGGTCTGGCGCATGTAGAGCTTCGGGATGGGCTTCCCGCGAATGATCGTGTCGATGAGGTACGACTTCGCCTTCGGGTTCCAGACGTCACGCCGCTGGAACTTGGGCGCTAGCACCAGCTCGCTCCGGTCGTTCCACTCTTCGAAGTCCCTGACGCTGTAATTCCTGGTGCTGAATAGCTGCTGCATGTTATGCCTCACTTCGGCTGAAGGCGCCGAAGGGCCGAATTGCGGAGCACGAGAATCGTCTCGGACGAACTGCCGCTGATGCCGCGGCGAACCCGTCGTTCGTTCGGGATCGCGTCAGCGTGCTGCGACACCAGGACATAGCCAGCCTTCGTTGCCATCCCGGCAACCACGTTCGGTAGGTTGCTGCGGCCTTCGCGGCTGCACGTATCGCCGATGACGAGCACGCAGTAGCCGTTGACCGCGAGGAGCCGCTTCCAACGCCGGAGACAGCGCCCCATGAGGGCGAGGAATTCCTTCTCGCGCGGCGATACGACGCTGTCGAGCGACTTCCAATCACCGAACCCGAGAAACCAAAGCCGCAGCCTGTTGTCGCGACCATAATCGAGTTGGCGCATGTAGGGCGGGCTGGTCAGGATGCTCTGGACGGGAGCGCTGAACTGTTGCACTTCTGCGCGCGTACCGAAGCAGCGTCGTGAGAGGGTGAAGTCCAATTTCGGCATGCGCCGAAACGCACGTCGAACCTTCGCCTCCAACCGATCGGCAACGGCTCGATAGGCGTAGAGCTTCGGGAACCGCGACCGCGGGAACTTTTTGATCCGCAGGTACGGCACCGTATGGCTGCTCGGGAACGACAGGAAACCTGGACGCTGATGGTGAAGGATGCCCATCAAGCACGCTAGCAAGAACCAGCGCCGCTCGGCCTTGAGCACCTCAGTCCATAGCAGCGCCTCGCGTAGCGTTTCCGGATGAAAGAACGCGCGGACCCACTTCGGAGCTTTTCGGAGATCCGGCATCCGACGGCGTCCGTTTACCTTGTCAGTCATGCGCGCGAGGTCCGCAAGCGCCGCGTCTTCCGACGCGTACGGGAAGAGTTTGCTGCGCGTGAGCAGCTGCGCGTACGGGCTGACGTCATTCGCGATGACCTCGCGACCGGCTCGCCAAGCTTCGAGGGCGAACGTGCCGCAGCCGGCGAACGGGTCGTAGACCACGGAGTCTGGGGTGCTGTACTCCTCGACCAGCGCCGCGGCCATGGACGACTTCGTCTTGCCGATGTAAGGCGCAAGCTGGTGCAGCGTGCTTTCAGTCTGCCAAGCGCTGCCGGTCCATTCGGATGCGAGCCGACTGACTGCCTTCACCGCTCCCTCGGTCTTGCCGCTTCGCGCAGGCCCGTAGCACGAAGCCAGGTCGCCAAGCCCTGGCCGCTGCGGGTCGCAGCATCCGTCAGTTCGCGCTTCTGGTCCGCGGTGAGCAGCACACGTACCTGCAGCTCTTTCCGCTCGGCCTTCGGCTTACGTCGCTTCATGGCGCCTAATCTTGCCCTATTAGGTACCCGCCGTCAAAGCAAATCAGCAGCACTGCGCCATCGTGAGAACGCAGCGACATTCCAGGGATCTACGCAATCATCGTGTCTGAGAATGCCCCTTATCGGACGCTCGCCGCTGCGGCCCTGCGTTCGGGGTGCGGGCTTCGCGGATCCAGCGGCCCGCTGCCTATTCGTCCCCATCCGGCGGGAGGAACGAGCTTGCTTTCAGATGCGACCTTCCATTCGCGGGAGCCGACGAAGGGGCGGAAATAGTCGGCGCCATGGACGCCGTGAGATTCTGCGCGTGGAGTTCGCACTCCCGCCACGATTCCTGCGCAGTTTGAGCGAGCTGCCAATCGTAGAACCGCGGGCCGAGGCGGCTCGCCACCGGCTGCGCGTGCTGCGCGCGTTCGTCGTGGCCGAGACCGTAGTCGGCCAGTCGCACAGTTTCGGGAAGCACCCAGCCAGCGCCTCCGTTCTGGCTCAAGAACATCTCGATGCCCCTTTCTAATTCGCCACCCGCGGACCGAATCTTCTCATTCAGATCTGCAAACGCCACAAGTGTTAACACCGTCTGTCGCAATTCAGGCTCCAAGTCCTGATCGACGCGCCAAAACCCGTTCGGGTTGATTCGGTCCGTCAACAGGTCCTCAGCAATCATGAACGCCGCATCGTCTGGGCTGAGGCCGAATTGACTCAGACAAATGGCGTCAAGTACGCATCGTCGCGTCAGGCGCTCGCTCCTAGTCAAGGCCCAGAGATGCCGGCCGACAGGGGCGCCATGCGCGGGGAGCATCGACAGCCACATGGGCGCGAAGAGTCGATCGGCGGCAGCGAGGTAAAGTGCTAGTTGCTCTATCGCTGGGCTGACCTTGAGTCGAGGCGGAAGGGCGACGTCCGCGAGTATGAAATAGTTCAACGACAGTCCCGACATGCGGCGCCTTACCTGGTAGTCGACGGCAAACGAGGACAGGAGTCCTGTCAGCAACACCGGACGCCTGCAGCGCAACACTGGAACCTTGTTGCCGCAGGGAGACTGAGGCACGCACGCGGCGATTAGCGTCCTGGCGTTCGTGGCTGAGGTGACGTCCATGAAGGTCGCCCGGGCAAAACCCTCGTCGCCTCCCACCGGCGCTTTCGCACGCCTTCTGAAGGTGGCGGCTTCCATAAGAAACTGTGGTTCAACTCCCTTGGATTGCCAGGGGATCTCGCGCCACTCGGCACTGCGTCCTTTTCCACCGACCCAGCCCTTTTCGCTGAAATCGAGTTGCCCGATCATTCGCCCTTCGTAGAGCGGCAGTGCAATGTCCTCGATCTTCTCTACGCGAATCCACGCATCTCCTTCCCTCGCGAGAATGATGCCAGCGGGAATTTTCTCGCGTGGAATCGGCAGGGAGTCGTACGGCGGCTGCGCACAGCGCACGCGCCACGTCGTGCGCTGCACGTCTGGCTCGGCCATTCGGCGCTCACACTTGGGATCGATCGGCACCGCCTTTGAGGGATCGACGCCCAGCTCGGGCCACAACTCGGCGATCGGCCGCCAGTCCCCCTTGAGCCAGCGGCTGTACTCGTCGGGCCGGTAGCCCTGCGCCTCCCACACCGGCCGCGGTGGGAAGAGCTTCGAGTCGTTCGTCATGTGGAACTCGGTGGAGTACTTGATTCCCCACCCATCCGGCCCGTCGTCGCCCAGCAGCACCGAGTTCGCGTAGATCTTTTCGAGAATCTCCAGGTCGCGCGCCGACTGGATTTCGAGAATGGCCTTGGACCGCGGACTGAACCGGTCCACCTGCGCGCGCGTGTAGTGTGTGACGAACGTCTCGGCATTTTCCCAGTCCTCCAAACGCGTTCTTACGAATGCGGTTCGGATGAGATCAGTTCGGCCTCCTTTTTCCAGCACGAGCGTGTTGAACTTGAAGCGGTAGTAGATCGAGGGAAACACAGCTTCCCAGTTGATGAAATTGAATAGCCATTCCCACCGACAGTGATCGAGAAACAGCCGCCGCAGATCGCCGGTGCCGTGATCCGAATAGAGCCCGGACGGCACGATGAAGCCGAGCCGCCCGCCCACGCGCAACAGCGCGTGCGCCTGCTCGAGAAACAGCTTGTAGAGGTTGACGTCGGCGGAGCCCTGATGACGGAACGGATGAGCCGGTTCCGCATATCCCCTGGCGCCAGCCCGGCGCCGGCGCCACTCGGCATGAAGGTCGGCGTTTTTCTTGCCGGTGGCGATGCTGTAAGACTCGCCCACCTCCAGATCCGGATCGCCGAACGGATTGGCCGCGTTCCCGGCGAAGTTCGATTGCGCCTTGAAGTCGTCGTTGTACCGCTCCCACGACGTCTCCACGGCCGGATCGGCGAAGTAGCGTTGCTGGTATTCCAGCGCTTCCTGCTTCCCGTAGGACCGGTACAGCGGATCGATATTCGAGAAGAACTCCTTTGAACTCGGCTTGGCGACATCCCACGGCGGGTTGCCCAGCATCGCGTCGAAGCCGGAACGTTGCGGCCCGAACACGTCCGGAAACTCGAGCTCCCAGTGGAAGAACTGCATCCGATCCCGATCACGAACCTCCTCCGCGAGTCTCGCCATTTGCTCGCTGGCATCGCCGATCGTCGTCGGCAACGGCGCATGCTCGATCTCGTCGGTGGGCCAGAACCAGCAAGCGCACCAGAGATCCATCGCCTCCTTCAGCGCTAGATACGGCGCCGACGATCGCAGGTCGCGATACAACCGCGCGCGCTCGGCGCTCTCATGCTCGGGAAGCTCGTGGATACGAGTCAGTGCCGCTCGCGCTTCAGCATGCACGGTGAGCGGGTCCTCATCCGGCCCATCGAACATCGCCCTGCGACCACTCAACAGGTCGCACAGATCTGGCGTGAGCGCGCCTTTCACGAAGGCCTTGATCTCCTTCGACCTTTTCAGCGCGTCGCGTTGCTTCCACGCCATCGCCGGGTAATGCTGATACGTATCGAGCCACGCGCCGATGAGGCTGTTGCCCGTTTTGATCTTGTGGTCCAGAAACGAAAACGGCAGCGTGCGGTCCATCGTCTCGATCCAGAGCGCCAACCTGCAGAGTTCGACCGCGAGCGGGTCGATATCCACGCCGTAGATGGACCGCTCCACGACCTGACGACGCAGGAGCGCCTTGAAACGCAGTTCGTCACTATCAGCCGGCATCACGCGCCCGTGATGGTGATGAGCGGCGTACAGGGCGTCTGTCAGAAACCTGAGCGCGGCCACCGGGAACGTGCCAGATCCACAGGCCGGGTCACACACGGTGAGCGACAGAATGTCTTCCGGTGTCTTCGGCGTCCACTCGGCGGCTGGGGCGTCGATGTTGGGCTTGCCGTCTGCGCCATTCGGCGGCGTGTACGCCAGCGGTCGAAGTGTCCGGCGAACCGTCGGAACGGCCAAGCCAGGCCGTGTGTAGAACGTGCCCGATCCCTTGCGCGTGCCGCCCCACCGCACGAGATACCACTCGCCCGCCAGCACGACGTGCGTCACGAGCTGGCGCGCCTTGGCGCCGAGATCCTCCTCGTACTTACGTTGTTTCTCAGGCGTGATCGGCGCTTTCGGTTTGCGCACAAGTTTGCCGGCCTCGGCCGCGTGGCGCGCCCACGTCTCGGCGCGCGTTCTCGTCGCCTGTCGCGCATCGGCGGCGTCGGCGGCGTCACCCGGGGCAACGGCCGCGGGCTCTTCGGGCTCCTCGCCGGCGTTCTCTCCATCGGCATCCGGCCCACAGCCATTCTCACCGTCCGCGTCGTCGTTCTCGCCGGGAACCGCCTCGCTGGTGTCTTTCATCTTGTCGAGGAGGCTTGCCAGGGCCTTGTCGTCCATCGCTTCAAGCCGCGAGAGCGGCAGCGCAGGCTGGTTGCCGACGCCGAGAAACACCACCGGATCGCCAGCCGGCGCGGTCTTCAGCTCGAAGTCGAGCAGGCCCTCGTAGAGGATGCCGATGTATTCGCTGGAGAGATCCGAAAAATCCACGGGTGCCGACACCCAGGTGGTGGCGTGGCCCTGGCGAATCTTGACGCGCGTGCGTGTGAGCCGTTCGAGCATTCGATGGACGTCGCGATCGGGGAGCAGGTCCTGGTCGAAGCAGGCGGTCTCAAACACAGCGAGCGCTTTCTGCAACCCCTCGTACGAACCGGTCTCGCCCGGCGCGAACAGCTCGCCGCCGTAGGCCGGCACGGGCAGTGCCGGATGATGCGAACCAGTGTGGACCAGCCGGAACAGCGCCAGCACGCGCGGCCACGCGTTGTGCGACCTGGCTAGGCGATTGGCGCCTCGCGCGCCAACCTTTTCCAGCTCGCTCAGCAGGCCGCCGAGGCCGTACGAGCCGTGATAGAGCGCATTGTCGCGCGGGAGCAGGTCGCGCGACTCGGCGAACAGCACCACGACCATACGCATGACGATGCGAACGGCGGCGCGATAGATGGTAGAAGGCTCAGACGCGGCGCAGTCGCGCTTGAGGACGTCGCCGTGCGCCTGGACCAGAATCTCGACGGCCTCTCGCACACGCTCGCCCAGCGCGGCGGACAGATCGGCCTGACCTTTGCGGCTGTCGAGAATCGCCTGCGCCAGCGGCGGCGCCGCGCCTTTTGTCAGCGGCGTCCACTGCTTGGGAGACAGCAGGATGCGGAGGCAGGCGACTTGCGGAGAGAGCTGCCCTTCTTCGAACCACAGGTCCGCGTCCCACTCACACCACGCGTCCGCGTCGAGGGCGGCAAACACCAGGCGCCATCCCTTGCCGTTGGTGAGCACGGCAAGACGCTCGGAGCCCGCACGCAGCCATTGCACGACCTGGCTCGCGGCCTTCTTCCCCCGACCCACACCGATGCGCGACTCGCTATCGAAGAACACGGGCAGCAGCGCGCCGTCGCTGCCCTTCCACATCGCCCGCGGTTTGATCAGTTCTCCACCGAGGCCGCGCCGGCCCCAGGACGAATCCACGTCCGGCCCGCGCGTCCACGTGCCGTTGCCGTTCGTAAAGCCGCAGATCTCTTCGAGCACGAACCGGCCAAACGCCGCGATGTCTGCCTTGGTCTCCGGCAGCGCCGCCACCAGCTGCCGCAGCTCACGCTCGTTATAGCTGCCGACCGGCGCACGCACTTCGTCGGCGAAGCGCCCCGCACGCTTGGGATCGAGTAGCAGGCCGCCGTGGCGAAGCCGGTCCCAACCGACAAGTTCGTCTGCGCTCACCGACGGCCTCCGGGTAAGCGAATTTCCACCGACACAGGGAAGACCTGGGCGGGTGCCGCCATCGCATACCGCCGGGGCAGCAGGTGCTTCAGGATACGCTCACGCTCTTTCTCGAGCTGTTGGCGCACATCCTCGTAGTG
>MEKT01000041.1:239-38334 GCA_001767435.1 Acidobacteria bacterium RIFCSPLOWO2_02_FULL_65_29 | reverse complement strand
CTGGGATGGGGCTATGAAAGTAACGGTGAAATATCACTTCAGGCGGAGGAGCGCGCATTTGTGGACCCGTTCGAAGCCACGCGCCTTGACGAAAAGCATCAGAGCGGTCAGGGACTGGCGAAGTTGCCGAAATGTCGTCACCGATTTCGCGTCCTCGTGTGCACTTCGTAATCTACAAGCGCGAGGCTGTCCGACCACAGACTGCTCGATGTCCCTGCAGTTGCCCCACACTTGCCCTGCCGCTAGATAATCTAGCGTAATCCTTGTAATTGTCGTGAGAGCGAAAGAGCAAGAAGTTCTGAAGGAACTCTAGGTCTAGAAGTCCTTGATCAGATCGGATCGGCGCCGGCGGCCTGAAACGGGCTTGAAATCCTGTGGCCCGAAAGGACCGTGTCGGATCGTCTACTTCCCCGGGCACCAAAGAACCAAGGATTTTGCGGACCTGACCCGCGAGTTGAAGGGACGAGGTCGGAAACACAAAGGGCGTATCATCTTTCCTAGCCTCGCTCAGCCGCCACAATGTGGTGTAGGCTCGACATGCGCACAATCCGCGCCTCGAGCGAGGCGTCGACTGTGCATCAATGCGACATGAAGTCGTGCACGACGTCTGACGCTGAAGCGTCGCCTCGTCAGCTCTGTCGATGGCAGCGTGCAATGCTGATTGCGTGGCTCGACTCGATCGGAATCGATGTCCATTTGCGGCGCAATTGTGCGGCGTGTTGCGCGCACACTTTTAGTCACGCTGCGGATCGCGACGACGATCCACTACGCACGCTTGGCTGCGGGTGATAGCATTTGCTCTATGAAACAGCACGGGTCTTGCCTGGCAATAGAGCGGCGTATGAAGTCACTTGACGCGACGTTGGACAATCCTTCACAACTCGGTCGTGCCCACCGTCTGCCTGGACGTGTTGTGTAAGAAATGCTCGCAGGTTGAACTCGCTGAGAGAAACACGATCATGCAGCGGAACGACGAGCAGGCAATCATCGAGAGTCCTTCACGAGAAACACGGCGTGCGGTTCCTGGGCCATCCGCCAGACCGCCGCCGGCGCTGCCTCAAGGCCGCTCTGAGGGTCTCCGATTCGCCGGACGAATAAGGCGCCGCGTCCACTCGTCACGCGCCCTGACGGTGCGCCAGTCGGTCGAGTCGGTCCGCTTGAGGCGTCGGTCGCGGCACTGGTCGCGAATCCGACTCGTGCATCCGAGGTGCCCGTGCACCAGATTCCCGCGTTGGTCGCCGAGCTGGCCTCGGAACAGGCGACACTCTGCGCGATCCAAGGCGTCCTCACAACACGCCTCCTAACCTCGCCACCGGCCGAAACTGCTTCGCACCAGTCAAGGGATCGACTCTTGACCGTAGACGAGGTCGCGACCATTCTCGGTGTGAACAGACGGTGGGTGCAGCGGCGCGCGAAGCGCCTGCCGTTTGCTCGCAGAATCTCCGAGCATTGATTCGCTATTCGGAAGCCGGGTTGAAACGCTGGATGGCAAACCGACAGATTCGAGTCGCGTAGGGAGCCTGTAACTTTCCGGTCCCTTGACGTCGTCGTACTGACTGCCCCTGGTGGGGAGCGAACGACTTCTCTGCTTGGTTGACTTTATGGAACCCAAGCGCGAAGCTACCAGTAGGCAACGATGGAAGTCTTCCCAGGAATTACCATGGATCCCGATGTCCGATTCGGGAAGCCCTGCATCGCAGGGACTCGTATGGACGTCGCAACGGTCCTGGGTCTTTTTGCCGCCGGGGAGACCGTAGACACGGTCGTCGCCGAGTACGCACTGACCCCCGAGCAAGTGCGCGCCGCGTTGGCGTACGCGGCCCACGTGGCGGCGCACCTGCCCCCAGCAGTCCGCCAGGCATCCTAGACTTCAGCAGGCATCGTGAGATTCCTGCTCGACGAGAATTTTCCCCTCGGGTTGATTCGAGCCCTGCAATCTGACGGCTTAGCGGCGGATCACATCATCACCCTCGGCTGGCGCGGGGCCTCTGACAAACGAATTCGCGAGCGTCTCCAGGATGCTCAGATCGTGTTTTTCACTCAAGACGACGATTTCCTGTTCGGGGAGACCGTCGCCGCTGTTGTCGTGCTGTCGCGCGTGCGGCAGTCCCGCACTCTGAAGGAACGCATAGAGATCTGGCGGAAGGCTGGGCGAGACCTCGCGCAGACGTCGGGAGTTGAAAGACTGTTCGAACTGACGGACGAAGGTGTGTTGCTGCCTTGGCAGGACGCCCCTTCGCGCAGCTGACCGCCTGGCGCGAATCGCACTTTGGCTCGACGGGGTTCGTCATGCGTGGACATCCGCGAGCGCGCACCACTAAGACCTTGCTCTGATCGATAATCTCTCAAGGGAATGTCACGAACAAAAATAGCGATCCTCGGGAAGTTGTCGCTCTCTGAAGACGACGGCCTTCTGTACTCGGTGTCTTCGGCGAAGCCAAGCTCCTTGTCGCCGTCGATTCGTGCATCAGCCCGCTCTCTTACCGATCGCACCGAGCTTCGTGGTAGGCGATTTCGTGGTCCATTTCGATCATGGCGTGGGCCGCTATTGCGGCATGAAGCAAATAGCGGTCTCCGGTCGTCCTGCGGATCGTGCGGATGTTATCGAACTCGCTTTCGCTGGTGACGATCACCTCTTCGTGCCGGTCGAGCTGAGTCATTCAGTACAGAAGTACAAAGGCGCAGACAGCAAGCCGCCGAAGCTGGCGGCACTGGGTGTCGCGCGGGAGCCATGTTCGACCGTTGCCACATCGTCAGCCCCGGCGACCTGCGGGAAGCATCTGCGAAGTTGGCGACGATCACCGACCCGATTACTGCACCTAAGACTGCACTCGCGGGGGCGCCGACCTGGCAAAATCAGCCAACGGCAGGCTGGGTGAATTGCAGAAACATTCAGGAAAGCCGCGAATTCCGCACGTTCCGCTAGGCGCTAGTCCCTCTCAAAATCCTGTGGCCCGAAAGGGCCGTGTGGGATCGTCCCCCACCCCCGGCACTTCGAACCCAAGATGGCGGCTGTGCCGCGACGCCGGGGCCGTTGTGTCGGCACGAGGAGTGCGCGTAGACTCGCGAGTTGTCGGCGCGTCCTGGGCTTTGTCGAGATGGGAGTGAACGGCGTATGTGGCAACCTGGCCGACGACCCGTGACGCGAGTCGCTGCGATGGCCGCTTTGCTTGCCTGCGGGACGCTGCTCCGGGCATCGCCACAGTCCGATCGGAAGGTGGCCGACAACAAGTGGAGCGTAGCTCGGACGCCGGACGGACAGCCGGACCTGCAGGGCACGTGGACGAACTACGACCAGACGCCCTTCGAACGACTGAGTGCCGAAGAACAAGTCTCGCGGGGGCCGGCGGTGAGTACCGCCGACTGGCTCGTGCAGGACAGTCCCATCAGCCCCCGACGGCCTTCGATGGTGGTGGACCCGCCGAACGGCAGAGTGCCGCTGAAGCCCGAGGCGATTGCGCAGCGAGACAAGTTTGTCGCGCTCGACGCCGGCTCCCCCGAGGGCTATGGGCCGTGGGAACGCTGTATTACCCGCGGCGTGCCGGGGTCGATGTGGCCCAGTGCCTACAACAACGGTCACCAGATTGTGCAGACGCCGGGCTACATCGTCCTGCACTCGGAAATGATCCATGAGGCCCGTGTGATTCCCCTGAACGACGTCGGGCGGCCGTATCCCGGCCCGGCCGTCCGGTCGTGGGACGGCGATTCGCGCGGCCGCTGGGAAGGTGACACGCTCGTGATCACCACGACCAACTTCAGTGGGAACGGCTGGGTCGCGACCCATGCGGCGTCGGGACGGCTGAGGGGTATTGCGCTCAGCCAGGCCGCGCGCGTGGTCGAACGCCTCACACGCGTGGACGAAAATACGATTCGGTACGAAGCCACCATCGACGATCCGAGCGCGTACACCAGGGCCTGGACCGTGGCGTTTCCATTGAACAGAGACGATCGGTATCGCATTTTCGAATACGCGTGTCACGAAGGCAATCACGCATTGGAGAACATGCTGCGTCCGCGCGCGAAGCCCTGACGCCTCGAAGTTGCCGCGCAGAAATCCTCGGCGTGTATGGTGACACCGAAGTGTCTCAATCCCCGCATCCGCGATCAGGTGTCGAGCACCGCTGAACCCCTGTATGTCGCCGCGTGACCTTGTCTACGTCGGGCACATGCTCGACATGGCAAGGAGGCCGGTGGCGTCACTGAGCGAAGGGGCGGACCAGTCACCCGGACTCGCAGTATAGTGACCGCATGACGACTCTTGAAGCGGCCCTCGAGCGCATCGTGGCCGTGGCCAAACCGGATCGCGTGATCCTCTTTGGATCGGCCGCGCGCGGCACAGCCGGTCCACACAGCGACCTGGACTTTCTCGTGATCAAGCGCGGCGTCACGAGCCGGCGGCGGCTGGCCCAGACCATCTATCGTGCCCTTGTCGGCATTCGGGCCTCGGTCGACGTGGTCGTCCTGACCCCGGAGGACGTCGAGTCTCTCAAGGATGATGTCGGCACCATCGTCGGCCCGGCTATTCGTGAAGGCCGGGAAGTTTATGCCGCCTGAGGGCGGGAGCCCCGGGGATCCGCACGAGTGGTTGCGTCGGGCGCGGAGCAATCTCGCCAGGTCGTCGCAGGGCCAGGTGACCCCCGACGTGCTCTTCGAGGACGCGTGCTTCGATGCGCAGCAGGCCGTGGAGAAGGCCCTCAAAGCGCTGCTGGTCTCGAGGGGCGTGCAGGTGCCTCGGACGCATGCCATCGGCGAACTGATTACGATGCTGGCTGACTTGGGATTCGACATTCCTGCCGACGTGCAAGAGGCGTCCGCGTTGACGGACTACGCCGTCGCCGCACGTTATCCGGGACCGTCCGAGCCTGTCCTCATCGAAGACTACGAAAGGGCGGTCGCGATCGCGATGGCCGTCGTCTCGTGGGCAAGCGGCATCATCACCGCGCCGTTCGAGCCCTGAGTTCCACACGTCTCGGGTTGCCGAGTTCAGCCTTGCGCTTCTGTCGCAATTGCGCACTGGCGTTGCCCTCGCGCTCGAAGTCCTCAATGGTGGTGATCTTGAGCCGTGTCTGGGAAAGGGATGGTTGAAGAACTGATGAGTACCTACCACGTCGCGTACGATCGAGACGAAGCGGGTTGGTGGGTAGCTTCCGTTCGCGAAGTGCGCGGATGCCACACGCAGGGCCGGACGGTCGACGAGACGAGGCGACGTATTCGGGAAGCGATGGAATTATTTGTCGATGATGCACAGTCGGCGAAGGTGGTCGATGAGGTGAAGCTGCCGACGGCCGCGACGAAGGCGATAAGGGTTTCCACGCTGCTTCGGAAACGAGCCGCCCGGGAGGGACAGACGCGCATCTGCCGCGGCGCGTCGCGCGGTTCGACTTCTGAAGAGCGGGAAGCTGAAGATGAGCGCACGAGATGCGGCTCGTGTGCTCGGCATCTCACACCAGCGAGTGTACCAACTTGCCCACGAAGGACCCTCGCGATGAACCGCGGCCTGTACCAAGTGGTGCGTTCGAGTTCAGGTGCCGGCCGCAGTCCGCAGTAATATGGAGCGGTGCCCAAGGTCCGTGAGGCCATTAAGCTGATCGAAGGCGACGGCTGGCGAGAAGTGAGCACGAAGGGTAGTCATCGCCAATTCAAGCACGCGACGAAGGCCGGACGTGTCACTATTGCCGGGCAACCGTCTGACGATTTGGCGCCGGGTTACCTACAACAGCATTCTGAAGCAAGCCGGACTCAAGGAGTAGATATGCATCGATTCCTCATCGTCATCGAGAATGCCGGCAACAACTTCTCCGCGTACTCGCCAGACCTGCCCGGTTGCGTGGCGACTGGAGCGACGCGAGAGGAAACCGAGCGTCGGATGTACGAGGCGATCCAGATGCACGTCGAGGGCCTGATTGACGACAAGCAGCCAGTCCCGCCGTCCACATCCTTTGCCGAATACGTGGTCGTCCCCGCGTAGCTCTCTGATGTTCGTACGGGCCGGCCACTGGCAGGGATGAAGCGTCATTCACTCGTTTTCACTGATCCACGCCAGACCAGATATTTTCAAGAACACGACGGGAAACGCCGATTCGCGTCGCTTCGTCCCGATCGCGAAACTTGATTTGGCGGCTTAAAATCCTGGGTCCCGCAAGGGGCGCAGGAGGACAGACGCGCATCTGCCGCGGCACGTCGCGCGGTTCGACTTCTGCAGAGCGGGAAGCTGACGATGAGCGCACGAGATGCGGCTCGTGTGCTCGGTATCTCACACCAGCGAGTCCACCAACTGGCGCACGAAGGATCCTCGCGATAAACCGGCGCGAGGACGCGATCGTTCGCACTTCTCCGCTCGCAGCTGGCACATAATACTGATACAATACTGATATGACTCGCAAGATCGTCCAAACCGGATCCTCCCTGGCCGTGACGCTCCCGCGCGACGTCGTCGATCAGTTCAAGCTGAAAAAAGGCGACGAGGTGGACGTGTCGGTGCACCCGCAGACCGGCGCCATCGTCGTGCGCACCGGCGTGCGGTATCTCGAAGGCGGCAAGGTCACGAAGCGGTTCTTGCGGCTCTCCGCGGACTTGATGCGCCGCCGGGCGAAGCTCTATCGTGAACTGGCGAAGTGACGACCCTCTACCTGTCTGTCGAACAGGTGCGGGCCCTTCACCAGGCGCTCGTTGGGCAGTTTGGGGGCGCCTCCGGGATCAGCGATCGAAGCGGGCTCGAGTCGGCGGTCGCTCGCCCCGCCATGACCTTTGGAGGCGAAGACCTCTACGATGACCTCGGGGCGAAGGCCGCGGCGCTGATGCACTCCCTGGTCCTGAATCATCCCTTCGTGGACGGCAACAAGCGAATCGGCGTGGCCGCCGCAGAGTTCTTTCTCGAGCGGAATGCTTCCATACTCGAGGCGTCCGACGAGGAGCTCGAGCAACTGTCGCTCGCCGTGGCCGAGGGCAAAATGGCCGTCGAGGCACTGGCGATCTGGTTCCGGCAGCGCCTCCGGTCGGCTGAATAGGCTCTCAGGAGTAACCCTCGTGAATCTTTCCGGATCGATCCTCGAGAACCTGGCTCGCGTCGCGGCCGCTCACGCCGAGGTCCGAGCCGTGTATCCGTTCGGCTCGCAGGTGAAAGGCGATGCGCTTCCGGATTCCGATCTGGACGTCGGCGTCCTGTTCGAGGGTCCCCAGCTCCTCGGTCACACGCTGGCACTCGAGACGGAGCTCCAGCCGGCAGCCGGCCGCGGGTTCGACCTCGTGGATGCGCGGCGTGCGGCCGCGTTTCTCGCCCTCGAGATTGTGCGCGGCGAGCGAATCTTCTGCCGGGAGCCGGTCGAGACCGACCTCTTCGAACTGTACGTCCTGCGCCGGGCCGGAGACTTGCTCCCGTTCGAGCGCCAACGTCAGGCGCTCCTCCGCGTCGTCGACGCAAAGGAATAGCCGAGATTGGATGAGGCCCGCGAAAACGGGGCCTTGACAAACCTCGGTAACTGTCATACTGTCATATGACAGTGAGCCATGCGCTTCCAGCTCAACTTCAAGTCCGGCAAGCCCGTCTACCTCCAGGTGGTGGACCAGGTCAAAGCCGCCGCCGCGTCGGGGGCCGCCCGGCCGGGCGAGCCGCTGCCCTCGATCCGCCCGTTGGCCGAAGAGCTCCGCGTCAACCGCAATACCGTGGCCAAGGCCTACACGGAGCTCGAGAATCAGGGCATTATCGAGACCCTCGCCGGCAAAGGCTGCTTCGTTCGCGCCAATAACTCGCGCCTCAAGAAGGACGTGCGCCTCGAGCTCCTGGCGCAGGAGATTGATGACGCCGTGATCCAGGCTCACCATCTCCAGGTGGGCAAGACCGAGTTTCTCCGACTCGCCGAAGCACGATTCGACACCTTCGAGCAGCAGCGCGACGTCGCCAAGAAGGCAGGAGAGCCATGAATCCCGAGACTCCGGTCATCGCGATCGACAAGCTCGTGCGCCGCTTCGGCCGCGCCGACGCCGTCGCGGGCCTCGACCTGCGCGTGCGGCCAGGAGGCTGCTACGGCTTCTTCGGCCGCAACGGGGCCGGCAAGACGACCACGATCAAGTGCCTGCTGAACCTGCTGCGGCCGACGAGCGGCGAGGTGAAGGTCTTCGGTCTGGATCCGGCGCGCGACGAAGTGGCCGTCAAATCGAGGCTCGCGTACGTGCCGGACACCGTGGCGTTCTACCCCTGGATGACCGTGCGCGACACACTCGACTACTTCGCGTCGTTTCGACAACGCTGGAATGAGCACACCGAGCGCGCGCTGCTGGACCAGTTCCGGCTCGATGTCCGGCAGAAGGCCAGCCACCTGTCGCGAGGCCAGCGCACGCAGCTGGCGCTCATCACGGCCATCTGTCCCGAGCCCGAGCTGCTGGTGCTGGACGAACCCACCTCCGGACTCGATCCCATTGTCCGCCGCGAGTTCATCCAGACGGTCATCGGCGCCTACCAGGAGGGCGACCCCGGGCGCCGAACGGTGTTCGTCTCGACCCACCTGATCTCGGAGTTCGAAGGGCTGATCGACCGGTTCACCATCATCGAGCAGGGACGCGACGTGCTCACGCTGGACGCCGACACCGCGCGGGAGCGCTACCAGAAGATCTACGCGCGCTTTTCGGATGAGCAGGGGAGCCTTGACGTGCCAGGCGCGCACGCGCTTCGCCGGCAGGGTCGCGAGATCGAGGTGATCGTCAACGGCAACGCGGCCCTCGTCTTGGCGCGCTTGAAAGCGCTGTCGCCTGAGACGCTGACGAGCGAGGCGCTCACGCTCGAAGAAATCTTTGTCGCCACACTCCAACCCGCGAGCGTTGTGGCATGAGCCGCGCGGCGCTACTCCCGCTCGACGTCACCAAGGAAATCCGAGGTCTCTCCGGTGCCTGGCTCGCCTGCCTCGTCGCGCTGGTCGTCCCCGCGGTGTTGGGTGTAAGGGCACTAAGTGGACTCGATCTCCCGGCGTACGTCCTCGGCGCTGCGGCGCTTGGCGCGCTGTCGATCGGCCACGAGTACAGCCACTGCACACTGACCCTGCTCCTCTCCCACCCAGCGCGCCGTGAACGTCTCTTCCTCGTCAAGCTGGGTGTGCTGGCGGCGATGCTGCTGGCGCTCTATGGAGTCGCCGTCGCCGTGGATGTTCGCGCCCCAGAGTCGCAGAGGCTGCCGTTCTTTCTGCTGCTGCCCATGCTGTGCGGCCTGTTCGTGGCCCCGTGGTTCACGATGCTGTGCCGCAGCCCACTCGCGGGGACGGTCTTGGCCATCGCGTTGCCCCCGTGGTTGTTGCTCTTGAGCGAGCTGGTTTACGTGGCGATGTACGGGCGCGGGCCGGGAGCGGATGTCGAGGCGGCCATCATGTGGCGGGGAGCACTGGGCCTCTCTGCGGTTGGCGCCGTCATGAGCTGGCGGATGTTCATGCGGCTCGAGGCGATCGACGATGGGGGCCCAGAGGTTCAGCTGCCGCAGTGGCTCCGACCTAGGACAACCGTGAGCAGTGCGGCGTCTGCGCTCACGAGGCGCCACCCGGTGTGGCGGCTTGTGAAGAAGGAGATCTGGCTCCAGAAAACAGCGCTGGCCGTCGCTGCGCTCTATATGCTCGGCTGCCTCGCGTTCGTGTCGATCAATCCGTGGCTGGCGCTGGGGTCCAGCGTCCCCGATGGGGGCGACATTCTCGCCGTGCTGACCTTCTGCTACAGCGTCCTGATCTCGGTGCTGATTGGATCGCTCGCCAGCGCTGAGGAGCGACGGCTCGGCACGCTCGACTGGCAGGTCCTCCTTCCACTTGCGACCCGGAAGCAGTGGATCGTCAAGGTGGGAACAGTCTTCGGTCTGGCGCTGTTGCTGGCGCTCGCCCTGCCAGGGCTGCTGCTGGCCGCCATCACTCCGGCGGCCGACATGGCGCTCCTGCTCGGGCGAGCTCCGCAGTTTGCCGTGGGCGTCGCCGTACTCACTGTCATCGGCCTGTATGTGTCCTCGCTGTGCACGAGCGGGGTGCAGGCGTTGCTGATCTCGGTGCCGGCGATCTTCGCCCTCGTGCTCCCCGTCACCATGGTGGCCGAATGGCTGCAGCCGTATGGGTTGGTCATGGCCATGGCCACCCGGCGGTCAGCCGAGAAGGCGTGGGTGAGCGTCGGCATCAGCCCGATCGATCGCAGTCGGCTCATGAGCCTGCTGGAGCTTCTGCTCGTCGCGGCCATTCTCGCGGTGGCGTTGCGGTTCGCTCTCGCGAATCATCGTTCGGCCTACCCCCTCGGTGGGCGCGCGTGGACGCAAGTGATCCTGATGGCGATCTTCCTGACGGTCGGAGCCCTGTTACTGGGCGGGATGGTTGCGTAGGCCTAATCTGCCGCCGCCGATCACTCACCGGATTCCGCGATTGCGCGGAATCCGGCGGTCGCGCGCCGCGGTAGCAGGACTGAAGTCCTGCACTACAGCGTTATGAATTCCGGGATAACGCTCGTCGAACGGACCCTCATCTCGACAACAGATAGGTCATCTTGACCGCGAGCTGCCGGTTCTGCAGCCCCGGAATCCCGAGGAGATCCCTCCGGAACTCGTCGTACGCGACGTACAGGTCGCTGCCCGCGCGGAAAATCCAATTGAACCGCACACTCGTGCTCACGGAGTCGTTCGTGGAGTTGTACTGCGACAACGTGCGCAGCGTCATTTCAGGCGACAGCGCGAAATCGAACCGCACCGAGGCCAGGTCGGCGATGAACGCGCCCGACGGCAGGTTGACGTCGCTTCGACTGAACTGCGCCTCGGTGGAAAACCGGTTCGTCGGCCGCAGGCCAACGGTGCCGCTCACGTCGGTTCGATGCCCGTCGAAGAAGGTCTGGGGCGAATAGCGCGCTCTGGTGTAGAGGCGACGGGACGGATTGCTGCCATAAGAGACGCTCGGCTCGAGGAAGGTATAGCCGCCCGCCGGGATGATGACGTCGGGACGGATGCGGAACGGCTCGTCCAACTGCTCGAACACGTCGTTGTAGATGAGCACGAGACTCGAGCCGTTGTCGAAGTAGACCCCGACCATGTGGTGCACTTCGCGGCTGACCAGCCGATTGTGCTGGTCCGTGATGTACACGATGTTCATCATCGGGTCCATGTTGCGAATGTGCCATTTTTTCGGACGAGGGTCCCACTCCGCGTGCGCCTTCGTTCTTCGCATACCCACGCGTGGGACGAAACCCACTTCCGCGTTGAAGTTGTCTTGAATGTCGGTGTACTCGCCGTAGACGCGATAGGAAGGGCTGGTCCAGTTCGCGTTGAAATGGCCGGCCAGGTCCCCGGTCGACATCCCGGGGCTGTCGGTTTTCGCCAGGAATCCGCTCACCAAGAAATTTCGATGCAGGGAGAGCGAGCTGTCCACGCCGAACGTGCGGTTGTAGTGAGAGGCCCCGAGGGATTCCTTGTTCACGAGGATCGCGCCCACCCTCGATCGCGACAGGATGTCGCGGCTGTAGCGTCCGACAAAGAAGTTGTCGCCGGGCTGACCGAGGGCTTCCTGCGTCTGAATGTTCAGGACGGCCACGTTGTGGCGGTCCATCTTCCCCGTCAACCGGCCGCCTCCGATAATCGAAATCGGCTGGCCCGCGTTCGACAGCCCGATCCGGCGGCTGAAGAACAGGTCGGCGAGCCGACCCTGGCCGCCCTCGTTCTTGACGTTGAACATCGCGGAGTTCTCGAGGAAGAAGTCCCGTTTCTCCGGAAAGAACAAGGGGAACCGCGTCAGGTTGACCTGCTGTTCGTCGACCTCGACTTGCGCAAAGTCGGTATTGAGCGTGAGGTCGAGGTTGAGCCCTGAGGTGACGCCGTATTTCACGTCGAGCCCGACATCGCGAAAGCCCGAGCCCTCCAGCACTCCGCCGGCCCGGTCCTGCCGGCCACCGACCGACGCATAGGGCATGACGCGCAAGTCCATTCCGCGGTTGACGCCGCCCATGCCGCTCAGCGTTCCGGCAAGGCTGACGCGCGTGAGGCTGTACGCCTTGGGAATCGGCGCCCAGAACACCTGCTCGTTCTTGCGGCGAATGTTCCGCATGAAGTTGATGCCCCAGAGTTGACGGGGGCCGTCGGGGAATCGGAGCGTGACCAGCGGAATGGCGATCTCGGCCACCCACCCCTCGCCGGTGCCGTGCGACGACACGTGCCACACGCCGTCCCAGTCGACGTTGACGTTCGAGCTGCTGCCGCCTCGACCACCCTCGCCTTCTTCCGCAACCTGCTGCTCGAGCTTCGCGCCCAGCGGGCTCGTCACGAACATGTATCCCGATCGGAGGTCGTGGAACGTGTCGATGATGACTTGGAAGTTGTCTTCGTCGAGGATCCGTCGCGAATCGCGACGCATCTCGGTCGCGATCACGCCGGACGGATTCGAGTCGAACGCCTCGACGCCGATATACAAGGCCCTGGAGTCGTACATCAGGCGAACGACGGTCCGCTCTGTCGCAGGATCTCCCTCGGCCGGCTCCTGCTGCACGAAGTCGTCGATGACGGCGGCGCGGCGCCAGACGCTTTCATCCAGGTTGCCGTCGATCCGCGGGCCCTCTTCGACGCGAGTGGGCTCGACCTGGTAGCGGTCCCCTGGGGCAAGAGCGGTCCGCTCGTTGGGGCTGAGCCGCAGGGTGCCGCTCGCTTCGGCCACGGCATGATCGTGGTCAGGCGATCCCTGCTGCGCCCAGAGCGGTGCAGGCATCGCCAGGAGGGCGAGCAGCCATAATGTCTTCGTCAAATGCAATTCTCCACTGGCCGCTGAAAAGGACTTCCGCACGCGCTCACACCAATCTGGCGTCCATCGTGATCTTCGCGTTCAGCAGCTTGGAAATGGGGCAGCCGGTCTTGGCCGCCTCCACTGCCGTCTGAAACGCTGTCTTGTCGGCGTTTGGAATCTTGACGGAGGTGTCCAGGTGACTGGAGGTGACCGCGAACCCTCCCTCGACCTGCTCCAGGGTCACGGTCGCCTTCGTGTTGATGCTCTCGGCCTTCATGCCGGCATTGCCGAGGATCATCGAGAGGGCCATGGAGAAACAGGCGGCGTGCGCCGCCGCCACGAGCTCCTCGGGGTTCGTGCCGTGTTCGTTCTCGAACCGCTTGGCGAAGTTGTAAGGCGTCCCCGATAGCACGCCGCTATCGGTCGATACGCTGCCACTCCCGTCCTTGAGCCCACCCTTCCACACAGCACTCGCGCTTCGCTTCATAGCCACGGCTCCTTGTCGTCAGAATTAGCTGGTCCGAACACCCAGAAGTTTTCGAACGGTGTCGCGCAGGTCTTCATACCTGCACTACACGCCGCCGCAGGCAGGACTGAAGTCCTGCACTACACGCTACACGCCGCCGCAGGCAGGACTGAAGTCCTGCACTACACGCCGCCGCAGGCAGGACTGAAGTCCTGCACCACCAGAGAACAGGCTGCTGAAAACACTCAGCCTGAAGCGGAATCCATGCGAGACGCGCCTCAAGAGCTCGCGGCCCCGGTCGTGCTCGCCGGACTGTCCGAGGGTTGCGGGCGAGCGGCTGCCGCCGGCACCCCGGCCGCTGGAACCGCAGTCGGTCGCGGCGCCGCGGGGCTGGCAGCCTTGTGAGGAGCGGCCGGGCCGGGGATTCTCGCCTTCAACAGCTCCTCGGCGTGCGCGAACAACTCCTCCTTCGAAATCTTCGCGGCATCGACGTCGGCCAGGAGCGACCGCTGTGCCTTGTACTCCCGGTTCTCGACGCCCGCCTTGCTCTGGAGCATGCGCCAGGCCTTGCGGCGCTCGACGCAGAAGAGCACCAACTGGCGCGAGAGCGACCGGTACTCGGAGACGCCGTTGCTCCCCTGCACCCGGATGTACACACCGAAATCAGGCACGTAGGACCGGTGGTCGTGCCGCAGGTAGCGCCGGTACACCACGTCCTGCTGCGTGATCCGGACCAACATGTTTTCGAGCGACATGAGCTTCGCCGCGTCGTCTTTCTTGATCTTCTTCAGATGGTTGCGGAACCGGGCTTCGGTCGCGCACCAGTGCGCCACGGTGTAGCGATAGGTCTCGTTGGTGCCCTTGAACTTGGTCTCGTACCAGTCCATGTCGATCGACGGGTTACCCTTGATGTCGAGGGCTTCCTGATAGGTTTCGCCCATCCGAGGGTTGAAGACGAACTCCGGCGCGCCGCGGGAGTCGCGCACGCGCTGCGCCTGGTCGAGCGCCATGTCGTCGGCCACGCCGTGCTCGGGCTGGCACGTGGTGAAGCACTGCATGAACATCGTGCCGCGGTACTCCAGGCCGTCGAGGATCGCGCGGTAGAGCTTCGGCGCATTGGCAATCGAGACCTGCGCGACAAAGGGCGACCCGTGACCGGCGAGGAAGGTCTCGGCCACGGTCTTCTTCTCGGTGTTCTTGCCTTGCGTGGCAGAGCCGAACACATTCATGTCGTTGCCGCCCAGCATCGGCGTCGAGTCGGAGTTCTGGCCGCCGGTGTTGGAATAGACCTGCGTGTCCAGCATCAGCGCCTTGACGTTGGGACGATTCTGGAGGATGACCTTCGAGGTGTTCTGATACCCGATGTCGCCCATGCCGCCGTCGCCGCCGATGACCCACGCCTTCGGCAGCTCGATGATTTCCTGGTCGGTCATCACCGCATCGCTGAAGTGCGCGTACTCGTAGTACTCGCGCGGGTTGATGACGTCCGTCTCTCGATTGAGCAGCGCGTCGCTGAGCCGCTCGGGGATCACGGACCGCCGCCCGTGATCGACGATGAAGCTCTCGCCGAGGAGCCAGCCGACCGTCACGCCATCCTGGAAGAGCGAGTTCATCCAGGGGTAGGGGTGCGGATTGTTGGGCGGCGTCGAGCCGTAGACGGTGTTGCAGCCGGTATGCGCCGCCATGGCCATGACCGACATGCCATTGCCGAGGCGGCCGTCGATCGGCTGGAGATCCTTGTGGTTGAAGGCTTCCTGCCTCATGACCGCCGTGAGGGCGCCGATGATGTCGCGATCCGAGATCGGCCCATGTTCGGCGATGCGGGCCTTGGTGTCTTGGTCGTCCTCGCCGCCCAGGCGCATCAACAGGTGGGCGACGGCCTGGCGGAACATGTCGTACTCGTCCTGCCTCCGGGCCTTCAAGTTGGCCAGTTTCTGCGCGCCGGTCTTGTCGAGCTCGTCGGCCTTCGCCCGCAGCCGATCGGCCTTCGCGTGGTAGAGCGGACGCATGTAGGCTTCGGTGACCGCCGCGATGGCTCGCAGGATGCTCTTTTCGCCGCAGCCGGCGCACGCCCCGTCGCCCGACACCAGCGCGTCGTAGTTCCTGCGCACCATCAGCATGTTGCGCAAGGTCGCGGTCTTCGAGTCCTGCGGCCGCGAGTCGTTGTAGAGCCCCAGGTATTTCTGCGGTGTGTCGGGCAGCAGGTCCAGGAACGCGGTGCCGCTCTCATGCTCCGCGTTCACGTCCTCGGTTTCCTGCACCATCTTCAATGCCTGGTGCTCGCCGCAGGCCGTGACGCAGGCCGCGCAGCCTTTGCACAGGTCCGAGACGAAGATCGAGAAGACGCCGCCGCCGCCCGGCTTCTTCTTCTCCGGCGTCGCGAAAATCGCGTTCGTCTTCTCGTAGGCCATCGGCACTTTGTCGATGATCTCGAAGAACTGGCGCTTCGCCTCCGGCGAGAAGCCGTTGACCTCGTTGGTCACCTTCCGGATGATCTGCGGAAGCGGTGGCGGCGCCTTCAGCAAGCCTTCGCGCATCATCGCGCGCGTGCGCGTCTCGATCTCCGGCAAGAGCCGTAGCATCTTCTGGCGCTCTCCCGGATCGGTCACGTAGTTGGCCACCGCCGCGCGGAGGACCGTTTCCAGATCCTGCGAGCAGTTGGGCAGCGCCGTGTCCGGACAGACCGCGATGCACTCCATGCACTGGGTGCAATTCTCGGGAATGTAGAGCGGCGTCTCGCGCCGGGCGACGTACTTCGACGAGGTGTCGCCGCTGCCGGCGGCCATGACGCCGAGCGCCGCCAGCGGCGACGCGGGCTGGTCGTACCCCAGCCCCGCGCGGAACAGGGCGTCAAACGACGCGATCTGCGTCAACGGGGTCCGCTCTTCCTGGCCTTCCGGCACCGGGTGCGACCGGCATCCTGACCCGCACCCGTCGCCGTTTCCGTGGACAACCGGCAACAGCGCCTGGCCGCGAAGCGTGGAACGGTCGGGCGCATCGAGCTCACCGACCCGGATTTCCCGGACCAGATCGAAGCCCTGGGTCATGACCTCCATGTTGGATTTCACGACCCCCTCTCCCAGTCGGCCGAACTTCTTCACGTACTGTCTGTGGACGACCTCGTGGAACTGCTCCTGGCTGATCTGGAATTCCTGGAGGAGCGGGGACACCGCGAAGAATGCACCCAGGAACGCGTTCCCCTGCATGCGCAGCTGAAGGTCGGCGCGATCGGTCGCCTTCTGCGCGATCTTGAAGCCGGGCAGCGTGAACACGCGGATCTTCTTGTCGAGGATCTGCTTGCGCGCCCACAGCGGGAGCCGCTCCCACGCCTGTTCGCCTTCTTCCTCGGACTCCCACACGAGGCTGCCGCCCTCGGCCATGCCGTCGAGCGGATTGCAATGGGTAAACGCCTTGGGGTCGCAGCACAGCACGACCGTGACGTGCCGCAGATCGCAGTTGACCCGAATCCGCTCCGGCGCCGCGACCATGAAGTACGACGTCGGCGCTCCTTTTTTCTCGGATCCGTACTTGGGGTTGGCGCTGACGTGGATGATTTCCTTGGGATTGCCGAAACCGTCGACGATCTTGTCGCGCTCGTAGAGAAAGTCGTTGAAGTCGCCGATGATCGCTCCGAGGTTCTTGCCCGTGGTGATCGCGCCCCACCCACCGACGGAGTGGAAGCGGACGGCGATGGCCCCTTCCGGCAGAAGCGACGGCGTCTGGTCGGATCGGACCTCGTAGGGATGGTCCACGCCGAGAACCATGAAGGTCGTGCCGTCGGAGGCGCGCTTTCCGTCCTGGCGCGCCCGGGTGCCGGTCGCGAATTCGTAGGCGCCAATCGTGTGCTCGGGCCTGAAGTCGCGGGAGCCCAGGCCGTACACCCCTGCAAAGAGGCGCGGCGTCTGGTCCGCCGTCAGGGCCGGCAGCCCCGCGTCATGTTGCAGCGCCTTGTTCAGGGCGGTGCGGATGTCGCGTCCCATCGGGTTGTCGCCCGCCATCGGCTCGTCGGTGCGCTCGAGGACGATCACGGTCTTCTTACCGGCAAGGGCCTTGACGATCGCGGCCTCCGGGAATGGCCGGAAGACGTTGATGTGGATCGATCCCACCTTCGCGTTCTGATGCTCGCGCAGGTAGTCGACGGCTGCTTCGATGTTCTCGGCGGCCGATCCCAGCGACACGAACACCGTGTCGGCGTCGTCGGTCTTGTACTCGCTGACCAGCCCGTAGTGGCGGCCCGTCAGGTCCGCGAAATCCCTGTACGCGTCCTCGAAAAACTGGAGAATCGGCTCCGTGAAATTGTCGCGCCGTGCCACGACCCCTTGCATGTAATGCTCCTGGTTCTGGACCGGGCCGAGGAGCACGGGGTTCGTCAGATCGATCATCTTCGGCACGCGGCGGCGTCTTGGACCGAAGAGCACGCGCTGGCTTTCCGTCGGGCAGTCGATGAGGTCGTCGGGCGCGCCAAGATACCGGCGAATCAGCTCCGCCTCGTGCTTGTAGAACGTCCGCTCGAGGTGAGACGTCAGGAAGCCGTCCATGACGTTCATCCCTGGCGTGAGGCTGAGCTCGGTGACGCGACGCAGGATCAGCGCCTGGTCGGCGGCCTGCTGCGCATCCTTGCCGAACACGATGATCCAGCCGGTGTCGAGGGCGCCGTACACGTCGTCGTGCCCGCAATGCACGTTCAACGCGTGTTTCGTGAGCGCGCGCGCCGCGACCTCGAGCACCATCGTCGAGCACTTGCCGGGGGCGTGGTAATACTGCTCGACGCCGTAGACGACTCCCTGGCCCGACGTGTAATTGACGACGCGCTTGCCGCACACCGAGTGCGCGATGGCTCCACCCTGGGCGGCGTGTTCGCCCTCCGCCTCGACCGCGATCGTGTTGCCGCCGAAGACGTTCAGCTTGCCCTCTGCGAACGCCTGCTGGTACAGCTCCCCGCCTTCCGTTGAAGGAGTAATCGGGTAGAACACGCCGGCGTCGGCGATGCGAGTTTCAGTATGGTACGAGACCAGCTGATTGCCGTTGGCGGTCACACGGGTCCCGGGATAGCGTGGCTTGGCGGGCATTCGGGGATTCATTGCGTCAATCTTAACCCCTTGCCGGCAGGGCGGCAACCCGCGACGTCCCGCGCCGGCCGTCGCGCTTGGCCCGCCGGGACGCCGCCCAAAGCCTGCTGGGTCTGGCGGTTAGGGCGGGCCCTGGTGAAGGTCAAGGAATAACCGTGTCGCTGTGGGCGTCGAGAGGCTCTAAGATGACATCCCGGAGGCCGCGATGAAAAAGTTCCTGCTCGCATGGTTCGTGCTGGTGGCCGTCCCGTCACTTGCTCAACAGAATGTTCCCGTCATCCAGTTCGACTCGGTTCCCGACTTCTTCAAACTGCCGCCGGGCATGAACTTCGGCGAGGTATCGGGCGTCGCCGTGGACTCCAAGGGCCACATCTACGTCTTCACCCGCTCGAACAGCGCCAATGGGCCGGCCTACGCGCCATCGGCGGCGCAACTGCTGGAATTCGACACGAACGGCGAGTTCGTCCGAGAGATCGGCAAGGGTCTGTACGGCTGGTCGTTCGCGCACACCGTACGCGTCGACAGGGACGACAACATTTGGGCGGTCGACAAGGGCTCCGACATGGTCGTCAAGCTCAACCAGTCCGGCCGCGTGACGATGGTGTTCGGCCGCCGGAGAGAGTCGGCAGACGACGAGACGGGGCCGTGGGAACATCCGGAGCCGCCGCTGCCGGCCGTGAACGGGCTGTTCCGCCAGCCGACCGACGTCGCGTGGGATTCCGAGGGCAACATCTACATCAGCGACGGCTACGTGAACTCGCGGGTCGCCAAGTACGACAAGAACGGCGACTGGGTGAAATCGTGGGGCGACAAGGGCACGGCGGCGGGGCAGTTTCGCCTGCCACACGCGATTGCCGTCGATCGCAGTAACAACGTGTACGTCGGCGACCGTTCGAACCGCCGCATTCAGGTGTTCGACGCCGACGGCAAGTACCTGCGGATGTTCACCATCGACGTACCGCCCTCGCCGGGCACGCGCCCGGTGGTTGGCAATACGCCGACTGGCGCGGCTCTCGCGAACTCCATTGGCGCGCCCAATTCGATCTGCATCACGCCTGGGCCCAACCAGGTGATGTTCGTGGGTGAGAGCACGTTTCCCGGACGGGTCTTCAAAGTCTCGCTCGACGGCAAGGTCCTGGGCGTCATCGGCGGGTCGGGACGCCGACTGAAACAGTTCTCCGGCGTCCATCAACTCGCGTGCCCGTCGGAACGCGAGGTGTACGCGGCCGAGACGTCGAACTGGCGGGTGCAGAAGCTGATTCTTCAGTAGGGCTAGTGCGGGGCCCACGAACCGCGGTATAGTTGGATGCTTTCCCGCGACGTCCGTCGGCATTCAACCCGGACAATAGGCTGAGACGGCGGTTTCTGAAGGCGGTTCTGCGAGGCGGATGCAGGTTCATCTGATCAACCCAAGCCATATTTCTTTTGGAGTGGCCGTTATCACGCCGCGATGGCTGTATGTGCTCGCCGGCGCCACCGGCGAACGCTGGGGCACGCCCCGCATCACCGACGAGACGCTCGATCCCATCGTCGACACCGACATTCAGCAGGGTGATGTCGTCGGCATCGGCATTCACACGGGCAATGCTCTGCGCGGCTACGAAGTGGGGCGGGTGGCGCGCGCGCGCGGCGCGTGGGTCGTGTTCGGCGGTATACACGCCACGCTCTTTCCCGATGAACCCTTCGAGCACGGCGGCGCCCATGCCGTGGTGCGGGGCGACGGCGACCTCGTGTGGAACCAGGTGATCGAAGACTGCACGACGGGTCAGCCGAAGGCGCGCTACGAGGGCGGGCAGATAGGGGCTGAGGGGTTCGTTCCCGCACGCTGGGATCTGCTGCCGCCCAACCGCTACATGTGGGCCTCGGTCCAGACGGTGCGCGGGTGCCCGAAGCATTGCTCGTTCTGCTCGGTGTGGCGCACCGACGGCCAGGAGCCGCGCCAGCGCGGCGTCGACGCGGTCGTTCGTGAAATCGTCGAGCTCAGGCGCAAGGGCTTTCGCTTCATCGCGCTCGCCGACGACAATTTCTACCCGGTGACCCTCGAGGACCTGGCACAGGCGCGCCGCCGCTCGGATCCGACGCGGCTGCACGAGCTCGAAGCGCTGCGCGACGAGCGGTTCGAGCTGATGGGCATGCTCGCGAAGCTGCCTGACGATCTCGTCTTGTACACGCAGATCACCATGGAGGCCGCCGAGGATCCGTTGTTTCTCGACGCGATGCGCAAGGCGCGCATCCGCGGCGCGCTCGTCGGCGTCGAATCGGTGACCAAGGAAGGGCTGCAGGACGTCTACAAGGGCTTCAACCTCTACGGCGACGAGCTGGCGGCGCGCCTCCGCGCCTTCAAGCGCCACGGCGTCCACGTGCTCGGGTCGTTTATTTTCGGCCTGCCGAGCGATCGCAAGAGCACCTTCGAGGCGACGGCCGCCCTCGCCGAAGCCGCGGACATCACGTTCGCGCAGTTCGTGCTGCTCACGCCGTTCCCCGGTACGCTCGACTTCGACAAGTGGGCGAGCTCGCCCGAACGCCAGGGGCAGGCCGTGGACGGCGTGCCGGTGACGCAGCACTGGCTCATCCCGCAGCATCGGCGGCCCAAGGTGTTCGCGGCGCATCCGACGATGAGCGCGGAAGAGATCCGGGTGCAGACCCAGCTCGTCTGGGACCGCTTCTACAGCCTCGGCAACGTCTGGCGGCGATCGAACGTGGTGAAGTCGATTCGCAACCGCGTCGCCTTCGTGCTCGTGTCGAAGCTGTACCGCCAGATGTATGCCAACACCGGCATCGCCACCGACAGCGCGCGCGTGCAGCGCTCGCGCCGCTGGGCGCGGTGGCTGGGCAGTCTGTGCCGCCGGTTCTTCGCGGCGCGGCCGATGCCGGATCTGGTGGTGCCCAATTAAGGCTTTAGGCTCTTGGCTTTAGCCTTTGGCAAAAGCCCAGAGTCTAGAGTCCAGAGCCCGAAGCCCAGGCCTGCGGCAGGGTTTCAGGCTTCAGGCTCTAGGCTTTGGCGAGAGCCTGCAGCCCAAAGCCCGAAGCCTAGCGAGCTGGCCGCTTTTGCAGCTCCGCGAGCCTCGCGTCGGCCAGCTCTTTGATCGCCGGCCCGTCTTCGGTCAAGAGCGCGTTGGACGCAGCGGCGGCGCGCCAGGCGGCTTCCGCCTCGGCGCGGTTACCCATCCGGTCGGACGCGAGGCCGAGCAGGTACTGCACGGTTCCGTTCGACACGCCGGGGCCGTCCGGCAGCTTCACACGCTGCAGCTCGAGGCGTGCCGCGCTCCAGTTTTCCACGCGCGCGAGGGCAACGGCCAGGTTCAGGCGCATGACCGAGTCCTCAACCGGATCGCCCGGCGCCTGCACGCGGGCGCGCAGGTCGACGAGGATGCGGTTGACCATCAGCGTCTGATCGTTCATGCCGATGAGACGCGGCGTCATGAACACGCGCACGTCCGCACGCTTGACCGTTCCCGCCTTGTCCTTCAGCTCGAGGGTGAGGTCTTCGTCGGCCTTCCGCCCCGCCAAGAGCGTCGTCAGCGCGGCGGCATCGATTACCGGCTGTGCGTTGGCCTTCATCACGACGTCCCCGGGAAGAATGCCGGCCTTTGCCGAGGGGCCATCGACGGCCACCACCACCGCGCCTTCGATGTCGGCGACGTCGACCGCGGTGAGGCCGATCGAGGGCCGGAAGAACGAGAGCCGGCGATCGAGGCGCCCAATCGCGAAATTGACGGTTTCCGGATTGTCGAGGCTGATCTCGAGCACGTCCGGCTCGCCGCTGCCCGAGCCCAGCACCGCGACCACGAGGCGATTGCGATTGAGGCTCGAGGGGACGGTGACCGAGGCGACGCCCTGCGCGTCGAACACCTTGGCGAGCTTCTCCGAGAGGTCGCGCCGGAGCACGGCGCCGATGTCGGCGGAGGTGCCGAGCGCGCGCTTGTTGGCGTCGAAGGCGAGCCAGTCCGGCGGCAGTTTCTCGGTGCCGAGCGCCTTATTGGCGTCGTCGGCCGGCGGGGCGAAGAACGTGACGCTCTGCGCCGATTCGAGTTGCCGCTCGATCGTCAGTCGCACATCGGCGTTGAGCGCCGCCTGTCCACTCGTCGACACGAGCGCAAAGGCCGGCCTGAGCGCGCCCGCGATGTCGATCTTCTGACCCGTGCGCGCGTCCACGCGGCTGATATGGCGGCCCGACGCCGACTTCAGCTCCACGAGGTGCGGGCCTTCGCAGACGTCGCTGATCGTCATGGGCGCCACGCCCCGCTGTTGGCCGTCGAGGTAGACCATCGTCCCGGGTTGGCTCGACTTCACCGCGATGGTCGCCACCGCTGGCTCGAGGCGTATCGGATCGATCACGTAATCGTCGAGCGATTCGACCGTGAGCCGTCGCTCGGTGCCGACGAAGCAGTCCTTCCTGAACTCGAGTCGGTGCGTGCCAATCTGCACCTCTGGCACGACGAGTACGTTCGACAGCTGCGACGCGGGCAGGCCGGCTCTGGCGGCCCGTTCGGCGATCTCGGCCGGCGGCGGGCCTGGCTGCGTCACGCCCTGGCGGATGCCGTCGATGACGATCTCGACACCCGGCGGCGAGGTGACGAATGTGAACACCGACGACACGCGCTCGAGCGCGAGAGGCTGCACCATGTCGAACGCCACGCCCGCCTCCGCCTTGAACGAGATCGACGCCGCCTTGTACCCGATGCGCGACGCGGCGATCGTGTGATCGCCGACGGCAATCTGAAGAGTCCCGCTCGTCGGGATTTTCACGCCGTCGAGCGTGGCCTCCGCGTTGGGCGGCGCGATCGACACGGTCAGTTGGGTGACGGTGCTTCGCAGGACCGCTTCGAAGAGCTCCACGATGCGCGGCGACAGTTGGCCGGTCAGCGCGTACGCCGGGTCCATGTTGAGGAGTGAGGTGAAGTCGGCCTGCGCCTCCGCCCGCAGCCCGAGGCCGAACCGCGACCGGGCCCGCATTTCGTAGGCGGTCGGCAGCAGCTTTCGCGCTTCCTCGGTGGGCCGCGCCTCGAGGACGCCGATGGCCGTGTCGAGCGCCTTGACGGTGCCCTCGTAGTCCAGCTGATCGAAGGACGTCCGCGCCTGCGTCATCAGCGTCTGGACGTTCGACATCTGGTCGGCCTGCGCCCACGCGGGTCGGGGGCCGGCGGCGAGCGAGGCCAGGGCCGTGGCGGCGACGATCGCGATTCTGAGGACGGTGCTCATTGATAGACCTGAATGCGTTTTGCGCGCTCGTCGAACACGTACATGCGGCCCGCGGCGTCGAGCGTGAGCGCCCGTGCCCTGGTGAACGCGCCGGGACTTTTTTCCTGAATCGTAAAGGTCGTGATCAGCTTGTACTTGGGGCTGAAGACGTACACCGAGGCGTTGCCTCGATCGAGCACGTAGAGGTGCCCGATCTGGTCGAACGTCAGATCAACCGGCTCATCGAACTGGTACGCGGCGCCCTTGGCGGCGATCTTGGTCAGGAGCTTCCCGTCGCGGTCGGCGATCGTAATCGCCTTCGTATCTCTGTCGATGACAGCCACATCGTCGAGCGTGTTGATCGCCAGCCGATCGCCGTTGATGTTCGAGAGGAAGGTGCCGCTGTACCGGCCGTCGACGCCGACGCGGATCAGGTTCTTGGCCTTGCGGTCCATGATGATCCGCTGACCGCCCGACATCGCCACGACCGAGGGGATCTCTTCGACCAGCCGCGTCTTGCCCGGCTCGGCCAGCGGTGTCGAGATCGACTGCGACTCCGCGCGGTCCGCGATGAGCATTTCGTTCTTCGCGATGATTACGCGGCCGCGCTCGTCCACGAAGAAGGCGGACGGTTCGTTGGCCGTCACGGTCGTCTTGAGCGGCCCCTTCGGGTCGAAGACGGCGATACCGTTCTTGTGGCCGAGCAGCAGCCGGTTCGCGGGGTCGACGACAAGGCCCACGACGTCGTCGTAGTTGGATTTTTCATCGCCGACGAAGCGGCCCGTGAAGCCGTACGCGGGCTGGCCCGGCGCGCGGACGTAGAGGCGATAGAGAATCGTATTGATGTTCAGCGCGTCGGCCGCGGCCGCGCTGCCAGGGAGCTGCTGACGAACCCGCTGCACTTCGGGAAGCGCGGCGCCGGCCCGTTCGCCTTGCACGAGACAATAGCCGGCGGCCAGGTTGGCCTGCCCGGCCCACCGCGAACTGGGGAACTGCGCCGTCACGGCGCGGTACCGATCGAGGGCCTCATCGGTGCGGCGTACCAAACGCAGCGTTTCGCCCGCGTAGTAGCCGGCGGCCGGCACGGCGTCGTTTCCGGGAAACAGGCGAGGCACGCGCTCGAAGCTCGCCAGGGCCGCGTCCACGTCGGCCGGCGTCCGGCCCTTGGCCATCGCCAGCCGCCCGCCCACGACGTATCCCATCGGCGCGGAGTCGGTCTCGGGGTACTCCTTCAGCAGCTTGTCGATCGCGGCCTGCGTGGCATCGATATTCTTGGCGACGTCCAGCTGATAGAGCGCGATTTCCAGGAGGGCGTTGTCCGCCACCGAGCTCCGCGGGAAGGAGTCGATCACGGCCTGGAAGTCCTTCAGGGCTTCCGTGTAGCGTTGGCCCTGCATGAACGACAGGCCGCTGTCGTACTGCCTCCGGGGCAGTTCGTCGTTGGCCGCCTGCTGCGCGGAGACCACGAGGGTCGAGCCGACCGCGCCGACCAGCACGAGAAGCAGTAGAGAAGGAAGTGTTTTCATATCGTCCTGTACGTGGTTCACCTCAGTATGAAGCGAACCTGAGCCTCCCGCCCCGGAATGACCGTTGCCCCCTGCGTCGGATTCTGTCCGTCCGGGCAGGCCAGGCTGACCACGTAGTCGCCCGCCACCACCGGCAGGGCGGCGAACGGCGGATACCCGAGATCGCGCTTGCCCACCAGGATCCGGCAATTTTCTCTGGCCGATCGAATCTCCAGCCGCCCCAGTGCCGGCGGCGCCCACTCGAAATGCCGATCGGGTCCGCCGTCCACTCGCACCTGCCGATCGAGGAAGTACGGCGCGGCGACCACCCTCAGGTTCTTGCCATTCGGCTGCGACAGGTTGTGCGACTCGCTCGGCCCGGAAATCGACCGTGCGCCATCGAAGACCTCGAAGGCGTAGGGTCCGCTCATCGTCACCTCGACCATCGCGGGCGTGGGCGGCGGCGGCGCCGGCTTGGGTGTCTCGACCGGCGGGGCGGCGGCGTCCGGCGTGGTGGCCGGTTTCGCGGCCGCGGGGGCCTCGGCTGGCTTCGCGGTGGCGGCGCTGCCCACCGGCCGGGCGACCGTCGGCTTCCCAGCGACTTGAGTGACGGGCGGTGCGGCCGTCGACGACGCGACCGTTGATGGCGCGCCTGGTGACGGCGCGGGGGTTGGCGGCGCGGCTGTTGACGATGCGGGCGCTGATGCCGTGACGGTCGCTGGCGCCGGCGTTACTGGTGCGACGGTCGATGACGCGGCCATGGACGACGTCGGCGCCGAACTGACCGCGACGGGAATTGTTCCCGGCAATCGGCCAACCAGGGCCCACGCCGCAATCCCGGCCACGACGAGGGCGGCGACGCTGGCCGGCAGCACCCATTTGTTCAACGAAGGCGGCGCGGACGCGACTCCCGCGGGCGCTTTGGCGCCGCTCGTGCTGGTTGGCGGCGGCCTCTGCAGATCGTCGTGCAGCGCCCGCAGCGCCTGCGTGCTCGCCAACTTGGTCTCTTCCATCGGCGCGAGCTCGCCCGATACCTGGAGCGCCTTTCGAATCCACTGGAGCTCGCGGCCGAGCTCGTCGGCCTTGGCGATACGCTTGGTCGGATCCTTCTCCAGGGCGCGGTGCACGGCCGAGATGAGCTGCTTGGGAAGTCCGGGCACGAGGCTTTCGATCGGCGGGGGCTCTTCCTTCAGAATTCTGACGATCACGTTGGTCGGAGTCTCGCCCTGGAACGGCTTCCGCCCGGCCAGCAGCTCGTACAGGACCACGCCGGTCGACCAGACGTCGGCGCGGCCGTCCACCGAATCGCTGCCCGCCACCTGCTCGGGCGACATGTACGACGCGCTGCCGAGCACGTCGCCCTGCCGGGTCAACGTGGACGTCGTGAGCTTCGCGATGCCGAAATCGAGCAGCTTGACCGTGCCGTCTTCGAGCAGGAAGACGTTGGCCGGCTTGACGTCTCGGTGCACCACTCCCTGCGAGTGCGCGTAGCCAAGCCCTGCACAGAGCTGCGCGACGATGTCGAGCGTGTCGTCGAGCGTGAGCTTCGGCGTCGCGCCGAGGCGCTTGGCCAGCGGGACACCCCGCAGAAATTCCATCACGATGTGCGGCTGGGCCTGGTCCTCCACGAACTCGAACACCGTGACGATATTGCGGTGCTGCAGCCGCGCGGTCGCCTTGGCCTCCCGGTAGAAACGCGGACGCATCTGCTCGGCGTCCTCGGAAAAGTCCGTGAGAATGACCTTGATGGCCACTTCGCGATCGAGCTTCGGATCGAATCCGCGGTAGAGGACGCCCATGCCGCCGCGCCCGACGCGCTCGAGGATCTGATACCGGCCAATGTGATCGGGAAGCGGAGCATCTTTCATGATCAAGTCGTCCCAGTCATCCTTCCATCTCTCTATCGGCAGACAGCGCGACGGTCAGCGGTCTGCCCTTGCCTTCCCGCGATACGACGATCGACACGCCATATCCGCGCGTGCCGGGTGCGACCAGGAAAAACTGCTCACCACTTGCGCCGAGCACGCTCAATGCGAGGAGCACCCCGTCGGCGATGTCCTGGTCGGGAATCGCGTCGATCAGATATTGCCCGATCAGACGGTCCGGACCTACCCCGATCAGATCGGCGCACCCCGCGCTGGCGCCGGTCACCCGGTACTGCGCGTCGGCGACGATGCGCGCGGCGAGCTCCACCCCGATTGACCCGGGCCGCGGCGGATCAGCTGGCTCCTGGGTGCGAACGATGGGGAGGACGACGCTCGAAACACCGGTCCCCGCAGACGGCTTGCTGCCCGCTGCCGTCGGTCGCGGCTCGACCCCGGTGTGGAGGGTCGGCGCGTTCGAGACGCGCGACGCGACGGCGAGAGTAGGCGAGTCCGCGACAGGCAGCAGAGACGCGTCGGCCTCGCGCGCCGTCGGCAGTGGAACCATCGCGGTTTCGTCGGCGTCGACTTCGGGATCGGGTGGCGTCGCCAAGGGGACGCTGTCCTCGACGAAGGTCACCTGCAGGTGGCCGACTTGAATAACGTCGCCGCCGTGCAGGATGCCCTGGGTCAGCTTCACGCCGTTGATCAGCATGCCGTTGCGGCTGGCGAGATCGCGCACGACGACTTCGCCGGCGTCGGCGACGAACTCGACGTGGCGCCGCGACAGCAAGGGGTCGGCCTCGCTGATGTCGCAGGCCGGATCGCGGCCGACCACCAGCGTCGCGACGAGCGGCAGCTCGCGCTGGCGTTTCCCGTCGTTGACGATCAGCTTGTGGCTCACGCCGGCTCTCTCCCGGGGCCTTTGTCGGGGCGCAGACGGTTGAACAGCGCCGCGGCGCGCTCCTCCAAGCTCGCCTTGGCGGCTTCGTCGTCGCCGGCGTCGTTCGCACTCCCGCGATGGAGTGTCAAGTCGATAGGCGCGTCCTCCGCGCGGCGCATCGAGTCGCTGGCCTCCTCGCGCAACGCGTCGAGCGCCGCGAGCTCCACGGTGTGCCGCGCCCGCAACACCGACAGCGCCGCGGAGGCGACGTCGCGATCGATCGGCGGCATCAGCGTGCCCTCGGCTGCGTGCCGCGCGACGTCGGGAAACCGCTGCGCGAGCCGCGCCAGCGTGTCGTCGCACATCCGATCGGCGTCGGGGACGCGCAGGCTCTTGCTGAGCGTCCGCCGCTCCTCGATGAGCCCCAGGATTCCTCCATAGCGATCGAGCGCTGCGTCGACGAGGCGGTGCCGCTCGCTCTCCCGCACGCGGCGCACCTTGTCGATCGCCGCCAGCATCTCGGCCGCGCTGCCGTAGCGGCGATCGGGATCCTTCTCGAGCGCCTTCAACAGGATGCGGCGAAGAGCGTCGGGCGCGTCGCGTTCGGTGAGCGGCGCGGGTGGGCTGGACATCACGGCGTGCAGCACTTTCGGCAGATCCGAGGTGCCGAACGCCGGGCGGCCGGTCAGGATGAAGTAGAACACGCCGGCCGCGGAGAAGAGGTCCGACCGCGCATCGATCGGACGGCCCATCGCCTGCTCGGGCGACATGTACTCGGGCGTGCCCACGAGAAAGCCGCTCGCCGTCAAGGTCGACGTCGCAAGCCGAGCGATGCCAAAGTCGAGAATCTTCAGGCTGCCATCGGGCAGCACGAAGAGGTTGTTCGGTTTGATGTCGCGGTGAATCACGCCGCGCTCGTGGGCGACCCGGAGACCCTCGCAGACCTGCAGCATCAGGTCGAGCTTCGCGTCGAGCGTCGGTTGGTCGGGCTGCTGCAGGTGCTCGCCGAGGGGTGCGCCCTGGAGCAGCTCCATCACGATGTACGGCCGCCCGTGTTCCTCGCCGAGGTCGAACACGGTCACGATGTTCCGGTGGACCAACTGCCCGGTCACCTTGGCCTCCCGATAGAAGCGCTCGCGCGTCTCGGGCTCCTCCTCGAGATCGGCCATCATGACCTTCACGGCCACACGCCGCCCCATGGATTCGTCCACGGCGGCGTAGACCATGCCCATGGCGCCCTTGCCGATGCGCTCGACCAGCCGGTAACGGCCGATGAACCGCGGCGCGCCGGGGATCTGATCTGGCATGGCGCTCAGTCCTTGTCGTAGCGCACGACGAGTGCCGTGACGTTGTCGCGGCTGCCGCGCTCGAGCGCGGCGGACACCAGGCCGCGGGCCGCGGCCTCGACGTCTGGCGTCGAGGTCAACACCGCCGTGATGCTGGCGGCGTCGAGCGAGCCGTGCAGGCCGTCGCTCGTCAACAGCAGACATGCGGAGCCCGTGAGCTCGCGCTCCGACAGATGAATGTCGACGCTCTCGCGTGAACCGAGTGCACTGGTCAGCACGTTCCGCATGGGGTGGTTGGCGATGTCGGCCGGGCCCAGCCGCAGGTCGCGCGCGAGAATGGTCGCCGCCCACGAGTCGTCATCCGTCAGCTGCTCGAGCCTGCCCTGCTCGAGCAGGTAGAGGCGGCTGTCGCCGACGTGCCCGACCGAGATGCGCGGCCCGTTGACGAGCAGCCCTACGATCGTCGTGCCCATCCCGTTGTAGTCGTCGTTGCTCTCGGCCGTGCGGAAGATGCGGCGGTTCGCCAGATGTATCGCCGTCCTCAGGCGATTGCCCTGCATCGACAACGTGCGATCGATGCCGTACGGCCAGGAAAAGTCGGTGTCTTCGGCAGACCGCCGGATGAACGCCGTGACGGCTTCGACGGCCAGCCCAGACGCGACTTCACCGGCGCCATGGCCGCCCATGCCGTCGGCGACCGCGAACAGACAGAGCTCAGGGTCCGACACGAACGTGTCTTCGTTCGTCCTTCGAACTCGTCCGACATCGGAAACGCCACAGGCGCGAACCACTCCGGTCCCCCAAAAGCGGCTGGGAAAACGCCCCCAAAAGACACCTCAACAATATCACTTCGGCGGTGTGCCGCCCTATAATGCACGCCTTGGCATGGAGACGCTTGCGGCCGGCATTTCGTATATCGATCTCGGGTTCCAAGACACGCCGCGCATCATCGCGGCCGCTGTCCTGCAGAGCCCGGCGGGCGTCGCGATCGTCGATCCTGGCCCTGCCAGCACGCTGCCGACGCTCCTCGGAGCACTCGGCCGTTCGGGGATAGGCATTGACGATCTGACGGCGATCGTCCTCACGCATATTCACCTGGATCACGCGGGAGCCACTGGGACGCTCGTCCGTCGGAATCCAAGGCTCCGCGTATACGTGCACGAGAGAGGCGCGCCGCATCTGGTCGACCCGACGAAGCTCCTCGCGAGCGCCGGCCGCCTGTACGGCGCCGAGATGGAGCGGCTGTGGGGCGAGGTTCGACCGGTGCCGGCCGGCGCGCTCGCCATCGTGGCTGGCGGCGATCGCATCGAAGCGGGCGGCCGCCCGCTGCACGTGGCGTATACGCCGGGGCACGCCTCGCACCACGTCAGCTACTTCAACCCCGAGACGGGCCTGGCCTTCGTCGGCGACACCGCCGGCATCAAGCGCACGGCGCGCGGACTCGTCCTGGCGCCCACGCCGCCGCCCGACATCGATCTCGAGATCTGGGAAACGAGCCTCGCGCGCATCGAAGCCTGGCGCCCTGAGACGATGCTGCTCACGCACTTCGGCCCGGCCGCACCATGCGCGGCGCATCTCAACGAACTGCGCGTGCACATGGCGCTCGCGGCGGATCTGGTGAGGGCCTCGCTCGCGCGAGACGAAACCGACGAGGCTCGAGAACGGTGGTTCACCGAGCAGGTTCGCCTGCAGCTACGCCGCCGCATGGACGAAGCCGACGCGCACGCCTACGAGGTGGCGGGCCGGTTCGATTTGAACTGGCGAGGGCTGGCGAGATACCTGAGGAAGAAGACAGATAGTCGAATAGTCGATAGTCGCTAGTCGTTAGTCGATAGTCACGGACGACTAACGACTAACGACTGGCGACTAAAACGACTACGCAGTCGCTCGCGCCTGCTCGATGTCTGCGGGCCACTGCTTCGGCTCGACCATCAACCGCAGCGCCAGTCCCTGTCGCCCGCCGGCGGCCGTGGCCGAGCTCAGCCGGTACACCGCGCCAAGCACGCGGCCTTTCCGAAGCGACGCCGGCAGCGGATCGGACTCGCGGACGTCTCGCTCGAACTGAAACTGCACGAGGCGATACAGCGGAATCACGACCGCCGACTGGCACTCCACGAACACCCCGAGCTCGCTGACGTCGCGGGTCATGACGCTCGCAAACCGTGTCGACCCCCGCGCGTCCTTCCAGGTCAACCGAGCCGGCAGCGCAACGTTGCGCCGCTCGCACGCCCGTGGAATCCTGTGGGCGGCGACCGTACCGTCGTTCGGGAGCATATTCCTCAAGATCTGCATCACGGCTCCTGCCTCAAGGGGAGAGGGCTTCGGTCCCTACCCCTATCAAGCCACGCGCCACACGTAGGACTCAGGAGTTCATGAAGTGGTTAAACGACCTAACCATATTGATCACCGTCTGTTGACTTGGTTAAGGCACATGAAGCTCAGCTTTGAATACATGAATACTTAGTATCCATGCATGACCGTAATCGTATAGCAGGTATCCAAATTGAACCCCAGACCGGGCGGGTCAGAGGTAGGGTCAGACCCCAGCGTTCCAGCGTTTCAGGAGGCTTCGAGCTCCGAGTCGGGGCGCGACTCGAGACCGAGCCGGTGCAGTTTCAGATACAGGCCCCGCCGCGTCAGTCCCAGGCTGCGAGCCGTTTCGGAAATGTTGCCGCGAGCCTGATCGAGCGCCGCCTGGATCAGCTCGCGTTCGACCTGCTCGACAGCCAAGGCGAGGCTGGTGGGCGGCGCGAGGGCTGTTCGTCCGCGGCCCGCGGCCGGAGCCGACAAGGGCCGGGTCGCCGTGATCTCCGGCGACAGGTGGACCGGCTCGATTGTTCCTCCTGGCGCGCTCAGCGCGACGGCGCGTTGAATCTCGTTCTTCAATTGGCGGACGTTGCCGGGCCACCAGTACTGCGAGAAGACGTCGAGGCTTGGCGAGCTGAGGTGCACGTCGGGCTTCGCGAGGCGTTCAGACGCCTCACGCAGGAAGAACGTGCTCAAGTGTGGGATTTCCTCGCGACGCTCGCGCAGTGGCGGCACGTGAATGCGAATCACGCTCAGCCGATAGTACAGGTCCTCGCGGAACTTGCCGTCTGCGACCTTCTGCTCCAAGTCGGCGTTTGTGGCAGCGAGCACGCGGACGTCGACGCGCTGCGGCCGCGTGTCGCCGACGGGCATGATCTCGGACTGTTCGAGGAACCGGAGCAGCTTCGGCTGCACGTCGAGCGGCAGATCGCCGATTTCGTCGAGGAAGAGCGTGCCGCCCGCCGCGGACCGTACGAGGCCGAGTTGATCGGACACGGCGCCGGTGAAGGCGCCGCGGCGATGGCCGAACAGCTGGCTATCGGCCAGGTCGCGGCCCGTCGTCGTGCAGTTGTAGGGTAGAAACATGGCCGCGCTGCGATGGGATCCGACGTGAATGGCGCGCGCCACGAGCTCTTTGCCCGTGCCGCTCTCGCCGGTGACGAGCACCGTCAGCTCGTTGCCCTGGAGCCGTTGAATCTGCTCGACGACGCGCGCCATGGCGGCGCTCGCGGTCAAGAATCCCGGCAGGAGCGGCTCGAGCGCCTGATCGAGGGCGGGTCCAACCGGGCCGACCGTTCGCTCCCGCGCCGCGCAGAGCGCGAAGCCTTGCCGGGCGATGGCGGCGATCATCCGCAGTCGGCGCATCACGGGGTGTCCGATGGCGCGCGGCGAGGCCAGGAGCGCCATGCGAGCGCCGTCGGGATCGCGGCCGAGCGGTTCGAGCACGATGGCGCCCCGGCCGTAGGCTTGTCCTTGCGCGCCAGAGCGCGCGAGCGCTTGGGCGGCCTCCGCGTCGCAGCCGGCGTAGGCGATGACGCGCGCTTCCCCGCCAGCGAGCTCGACGAACATGACCGCCGCATCGCCAGCGGCGGCATCCAGGAATGCGGCGGCGGTCTCGCGTCCGAGCAACTCCGGGAGCGCGGCGGCGTCGACGATGCGCCGCACGATCGCTTCGTCGGCGTCTGGGGGCGAGATGACGTTTTCGCCCGATCCAACATTGGTCAGCAGCTCGCGGGCCTCCTCGGTATCGGCAAGGTCGCGTTCGGCGCCGAGCTGTTCGAACACCCTGAAGGCCTGGTCCAGGTGGCGTTCGGCCACCGATCGCGCGCCGCTGTTCGCGACCAGGCGCCCGAGCGCGAGATGGCTGAGCGCGGCTTGGTAGCGCTCTCCGAGCAGCTCGAGCAAGGTCGCGCTCTGGGCGAAATCATGATACGCGTCGGCCGCGCCGCTGCCTCCGGCGTGCAGAGCCCCGCGCAAACGCAGATATTCGCCCCAGGTGGCGGGTGCCACGCGCGGGTCGAGCGATTCGGCCGCCGAGGCCAGGCGCGCCCCGGCTTCCGCCAGGTGGCCGGAGGCGAGCAGCGCTTCAGCTGCGATGAGCGTGGCCTGGAGACGATCGAACGGTGGCGCTCCCGCGGCGAGAATCTCGTCGGCACGCGCAAGCGCGTCGGCAGGGGCGCCCTGGCGAAGGGCCAGGCGGGCGCCGAGCACGCGAACCGACCACTCATACCAGTGGCTGGTCTGGCGGCCGTAGGCGCCGTAGGCGTCGCTGGCGCGAGCCAGAAACTCGCTTGCCACCTCGTAACGCCCGCGGATCAGATGAATCTGCGCCAGCGTGTCGAAGACCGCGCCGGTTGTCTCATGAAACTGAATGGGGCTCCGGACGTCGAGCGCGCGGTGGAGTGCGTCCTCGGCGCGAGCCAGATCGCCCAGCCGGACGCAGATCTGACCGAGGGTGGCGAGTGCCACGGCCAGGCCGTGTCCCGATCCGTGCGCTTCGTGCAGCGACACGCTGCGCTCGGCGAGCGCGAGCGCCTGTTCGTAGCGATGCTCGAGCATCATCACGCCCGCTTGATTGCCGCACACCGTGGCAAGCACGTCGTTGGCGTGGACGAGGGAGGCGAGGCGTTCGGCCTGCTTGAGGGCGGCCATTCCCTCTTCGTAGCGTCCGAGTTGCGCCAGTGAGATGCTCGACAGCGAGTGCACGAGCGCGAGATGACGCCGATCGCCGGCCGCGTGCAGCGCCGACGCCGCCTTCGAAATGTGCTCGCGCACGATCGCGAGATCGCCAACCTGCCGGTAGCACTGTCCGAGCTCGTAGTGCGCCAGGCCGATCGCCTGCGAGTCGTGTGCGGCCTCCGCCCGCTTCAGGGCGCGGCCGAGGTGCGCGATGGCCCGCGACTGATCGCCGCGGGCCGACGCCAGCCGACCGTGCAGGCGCCAAAGCGCCGAGAGCCGGCCCGATGAGACCGTATCGCGGAATGTGTCGGGGGACCGGCCGAGGGCTGACGCAGCCTGATCGAGATCGTCCTGAAGCAGCCAGGCTTCGGCAAGGGCCGATCGCACGGCCAGCTCGTCTTCCCGCGTGAGCGCCGACGAGCGCAGCGCGGGCGCCAGCAGTTGGGTAGCCTCGGGCCCGCGGCCGCGCTCGAGGGCCGCGCCGGCGCGCCCAAGCAAATGCTGCAGGGAAGATGACGCCACGGATAGTAAGTATACACCTCCCAGGGTATTGAGCCACAAGACTTTAGGAGGGGTCAGGGAATAACCGTGCCATTCTGATCGGCTATCAGCTGGCTATCGGCTATCCGCTTGTCGCCTATCAGCTGTCGGCTCTCGGCTATCGGCTCGAGCGCTCGATCCCGGCTAGCAACGAGTCGCCGACCAGGCGTAGCAGCTGCGGGTCGGGGGCGGGCAGGTGCACCTGCACCGCGCGGCGGCCTGTCGCGTCGAGCGACGCGAAGTCGCCCAGGGCCTGCGCCATCTCCAGCGTACCGAACGAAAACGCCTCGCCGGGAATGGGCAGGTCTGCGTGCGGCGAGGCCGTGATCAGCACGAACACTCCGGTGTTCGGCCCACCTTTGTGCAGCTGACCGGTCGAGTGCAGATAGCGCGGCCCGTAGCCAGACATCGTGGCGGCGTGTGTGCGATCGCGCACGTGCATGCGCAGCCCATGAAGAGCCTCCGCCAGCTCCTTGTCGGGACCCAGGTAGGCCAGCAGCGAAAAGTAATCGCGTTCCGTCAGGAGCGTGAGCAGCGCTTCGGGGCCGCGGCCATGGAGGTCGCGCCGGGCCGCGCTGGTGAGCCTCAGCGTGACGCCTTCGCCGAGCGTTCGATCGGGCGGAGGAATGGGCAACGAGCCTTTCGTCTTGTACTCCTCGAGCAGGACGCGCGTCGCGTCTTTCGCCTGCTGCACGTTGGGTTCGTCGAACGGGTTGATGCGCAGGAGGGCGCCTGCCACGGCTGTTGCAATCTCCCAGCGGACGAACTCGGCGCCGAGGGCCAGTGGCTCCGCCACATCGATTTCGACGATGGGCCTGTTTGCGGCCTTCACGCCCGCGACGTCGAGTCGTGGGTCTGTCCCACCCTCGAGGGCGAGGCGCACGAAGACGCGGTCGTCGCCATAGCGCTCCGGCCGATCGGGCGCCTCGCCGACGATGGGCGCGACGCCGACACCTTCTTTCCCGGTGCTCTCTGCGACGAGCTGCTCAGCCCAGAGTCCAAACGGCTCGAGCTCCCGCGGCGCGACCAGCGTGAGCTTGTCGCGGCCGGCGCGCGCGCCTGCCGCCATGGCGAGGCCGAGTGCCACCGAGGGATTGCTCATGGGATCGACATTCGATTGGGACGCCGACAGCATCGCGAGCGCCCAGTCCACGAGCGCGCGCACGTTCTGTCCCATCAGAGCCGCGGGCACCAGTCCGAAATACGAGAGCGCCGAGTAGCGGCCGCCGATGTCCGAAGGGTTGATGAACGTCTCGCGAAAGCCTTCGGCCCGCGCCCGCTCGGCGAGCGCAGTTCCCTCGTCCGTGATAGCGATGAAGTGATCGGCCCAGCGCGCGACGCCGGCTCTCTGGAGCCCGCGTTCGAAGTGCGCCGCGAGCGAATTGGGCTCGATGGTCGTGCCAGACTTGCTCGCCAGAATGAACAGGGTGCGAGCCAGCGGCGGCGCCACGGCGGCCACGGCCGCCGGATCGGTCGAGTCGAGCATGTGAAACCGCGGCCGGCCCGGCGCGACGCCGACGACCGCGCGCAGGACCTCGGGCGCGAGGCTCGAACCGCCCATGCCGAGCAGGACCATGTCGGTGAAACCGTCGCGCAGAGCCGCGTCCGCGGCGCCGAGCAAGCGATCGATCGACTCGGCCATGAGACGGGGAGCACCCAACCAGCCGAGTCGATTGGCGATCGTGCGCTGCACGGCGGAATCCGCGCTCCAGACCGCGGGGTTGCGCCGCCAGAGTCCGTCTGCCGCGCGCGCGGCGGCCGCAGCCTGTCGTTGGACCTCGCCGCCAATCGACCCAGGGAACCAACGGAAGCCCTCCTGCAGTCGCGCGCGTCTGGTGGCCGCGTCGAGCATGACGGTAGAATACGGTAACGAAGCTTCCTAAGACAGCTTCTACGGCTCACCGAGAGAAACTTGCGTTATGTGTCACGATCATGGCCGTAGAAGATGTCTGGTGACGCGCGCACGGGCTCTCGTTTCGGCGTACGCGGCGGTGCTCGTCCTGTCCGCCGCGTGCGGCCCGCGGCAAACGCCTGCCGAGACGGAGCAAACGGGTCGTTCTCGAGCGGAGGCGCCGCCGGCGGCCACCTCTGCGGTCCCCGTTCACGGGGCCCCGCGCATCGTCGTGCTCGGCGACAGCCTCACCGCGGGCCTCGGCCTCAGCCTGGATCAGGCATATCCAGCGTTGCTGCAGCAGCGCGTCAACGACGCGGGCTTGAGGTATGACGTGATCAATGCCGGCGTCTCGGGCGACACATCGGCCGGCGGACTGCGCCGGCTCGACTGGGCGCTCGAGGGCGACGTGCGCGTGCTCGTGGTCGCGCTTGGCGGCAACGACGCGCTGCGGGGTTTGCCGGCGGCCGAGCTGCGCCGGAACCTGTCGGACATCATCGTGGGCGCCAAGGCGCGCAAGATCGCCGTGCTGGTCGCCGGGATGGAGGCGCCGCCCAACGTTGGACATCAGTACATGGTTGAGTTCCGCCAGGTGTATGCGGACGTGGCAAAGGAACACGGGGCGGCGCTGCTGCCGTTTCTGCTCGACGGTGTGGCCGGCGTCGAGGCGCTCAACCAGAGAGACGGCATCCACCCCACGGCCGAGGGTGCGCGCCGGTTGGCGGACAACGTGTGGGCCGTGCTCGAGCCGCTGTTGGAAGGACGTTCCGGGCGCCCATGATTGAGCTTCGAGCGGTGTCCAAGACGGTTACGAGCGGAACCGAGCCCTTGACAATCCTGCACCCGCTGACGACCCAGATTCCACGCGGCCAGTTCGTGGCCATCGTCGGGCCATCGGGCAGCGGCAAGTCGACGTTGCTCGGGTTGATTGCCGGGCTCGACGCGCCGACATCCGGATCGGTCGTGATCGACGGCGTCGACATTACGAACCTGGACGAGGACGCGCTCGCAAAGCTTCGTGGCGAGAAGATCGGGTTCGTGTTTCAGTTTTTTCACCTCATCCCTTCGTTGACCGCGCACGAGAACGTCGCCGTGCCGATGGAGATTGCCGGTCGGTCCGATGCGGGCGCCCGGGCCGCGGCGCTCCTCGAAGAAGTGGGGCTGACGGGCCGCGCGCATCACTATCCGTCGCAGCTGTCGGGCGGCGAGCAACAGCGCGTCGCGCTCGCCCGCGCGCTTGCCAACAACCCTCCGATCGTCCTCGCCGACGAGCCCACGGGCAATCTCGACAGCACCAACGGCCGACACATCATGGATCTGCTCAGGAACATTCATACCTCACGAGGCACGACCTTGTTGCTCGTGACGCACGACGCGGAGCTGGCCGCGCAGGCCGACGCCCGGCTGGTCATGCGCGATGGCCGCGTCGTGGAAGGGCTCGCGCGGCAAATGGGGCAATTGGGGCCATTGGAATGACGTTCGTCCTTCGCATGGCCGTTCGTGAGACGCGCGCCTCCTGGCGGCGCCTGTTGTTCTTCTTCGTGTGCATCGCTATCGGCGTCGGCGCCATCGTGGCCCTGCGGTCCGTGATTCAAAGCGTGCGCGACGTCTTCGGGCGCGAAGCCCGGTCGCTCATCGCGGCCGACGCGCTCATCTCCACGAATCGTGAATGGACGAGCGCCGCGCGCGAGGTGATCGACCGCCGGCTGAAGGAAGCCG
>MEKT01000041.1:0-188 GCA_001767435.1 Acidobacteria bacterium RIFCSPLOWO2_02_FULL_65_29 | reverse complement strand
CCGACTCGGGGCGGACAGTGGCACGCATGGTCGAACTGCGCGCGGTCGGCCCCGAGTTCCCGCTGTACGGAACAGTCGGGCTCCAGTCGGGCGAGACCTATGCGCACGCGATCCTCCGCAACCACGGTGTGCTCGTGCGTCCGGAGCTCCTGGTGGCGTTGTCGGTCCGGGTGGGGGACGCGCTATCG
>MEKT01000040.1 GCA_001767435.1 Acidobacteria bacterium RIFCSPLOWO2_02_FULL_65_29 | reverse complement strand
TGGCCGCTGAAAGGACGCGCATGACGCCGCCTCGTCCGGACCAGTCGCCGCGTCAACATCGACCGCCGCGGTGGGCCGAAGCCGTCCTGCGAGCGATGCTGACTCCGGAAGACGCGGAGACGGTTTCCGGCGACCTACTCGAGGTATACCGCGACAGCGTGCGGCCGTCCCGAGGGCACCTGGGGGCGAACGTCTGGTTCGTAGGGCAGGTTGCCGGATTCGCATGGCGTGCCACCTGGGTGTGGGGTCTTCTGCTGGCGACCTTGATCCTCGGCAGGAACGCTCTTGACTGGTTCGTGCCACCCGCCGACTTCATGACAAGGTCCATCGTCACGACGTACGGGGCCATGAGCCTCTTCCTCGTGTGTGGGGGGCTGATCGCCTACCGCACACGGTCGCTTCGCGCGAGCGCGGCAGCCGGCTTGGCGATCGGCGTGATCGCCGCACCCATCAAAATTGTTGGAGCGCTCGTGCTGCTCGCGATCTGGCACGATCCGCAGACGCGAATGGCCATCGATCGCAGTGGCGGCCTGGCTGAGGTGTTCGCGCTGCCTCTGTTCCTCTTGCTGCCCGGAGCATTGCTGGCGTTGGCGGGCGGGCTCGTTGGGAAAGCCGCGGCGTGGTCATTCCGACCGCGAGGCATGCAGTAGCCCGAACCACGATCAAGTGTCAAGGGCTTCGCCCTCGCCCTCTGCCCTCTGCCCTTCTGCTACACTCCCTCCGTGCGCGGTCGTGTCGTCTTGGGCTTGCTAATCGCTCTTGCGACGAGTCTCGCTGTCAACGCGACATCACAGACCGCCGTCCCGACGCCGGTCCAGGAAGAATCACGCCCGACCTTCGCGGAATGGCTGGCAGGCGTGCGCGCCGAAGCGATTGAGCGCGGCATTCGCGAAGAGATCGTCGACCAGGCGCTTCGCACCGTGGAAGCGCCCCTGCCGGTCGTCATCGAGCGCGACCGCACGCAGGCCGAGCTCGTTCAGCCGCTCGAAGCCTACCTCTCGCGCCGCCTGACGCCGGCAATCGTTCGGACCGGGCGCCAGATGGCGGCGAAGCATCGCACGCTCCTCGGCCGGATCTCGACGCGGTACGGCGTCTCCCCCGCGTTGCTGGTGGCCGTGTGGGGGGCGGAATCGAATTTCGGCCGGTTCAGCGGCGTCCATCCCACCGTGACGGCGCTGACAACGCTTGCGTTCGATCCCAGGCGCCCCACGCTCTTCCGCAAGGAGCTGTTCAGCGCGCTCGAGATCCTGAATCGCGGCGACATCGAGCTCGCGCGGATGCGCGGCTCGTGGGCGGGAGCCATGGGCCAGCCGCAGTTCATGCCGTCGAGCTACTTGCAGTATGCAGAGGACTTCGACGGCGACGGCGACCGCGACATCTGGGGATCGCCAGCCGACGTCTTCGCGTCGATCGCGAACTACTTGAAGGGCTACGGCTGGACCGCCGGCGAGCGGTGGGGCCGAGAGGTGCGCCTGCCGAGCCACGTCGCCGAGCCTGTTGCCGCCGGCATGGCGCCACGCGCAGGCACCTGCCGCGCCGCGCGAGAGATGAACGGCCCGCTTCCGCTCGACGAGTGGCAGCGGCTGGGCGTCCGGCTGACCAACGGGGCCGCGCTGCCGAAGGCCGACATGAACGCCTCGCTCGTCTCCGGCTCGTCTCGTCACTTCCTGGTCTACGACAACTACGAGGCCCTCTTGTCGTACAACTGCGCGCACTCGTACGCGCTTGGCGTGGCGCTCCTGTCGGACCGCGTCGCGGCTGGCCGATGATCTGGGCTGTCGCGCTCCTCGTCGGTCTCCTCGTGGTTCTCGCCGTGTTCGTCTACGACGTCACCCAGCGCAAGCACGCGATTCTCCGCAACTTCCCCATCATTGGCCATTTCCGCTACTGGCTCGAGGCGGTCGGCCCCGAGTTGCGCCAGTACATCGTCACCAGCAACAACGAGGAGCGGCCCTTCTCGCGCGACCAGCGGCGGTGGGTGTACGCCTCGTCGAAGCACCAGAACAACTACTTCGGCTTCGGCACCGACAACGACCTGGAACAGTCCTCGTCCTACATCATCGTCAAACAAGTGGCGTTCCCGCTCGATTCGCCCCGGCCCGGGGAGACAGGCCACGATCCGCAGTACCGCATTCCCTGCGCGAAGGTGATGGGTGGACCGCGGGGACGGAAGAACGCCTTCCGGCCGGCGTCGATCGTCAATACATCGGCGATGAGCTACGGCTCATTGAGCGCGCCGGCCGTCGAGGCGATCAACCGGGGCGTCAAGCTTGCCGGGTGCATGCAGAACACCGGCGAAGGCGGCATCGCGCGACACCACGACCACGGCGGCGATCTGGTCTGGCAGCTCGGCACGGGATACTTCGGCGCGCGCGACGCCAACGGCCGGTTCAGCATGGAGCGTCTGCTGGCCGCCGTGGCACGGCTGCCCATTCGCGCCATCGAGATCAAGATCAGCCAAGGCGCCAAGCCCGGTCTTGGAGGCGTGCTGCCGGCGGTCAAGGTCACGAAGGAAATCTCCGAGATTCGGGGCGTGCCGATGGGCACAGACTGCATCAGCCCGGCCGCCCACACCGCGTTCAAGGACGCAGACAGCCTGCTCGACTTCGCCGAGAAGATCGCCGACGCCACCGGCCTCCCGGTCGGGCTGAAGTCGGCTGTGGGCGACCTCGGATTCTGGAAAGACCTGGCCGGGTTGATGGCCACGACCGGGCGAGGCGTGGATTTCATCACGGTCGACGGCGGCGAAGGCGGCACCGGGGCCGCGCCGCTCGTCTTCGCCGATCACGTGGCGCTGCCCTTCAAGGTGGGATTCTCGCGTGTCTATCGAGAGCTCGTGCAACAGGGCGTGCACGCCCACGTGGTCTTCATCGGATCGGGCAAGCTCGGGTTTCCCGACGTCGGGCTGCTGGCGATGGCGCTCGGGTGCGATATGTTCAACGTTGCACGCGAGGCCATGCTCTCGATCGGGTGTATCCAGGCCCAGCGCTGCCACACCGGACATTGCCCCACGGGCGTGGCCACGCAGGGCCAGTGGCTGATGCGCGGCCTCGACCCCGCCTACAAGGCCGCGCGGTTTGCGAATTACATCGTCACGCTGCGAAAGGAGCTCCTGCAGCTGAGCCACGCGTGCGGCGTCGCGCACCCGTCGCTCGTGTCCTTGGATTCGTTCGACATCCTCGATCCAGGCCTGGTCGCGCGGGGCGCTCGGCAGGTGTTCGGCTACGAGCCGGAGTACAACGTCAAGTCGGCCACCGAGCGCGCCGCGATCGAATCGCTGATGGCGTCACCGCATCTCATCGTCCAAGCGCAATCTTGAGACCGGCTTGCACCAGGCGCGGCAAGCCCGGCCGAACGCCCGCGGGATGCCGGCTGACGATATGGAGGCTGTCGGTCAGGTTCTGCACGCCCGCAAACACGCGGGCGCCTTCTGTGAGCGCGTATTCTCCCGAGGCGTTCAGCACGAAGGACGCCTCCGTCGAGTCGCGAGCGACCAAGGCACCCTGTCCCGCCGCGGCCCGCATCTGGCCCACGTAAACGCCTTCAAGCCTCGCTCGCCACGACTGATGGTCGGTCTCCACGCTCGCATACAGCTGGTGGCGTGGCACGTACGGCAGTTCATCGCCACTCTGCACGTGACCCCACGGGCCGAATTGGCTTTGGAAGCTATTCCCGAATTCGGCGTGGGTGAAGGTATACGTGAGGCGGATGGGCAAGGCGGATGCAAGTCCGATCGCCTGGGCAGGGTTCCACTGGGCCGAGGTCTCCAGCCCGTACACTCTGGCCTTCCCACCGTTGAACAGTTGGCCTTCGCCGGTTCCACCGGTCGCCAACGTGTCGCGACCGAGCAAGTTGCCGTAGCGGTTGAAGAATCCCACGACCTCGGTTTCCACACCGCGACGCTCGACACGGGAGCCGAATTCGTAGTTGACGCTGTGTTCGACATCGGTGCCTTCCGCGGCTCCAGGTCCTGGCGGCGCGAATCCCTTGTGGACGCCAGCGAAGAAACCCACTCCCGGACGGACGGTATACCCGAACCCGACGCCTGGGATGACGGCGTCGATGTCGGTGGCGACGATGCCGGCCGTACCGGTGCGATTGGCGTCCGATCGAGCGTACGTCGTCTGGCTAAAAGCGATGTTCTCGTACCGGAGGCCAGGTGAAGTGCTCCACTTGCCCCATGTGATCGTGTCCGACACGAACCCGGCCACGGCGCCGGCGCCGGCGATCTGATTCGCCTGGCTGCCGGGCGCACCCTGTCGGGTCAAGATCATCCGACCGGCGAGCATCTGATATCCGTCATCCTGCTGGAAGCGATCCTCCTCGTCCCGGTGATAGCGGAGGCCCATTTCCACCTGATGTCGAACCTGCCCGGCCGAGACCGAGAGACCGAGAACCGACTGTACGCCCGCTCCGTAGTAGGTGCGGTTGTTGTTCCTCACGGTGAGCGCGTTCGGGGCACTTTCGCCGCCGACGAGCACGGCTATGCGTTCGACATTGAGCTCAGGCGCGAGAAGCACCCCGGCCAGCCCAGAGCCGAGCACGCTCTCGAGCTTGTACCAGGCGCGGTGAAAATCGTTGCGATACACGAGGGTCGTCAGGTCCCAGCTGCGCCGGGCGAGCAAGTGACGGAGGTGATACTGCTGATGAGTCGCGTCGAGAACATCGACCTGCGAGGCGGCGTAGCGGCGGAGCGGCGTGACGCGAAAGTCGGCGTCCGTCAGGCCGAGATACGTTTCATCGCCCGTCTGCTGCGTGCGACCGACCTTGACCTCGACTTCCTGATACATCGTCTCGTTTGGCGTGGTATTGACCCGGAACTTCGCCAAGTAATCCGAGAGCTCGACCCCCGTGTCGCCGCCCCCATCGAGGACTTTGAAGCCATCGTTGCGTAACTGGAAGGTCTCGATCAGCCACCCGACGTTGCGGTGGGAGTCGCCCACATCCGCCGTGATCTTGCGTGAGGCGTCGCCACCGCCGGTCACGGTGCTTCGAACCTGGAGCGTCGACGGAATGCCCGTGGAGACGTAGTTGATCACACCGCCGGTGGTGGTTGGACCGTACTTCACCTGGCTCGATCCCTTGCGGACTTCGAGTGCTTCCATCCGCCCCGCCGTGGGCGAATAGTAGGCGGCGGGCGCGGCGTAGGGTGCCGGTGCGATCAGCACGCCGTCTTCCATCATCGTGATCTTGCTGCTCCGGTCGGTCCCCGTGCCCCGCATGCCGATATTCGGTCGCAGGCCGTACCCGTCTTCTTCCTGGATGTTCAGGCCCGGAACCTGTCTCAACATTTGATGAACATCGTCGGTCGCGAGCTTCACTTTCTCCATCTCACGTCGCCCGATGACGTAGGCCGAGCCAGGAATCCTCGCCATATTGTCCAGGGGCCTGGCATCGCCAACCACGTTCACTCGCTCGCGAACGATTTCGGGCAAGACCAACGTGAGATCGAGCGACTGGCCTGGGGCGACCGTGAGCCGTTGAACGACCGGCGAGAAACCGATCGCTCTCACCGTGACACGGTACTCGCCCGGCTCGATGCCGGAAAACTCGAACCGGCCGGACACCTCGGCGGTGATCGTCGACGCGGTCCCTTGGAGAGGTTGAAGCACGATCTCCGCTCCTGGAACGGGTTGACCCGTCGCAGACACGACATGGCCGCCGAGGTGCACCGTCTGGGCCTCGGCAATTCCGAGCGCACATCCCGACAAGGACAGGAACAGGACCGACACTCTCGTGCGACGACTCATGGCGACCTCCGGACGGACGCTAAGATGATACTGAGTCTCAGTTTCAATGACAGAAGCTTATATCCGACCGATTCGGTCCGTCAAGAACAAACGACCGCTGCCCACGACGATCATCGCGGAGACCGCAGCGCACGCAGGGAAACACGAGATACGCTCCGGGCTCCCGACGAGCGTCTGGGATATTTTTGGAAGGAACGGTCTCTGCGCGCTCTGCCCGCCTTCGCTTCGCTCCGGCGTGGCCACGCCGTAGCGCGCCTGATCGCGCGGAGGCGGGCGTCGATCGTCGCGACGTCGTTACAGGGGGCTCTGCCAGACGACGCGGCCGACGAAAAACGGCCCCAGCCGCTCGAGGTAGAGCGAGGTCTGCTGCGTCTTCCTCATCGTCTCGACGACCTTCGAGAGTGGATAGAGATCCTTGCCGACCAGACCGACGACAAAGTCGTTGTCGCTCTTGTCGAGACCATGACACGCGAGGCGGATGTCGTGCGCGTAGTCGCCGGCGCCGAAGGCCATGCCGATCGCGCCGTGCTCGGCGAGGATGACGCGCTGCTCTTCGGCCGGAAGCTGGGCGAAGCGGCCGCTGCGACGCAGCGGATACCACACCGCCCACGTCCACGAGGGGTTGAGGGCCGTACGCCGGGGCCGCTCGAGCAACGTCTCCTCGAGATCCGGCTCGTATCCGATCGCGTAGGTCCGGCCGAGCATCGTGTATTCCGGCTTCTGCGCGAGCGCCGCAAAGGCGGGCGTATTGAGGAGCGCTCGCACCAACTGCACGAAGGCTGCTGGATCCCGGCTGAGCGTGAGGAGCGCGACGCCACGCGGGTCGTTGACGTCCTCGTAGAGCACGCCCGTCACGCCGGACGCGGCCAGCGTGGCCACGAGCGGACGCGTGTCGCGGCACCCACCGAACGCCACGAGCTGCATGAAGAGCCGCTCGTCGGATCGCTGGGGCTGGCCGTTCCTGACGCCGCCCTTCTCGCTGATATCCGGCGGCTCGGGACCGCGTCTGGTTTCGGTCGCGTGTGACATGGCTTGAGTATAAACGGATGTTTCTTGGCCTGGATAATGCCGCAAGGGTATAATTCCTGGGCCTTTGGGTCCGGCGACGCCGGACGTCACATTACGCACCGAACGGAGACGCGCGAGCATGCCCTTCATCATCACCGACCCGTGTATCGAAACGAAAGACACCGCGTGCGTGGACGTCTGCCCGGTGGACTGCATCCACCCGCGCAAGGACGAACCCGAGTTCGCGCAGGCGACGATGCTCTATATCCATCCGGAAGAATGCATCGATTGCGGCGCGTGCGTGCCGGCGTGTCCAGTCGCAGCGATCTACGAGAGCATCGACGCGACCCCCTCGCACCAGAAGGACCTGATTGAGGCCAACGCGGTCTATCGAAACGGCGACGCCGACTCCATGGCCAAGGCCGAAGCCATTGCGCAGGCGCACGTCACCGCGCACGCCGACATCATGGCGGTGCCTGCGGCCGAGCGTCAGGCGGCGCACGCCAGGTTCTAAGAGACAGCTGTCAGCGATCAGCTCTCAGCCGGCTTTCAGCCATCAGGCATCGGCTTGCGTTCTTTCAGCTGAGCTGACGGCTGAGAGCGGCCCTCCGTGAAAATAGCCACCTGGAACGTCAACGGGATCCGCGCGCGTCATGCCCAGGTCCAGGCCTGGATTGAGCGCGAACGGCCGGATATCGTTTGCCTGCAGGAGCTCAAAGCCGCGTCCGATCAGGTGCCGACCGCGCTCTGCGAAATGCAGGGCTATTGGTGTTACTGGCACGGGGGACCCGGCTATTCAGGCGTCGGGCTCCACGTGAGCCAGGTCTTCGCGCCCGAACGGCCCTCGTTCACGCATCCTTCCTTCGACCACGAACATCGCATCGTCGCGTTCGAGGCAGCCGGGATCGTGGTCTGCTCGGTCTATGTGCCGAACGGCGGCAAGGACTTCGCGGCCAAGATGCGGTTTCTCGCCGCGATGGCCGAATACACGCGCGACTTCGACGCCGCAGGCCGAACCGTCGTGGTGTGCGGCGACCTGAACGTCGCGCGCACGGAGAGCGACGTCCATCCCAAGGAACGAAAACCGAGAGCCATCGGACAGCTGCCGGAAGAGCGAGCCGCGCTCGAACAGATCATTGGACATGGCCTCGTGGATCTGGGCCGTGCACTCGATCCCGACAACGAGGAGATGTTCACCTGGTGGGCGCCCTGGCGAAACCTGCGCCAGCGGAACATCGGCTGGCGGCTCGACTATATCCTCGCGAGCCGCGCGCTCGCCGCGCGCGCCGTCTCCTGCTCTGTGCAGAAGGACGTCGGCACGAGCGACCATGCGCCCGTCGTGGCCGTCTTCATCTAACCTGGGGCTCCGCCCCACACCCCGGTCCAACCCTTTCAAGCTGCGGCGCGTGGTATCCTGAAACACCCTTCGGATATGGACGAACTGACGATCCAACCCGCGCTCGGAGACCAGCCGCTTTGCGACACGCGAAGCAAGGCGCTGCCCGCCTACGAAGTCGGCACTCTGCATGCCGCGGGAACGCTCGACCCCGCTGCCGTCTTCGAAGGGCAGGTCGTGCTGGCGCCGTTGCCGGTGGAGCTTCCACGAGCCGACGCGAACGAGGCGCCGCGCGAGCGTTTGTGGCGCCGCGCCGCGCGCGAGGTCGTTGCGGGCGTGCAGACACTCCTCTCCGCAGCCGTCTACGCCACGCTCATCGTCACCTTCGGATTCCAGGTCGCGCGCGTCGACGGACTCAGCATGGCGCCGACGCTCGAGGATCACGACCGCCTGATCGTCAACAAGCTGGTCTACGAGATCGGCGAGCCGCGGCCGGGCGACATCGTGATGCTCTACTACCCGCTCAACCCCGAAAAGATGTTCGTCAAGCGGGTGATTGCCAAGGAAGGCGACACGGTGCGGATTATCGATGGCCAGGTCAGCGTGAACGACGTGCCGCTCCACGACGATTACGTGCCCGAAGAGTTCCGGAGCCACGACGACTGGGGTCCGACCGTCGTGCAGCAGGGGTACTATTTCGTGATGGGCGACCACCGCAACAACAGCTCCGACAGCCGCCACTGGGGGCCCGTGCCGAAGAGATACATCGTCGGCAAGGTCAAGCTGCGTTGGTGGCCCATTCAGGACGCCAGAATCTTCTAACTGATACGCGATCGCGAAGCCCACAGTTGACAGTCAACAGTTCACAGTTGACAGTCAGCAGTTTCACAGCTGACAGGCGCGCGACTGTCAACTGTCGACTGTGAACTGTCGACTTGAAGCCGCTAGTTCCCGCTGGTGCTCTTCCCGCAGCTTGAACTTCTGAATTTTTCCTGACGCCGTCATCGGGAAGTCCGGCACGAACCGCACGTACTTCGGCACCTTGAACCGCGCGAGCCTGGCGGCGCACCATGCGATGAGCTCCTCACTTGTCGCCGGCCGGATTCCCTTCTCGTCCCGAGCCCCGAGTCCCGAGCCCCGAGCCTCGAGCCCCGAGTCCCCACCTCCGCTCGCCTGATCGCTGGGCGAGCGACGGCGGGCAGGCCGAGCCCCGCTCTTGAGCCGAATCGCTGCCGCGACCACCTCACCGAAGAAGCTGTCCGGCATGCCGTAGACGTACGCGTCGGCGATGGCGGGATGCTCGCGCAGGCAGTCTTCGATCTCCTTGGGCGAGATGTTCTCGCCCCCGCGGATGATGAGGTCCTTGATCCGTCCGGTGATGCTGAAGAAGCCGTCGGCGTCCACGCTGGCCTCGTCGCCCGTGTGCAGCCAGAGGTCGGCGTCGATGGCCGCGTCGGTCGCGGCGCGATTGTTGTAGTACCCCTTCATCACGTTGTATCCCCGCACGCAGAGCTCCCCGCGCTCGCGGGCGGCGAGCGACGCGCCGGTGGCGGGGTCGACAATCTTCACCTCCATACCGGGAAGCGCCACGCCGACGGTCTGCGACCGTTTCGCCACGGCACAGTCGCGCGGCGTCATCGTGATGCCGGGCGAGGCTTCCGTCAGGCCGTACGCGATCGTGATCTCCGGCACGTGCATGTCCGACATGACTCGCCGCATGAGCGGCTCGGGACAAATCGATCCGGCCATCACGCCCGTTCGAAGCGACGTCAGATCGAAGCGCGAGAACTCCGGGTGCTCGAGCTCGGCGAGAAACATCGTCGGCACGCCGTACAGCGCCGTGCACCGTTCGCGCTCGACGGTCTCGAGCACGCGGCGCGCGTCGAACGCTTCGAGCGGGCAGAGACTGGCGCCGTGCGTATACGCACCGAGCACACCGATCACGCAGCCAAAGCAATGGAAGAGCGGCACGCACAAACACAGGCGGTCGGCCGGGGTCAGCGCCAGTCCGTCGGCCAGCGCGTACGCGTTGTTCACGATGTTGCGGCTCGAGAGCATGACGCCCTTCGGAAACCCGGTCGTCCCCGACGTGTACTGCATGTTGATCACATCGTCGACTCCGACGGCTGTGCCCCGCGCATCGAGCGCCGACTCGGCCACCTCTCGGGCCGAGGTCCGGAGCGCGTCGTACGACTGAAATCCCTCGGGCACCGGACCGCCGTCTCCGTCGATGAAGATGAGCCGCTTCAAGCCGGGTATCTCGCCGCGCGGCGCCCCGATGTCGTTCAGGGCGCCGACGTAGTCCACATCGCGAAACCCGCGGATGGTGACAATGGTGGCGGCTTCGCTTTGCCGCAGCAGGTAGTTGATGTCCGTGGCACGAAGCGCCGTGTTGGCGGTGACGAGGATCGCGCCAATCTTGGCGAGCGCAAACTGCAACACGACCCAGGCGGGCACGTTCGTGGCCCAGACGACCACACGCTCGCCGGGCCCCACGCCGTGCGCCATCAGGCCGCGGGCGATGGTCCGCGCCTCTCGATCGAGCTCGTCGAACGTGTAGCGAGGGCTCGGCGAGTAGAGGAGGGCCGGGTGGTGTGGCAGGTCGGCCGCCAGCTGCGTGAGCAGGTCGCCGACGCTTACATCTTTGTACGGGGGGGGCACTATTTGGCTTCGCCTTTCACCTAGCAAGTTATTGGCTCTAGAGGCTGTCTTCGTGCGGCCGCAAAGCGGCCGCCTCGTAGCGAAGTTTCGCCGTTCGAGCCCACGGCCCGTTACTCGGCGGATTGAGGCGAAGCTTCGCTACCGGTCCTGCAATATACTGATCTGTCTGTGGCGCAACCGTGCACCGTGCTCATCGCGTCTGCCGATCTGCTGCCGGCGCTGAAAGAGCGGACGAGCAGCAATGAGAGCGAGCTTCTGGCCTTCAGCGACGCTGAGGCGCTGCGCGCCCTCGAGACGATTACCGGCCGAAAGCCGGCCATCGTCGCGCTGGAGCGCGTGTTTGCGGGCACGCCTCGCGGCGCGGCGCTCATCAACCGCATCAAGGCCGACCCCACGCTGAAGCAGTCGGAAATCGTCGTCATCGCGCCCGACGGCGACTTCTCTCGCTTCAAGTCGCACGCCCCGCCCGGCGGGCAGGGCGGAGGCGGAGCGGCGGGCGCGGCGGCCGCGGTCGCCGCGGCGCCGGCGCCGGTTCACACGCTCGATCAGCGCGGCACCCGCCGCGCGCCACGCTTCAGGATCGCCGGGCAGGTCGATGTGCTGGTGGACGGCAATCCGGCCACGCTCATCGACATCTCGACTGTCGGCGCGCAAGTCGTGTCGGGCGCCGTGCTCAAGCCGAACCAGCGCCTGCGCATGTCGCTCACCGACGAGGGCGGCGACGTCCGCTTCAGGGCCGCCGTCGCGTGGGCCTCGTTCGAAATCTCGTCGAAAGGGCCGCGTTACCGGGCCGGGATCGAATTCCTGGACGCCAACCCGCAGGCCGTCGACGCGTATATCGGGCGCCACAAGGCATCCTGAGAGTTCAGAGTTCAGCGTTCAGATTGGCGAGTTCAGATTGCCGGTCGCATCCGATCTCTGCACTCACATCTATCAACTCTGAACTCTGAAGTCTGCCCTTCGGCCCTTCGACTGGCTCAGGGCCGTCCCGAGCATCGTCGAGGGACGACTGGCTCAGGGCATCCTGAGCTTGTCGAAGGATGAAATCTGAAGGTTCAGGATCTCGTTCCTGAGGATCGTGTCGTTCCGCTCCGATCCGGTCGACACGATGGCGGCAGGGACGCCCGTGACCTCCTCGAGCCGCGCGACGTAGCGGCGCGCGTTGTCGGGCAGATCGGTAAAACGCCGGACGCCTCGCGTTGGCGTTGTCCAGCCCGGCCACGATTCGTACACCGGATCGCACGCGGCCAGCTGTGCGATGTCGGAGGGAAACTCCTGAAGCGTCCGCGAGCCACAGCGGTACGCGGTGCAGATCTCGACGCGCTCGAGGCCGTCGAGCACGTCCAGCTTGGTGAGCGCCACGGCATCGAGCCCGTTGATGCGCACCCCGTAACGCGCGGCCACCGCGTCGTACCAGCCGCACCGGCGCGGGCGGCCGGTCACCGCGCCATATTCGTTCCCGCTGTCGCGCAGCCGGTCGCCCATCTCGCCCGTCAACTCGGTCGGCAACGGCCCTTCGCCCACCCGCGTCGTGTACGCCTTGACGACACCGAGGACGGCGCCGATCGCGCGCGGTCCGATGCCGAGGCCGGTGCACACCCCGCCGATCGACGCGTTCGACGAGGTCACGTACGGGTACGTGCCGTGGTCGATATCGAGCAGTGTGCCCTGCGCGCCCTCGAACAGGATCGACCGGCCCGCTCGCATCGCCTCACTCAGCATGAGCGACACGTCGCGCACCAAGGGCTGCAGACGCGCGGACTGCTGCAGCAGGGCCTCGTACACGGGCCGCCAGTCCATGGTCGAGTCGTGGACCAGGCGATTTCTGGCCGTCACGTTGTCGCGCACGTGCCGCTCGAGGCCGGCGGGGTCGGCCAGGTCGGCGACCCTGATGCCGCGGCGCGCAATTTTGTCTTCGTAGGCGGGCCCGATGCCCCGCGACGTCGTGCCGATCTTGCGCTCGCCGCGGCGCGCCTCGGCCAGCAGGTCCAGATCGCGGTGATACGGCAGGATCAAGTGCGCCTTGTCGCTGACCACCAGCCGGTTGGCGGCCGCCACGCCATGGGCGGCCAGTTCGTCGATCTCGGCAAAGAGCGCCAGCGGATCGACCACCACCCCGTTGCCAATGACACACGTCACGCGTCCGTGCAGGATGCCGGAGGGGATGAGCCGGAGCACGAATTTCACGCCGTTGACGTAGACGGTGTGGCCCGCGTTGTGTCCACCCTGGCAACGGGCCACGATGTCGAAGTGCGGCGTGAGCAGATCGACGATCTTGCCCTTGCCTTCGTCTCCCCACTGAGCGCCCAGGACTGCGAGATTCATCAGGGATGACGATTTTACTCGGAGTCAAGAAAAAAGTTTTTTTCTTTTCGGTTGACAACGCTCGCGTCGCTTTCTAACGTCTATTCTTTCGCGCGCGCGCCCCCGACCGCGAATCGATCCGCCATGCTGACGCCCCGCTCCACGCTCATCCGCCGCGTTGTCGCAGCGCTGGACGCGTCTCCCTCGCGCATTCCGGTGCTGCTTGGAGGATGCGGCAGCGGCAAGACGACACTGCTCCATCAGCTTCGCGACCGCCTCGGCCGGACCTCGTCGCAGTGCATCGATGTCGAGCGCACGGCGACCACGCCAGAGCGTTTCCTGAAGGCCGTCACGGCAAGCTCGCCCTTTGCGCCGGCCGGCGCGACGACCGCCGGCGCCCGGGCCGCGTTCGACCACACCCTCGCGTTCTTCAGTCAGGCCCGAGCCGCCGGGAGCGAGCAGGCGACCTTTCTGCTCGATGAGTTTCTCGAGCTCCGGACCTTCGAGAGCTTCCCGGGTCTGCGGCGCGTGCTGCACGAGCTGGTCGACGGCCTCGCGGCCGGCACCAACCGGATCGTGCTGACGAGCCGCTACACCGTGCGGGCGCTTCGCCTCCTTCGCGACCGCTCGGCTCGCTTTGAAGTTATTCATATTCCAGCACTTACGGCCGAAGACACGCTGGACATCATGGGGCCCTCCATGACGTTGTCGCGGCCGGCTGATGCCCACGAGGCTGAGTACGTGGCGCGCACGGTGCACGCGCTCGCCGACGGTCGACCTATCTACGTGCGCGCCATCACCGACGAGCTGGCGGCCATGCGCGATCACGGCGGCAGCGACGCCATCAGCGCACTCGTGGCGCTCCTCGCCCCCGAGGGCCGCCTCGCCAGGCAGTGCGGCTTCTCGTACGAGCTCCGGCTGCATCGTGCGCGCGGTTACGGCGCGCTCAAGGCTATTCTGGAAATTCTCGCCGAAGAAGAGGGATTGACGCTCACCGAGATCTCGATCCGTCTCCAGCGCACGCCGGGGTCCACGAAGGATTATCTCTCGTGGCTGGAGGACGTGGATCTGGTCACCGCGCGCCAGAAACGCTATAGCTTCACCGACCCGCTGCTGCGCGTCTGGGTCCGGCTCCACTGCCGCGCGGCGGCGCCAACCGACGACGACCTCGCCCGCGAAGTGCACCGGTACGCGCTCCCACGGCTTCCGCAGGCCGAGCCCGCGATGGCGATGGTCGCGGCCGGCGGGGGCGGGGGCGCGGGCCCCGCCGAAGAAGACAAGAAACCTTGGGGGATTATTGAGATCGACTAGGAAGTCGAAAGTCAAAAGTGAAAAGTTAAAAGGACAGCGCCAGAGCGTGGTCCTTTTGACTTCTCACTTTTAACTTCTTAATTTTTCGAGGGCCAGCCGCGCGGCCTCCTGCTCCGCCTCTTTCTTGTTCTTACCGGTCGCCTCCGCCAGCGCCTCGCCGGCAACCGACACCTCCACCTGAAACACCTTGTGATGGTCCGGACCAATGGTGCCGGTCAGCCGGTATTCGGGCAGCGGGCGATCGTGCGACTGCAGGTGCTCCTGCAGCGCCGATTTGTGATCGTGACCAGCGGTGCCGTCGCGCCGGACCTCGTCGAGCAACAGCGCAAACTCCCGCAGGATGAACGCGCGGACCTGCTCGACGCCGCCATCGAGATAGATGGCCGCGATGAGCGCCTCGTAGCCGTCGGCCAGCAGCGCCTGTTTACGGCGGCCGCCGGTTTTTTCCTCGCCCCGGCCGAGCAGCAGATGCTCGCCGATCGCCAGCCGCTCGGCCTGCCGCGCCAGGGTGGTGGTCGAGACGAGCGCCGCCTTGACCTTCGACTTCTGGCCCTCGTTGTAGTGGGGAAACTCGCGGAACAGTGTGTCGGCGACGACAAAGCCAAGGACGGCGTCGCCCAGGAATTCGAGCGACTCGTTGTCGGCGACCCCGCCGCTCGCATCCTCGTTCGCCCGCGACGTGTGTGTCATGGCGTGCTCGAGGAGCCCGCGGTCGCGAAACCGGTAGTCGATGGCCTGCTCGAGCGCGTCGAATTCGTCGCGGATCCGGACGACCTTGCCGCTCGACTGGTCGGCGCCGACCCGGTGGCTCTCGATGATGCGCACGGCCTCCTCGGCCTCGTCTTCGCGCACCGAAATCCGGACTTCCCCGAGGCCGTCCACGGTCAACGGAAACACCGAGTGCGGCACGGCCGACGACACGATCGACATCACGCCGTTCGCCTCGAGCAGTCCGGAGACAATGCTGGCTTCGATGTCGGAATGCGTGCGAAAAATGACGACGAGGTTCGTCACGACGTCGTCATGCCTCGGCGATCTCGGCGGGTTCCCGGCCGACCGTGGTGAACGGCCCGACGACATCGACGTCCTCGACCTTCAGCAAGAGCATCGTCATGTCGTCGTGCTGGGGGGCGTTGCCGACAAACGACGCGATCTCGAAGAGGACGCGGTCGCGCAGCTCGTCGGCCGCCAGGTCTCCGTGCTGCTCGGCCAGCGCCCCCAGCCGCGCTTCCCCGAAACAGTCGTCGTCGGGGTCCATGGCTTCGGTGATTCCATCGGTGAAGAACAGGTAGAGATCCCCGGCGTGCAGCGGAATGGTCTCTTCCTCGAGCAGCCGCTCGAACATCTGGCCGTCGTCGATCTTGAGGCCGAGCACGAGTCCGTCGGGGGCCAGGATGCGCGCGCGCCTGGGGCCGTCACCCCCCGCGGGCACATAGATGAGCGGCGTGTGGCCGGCCCTCGCGTAGGTCATCGTCTTTGCGCCGAGATCGATGACCGCATACGTCATGGTGATGAAGCTTCTCGCATCGAGATGCTTCGCGATGATGCGATTGGCGGCGATCAGCAGATCGCGCGGGGACGAGTGAATCAGGCTGAGCGACAGGATGAGCCCCTTGAGCTCGGCCATGTACAGCGCGGCAGACGTGCCCTTGCCCGACACGTCGGCGATGAGCACGCCGACGCGCCGTTCGTCGAGCGGCAGGAAATCGTAGTAGTCGCCGCCGACTTCACGGGCCGGCACGCACAGCGCCGTCACCGACAACCCCGGCATATTGAGCGGGCCCTGGGGCAGCAGCGACATCTGGATTTCGTGCGCGATGCGTAGCTCTTCCTCGAGCCGCTTCTTCTCGGCTGCCTGCTGCAGCAGGTCGTCGATGCTGGCGGTCATCGAGTTGAACGACTCGCTCAGCTCCCCCAGCTGGTCTTTCTCGACGACCGCAATCTTGTGCGTGAAATCGCCCTGCCGCACGCGTTCGGTCCCGACGAATAACTCGTGCACCGCTCCGGTGATGGACCTCGCGAGCACGAGGCCCGTCACGAGCGCCGCCGCCTGGATGACCAGCAGCAGTAGGCCGATCACGATGAGCACCAGCAGGAGGCCCTGGCCGACGCCTTGCGAGGAAATCCTCTGGTAGATGTCCCCGACGCCGAACCGCAACGCCACCCGCAGCACGCCGCCCTCTGTCCCCTTCGCCCAGTCGATGTACTGCACGTTGGTGAACGACGCCAGCGACGCGTCGGCGGATACAGGAGAGGGAGGCGGCTCGGTATCGCCTGCTCGCCGAATCAGCGGGGCGACCTCTGGCGTCAACCGCTCCATCCCGGTCAGCTCTGCCCCGGTGTCCTGCCGGATCTGCTGCCGCACCCGCCCGTTGATCGGCAGATCGACGACAACGGCGTATGTGGGCGGGCGCGCCTCGGGAAACGACAGCGCGCGGACCAGCGCCCGCGTCTCAGTGGCGGGTGCGCCTTCGCGTTCGGCGAGCAGCAGCCCGGCGAAGCCCTCGCATCGAATCCAGTCCGGCACGCCCGATGGCGGTTCGACGTGAGACCACGGTCCGGCAGTCTCGACCGACTCGTCGATGCGGGCCGACGAGGGACGTTCAGGCGCAGACGTTCCGCATGGGCGGGTCATCGGCACGACGGCGAGCGACGCGGTCGGAAACTCCTCGGTGATCGCGGCCAGACGCCGCGCGAGAATGGCCGGGACCTCGCGCTCGCCCGAACGCTGAATCTCGGTCGCCGTGGTGGATGCAATCGCCGCGACGCGATCGACGAGCGCGAGGAACCGGTTCTGCACCAGATACGAGCTGAAATTGGAGAAGAGGAGCACACCGCCCAGGAGAAAGAAGGCCACAATCAGGATCGCGGGAACGAACCCCATGAAGATGTACGAAATGATCAGCTTGCGGCGGACCCGCCAGAGCAGCCGGCGCTTCAGCGACGACAGGCCGCGAACGAAGAAGTAGCCGCCCCCGGCGACGACCGCGATCGAGGCGACGGTGTCGAACACGCCGACAAACGCGGGGAGCGGGCCGGCGACGCCGCTCGCGATGAGTACCAGGAGCTTCGTCGCCAAGCCGATGACAATCGCACGGCCCGGCAACGTGCGCAGAAGCGCGTGCTTCACGCCCCGATATTACATGGTATCGTTAGCGGATCGTGAAGCTCGGACGCGACGCGCGGTTCAGTACGATCTGTTTGCACGCCGGCCAGGAGCCCGACCAGGCGACGGGCGCCATCGTCACGCCGATTTATCAGACATCCACCTACGTGCAGGAGGCGCTCGGCCGGCACAAGGGGTACGAGTACGCCCGCACGCAGAACCCGACGCGATCGGCGCTCGAAGGAAACATCGCCGCGATGGAATCGGGTACGACGGCGTGTGCCTTCGCCTCCGGCATGGCCGCCATCAACGCCGTCGCCACCATGCTCCAGGCCGGCGACCACGCCGTCGTCTCCGACAACGTCTACGGCGGCACGTTCCGCCTCTTCGACAAAGTGCTCTCCCGCTATCAGCTGTCCTTCGCCTACGTGGACACCGCCGACTTGGCGGCCACCGAGCGCGCGTTTACGCCGGCGACGCGGCTGCTGTTTGTCGAGACGCCGAGCAACCCCGTCATGCGGATCACCGATCTTGGCGAGGCCGCCTCGTTGGCTCACAGGCACGGCGCACGCCTCGTGGTCGACAACACCTTCGCGAGCCCGGCGATTCAGCGGCCCATCGAGCTCGGCGCCGACCTCGTCATGCACAGCACGACCAAGTATCTGAACGGCCACAGCGACAGCGTGGGCGGGGTCGTCGTCGCGACGCGAGACGAGGACGCCGCGTGGCTGAAGTTCGTGCAAAATGCCGCGGGGGCCATTCTGTCGCCCTTCGACTCGTGGTTGGTGCTGCGCGGCACCAAAACGCTGCCGCTCCGCATGGCCGTGCACAGCGCCAACGGGCTGGCGCTGGCCGAGATGCTGGCCGGCCACCCGAAGGTCCGGCACGTGCTCTATCCGGGCCTGCCGTCACATCCCCAGCACGCGCTCGCCCGCCGCCAGATGCGCGGCTTCGGCGGGATGCTGGCGTTCGACCTCGGGTCGCTCGAGGCGGCGCGACGGCTGCTGAACGCCGTCCACCTGATGTCGCTCGCCGAGAGCCTCGGCGGCGTCGAGACCCTCATTTCGCATCCTGCCACGATGACGCACGCGTCGGTCCCGGCGGATCGACGAGCGGCGCTCGGCATCACCGACGGCCTGGTCCGCATCTCGGCGGGAATCGAGGACATCGACGACCTGAAAGAGGATCTCCACCAGGCGCTGGACAATGTCTAGTCGGGTCTAGGCGGGTCAAGGCGTGGCCGAGCTCTTCGACCTGCTGCTCCACATCGACCGCTACCTGCTCGATCTGACCTCCATGTACGGCGTGTGGGTGTACGGCATCCTCTTTCTGATTATCTTCGTCGAGACGGGTCTCGTCATCTGGCCGTTCCTGCCCGGCGATTCGCTGCTCTTCACCGTGGGCGCCATTGCGGCCACGGGCGCGCTCGACGTGCGCCTGACCTTCGTGCTCCTGCTCGCGGCCGCCGTCGCCGGCGACGCGATCAACTACGCGCTGGGCCGCGCGGTGGGCACCCGCGTGATCCATCTGTCGGCCGTCGATCCGCGCTGGGGCCGATGGATCAGTCCAGCGCACGTGGGGCGCGCGAAGGAATTCTTCGCGCGGCACGGCGGCAAGGCCGTCGTCATGGCGCGGTTCATCCCCATCGTCCGCACGTTCGTGCCGTTCGTGGCCGGCGCCGCCGACATGCGTTACGCCGCGTTCGCGCTCTACAACTTGTCGGGAGCGTTGGTCTGGGTGGGACTCTGCATCGGTGCGGGGTACCTCTTCGGCAACGTCCCGCTCGTGAAGGAGAACTTCTCGCTGGTCGCGCTCGGCATCGTCGGCGTGTCGGTCCTGCCGATGGCGATCGAGTACGTGCGTTATCGGGTCTCGCTGCGGACCCATTCGAGGTAGCCGGGGCTGCCGTCGGTCACCGGCAGCACGACGAATTCGGGCACCTCGTAGGAGTGCAGCGCGGCCAGGCGGACGCGCACGGCCTCCACGCGGTCCCGCGTCGTCTTGATGACGACCTGGCGTTCTTCCTCGCGCTCGAGGGCGCCGCGCCAGCGGTAGAACGACGTCATCGCGGGCAGCACGTTCACGCACGCGGCCAGCCGCTCATCGACGAGCGCGCGCGCGATCTCGTCGCCGAGATTGCCAACGGGAACGGTGGTCAGGATCAGGACGACGTCGGACATTGAGTCGTTAGTCGATAGTCGATAGTCGATAGTCGTCAGTCGATAGTCGTTAGCGCCCCGACGTGTAGTGCAGGACTTTAGTCCTGCCTCGCGCGGCGCGTGCAGGTCTCACCAGCCTCCGCCAAGCTGCGGCGGTCCGCCGAGGCGAAGGCGGAAGGCCCGCGAGAGCTGATAGCCGAGAGCTGAGAGCATACGCGCATCAGCGCCTTGTACTTTGTACGGGCTTGTTGTACTGTGTGGCGCGCGTGGCCAAGCCCGGCGGTCGACCCATCGAGAATCGAGCCAGCCCGATCGTGAGGCGCGGTGGGCGCACCAGGCGGCTCGTCCGGTTTCTCCTGTTCGTCGCCGCCGCCCTGATCGTGGTCGACGCGCTCGTCGGCAATCGCGGGCTACTGGCCATGCTCGACGCCAGGCGCCAGCACGCCGAGCTCGCGGCGGCCATCGCCCGCCAGCGCGCCGAGAACGCGCGCTTGCGTGAGGAGGCGCGTCGGCTCACCCACGACCCGTCGGCCATCGAGGAGATCGCCCGCCGCGACCTCGGGCTGATCCGGCCGGGCGAAAAAGTCTTCATCGTCAAGGACCTGCCGACGCCGGCCGCGCCCTGATCGAACCGCCCAGACGTTCGGTGCGGGCAGGACTGAAGTCCTGCACTACACTTCGCGCTCGCCTGTCCGGATCTTGTAGCTCTCGCCGACGGGAATCACGAAAATCCGGCCGTCGCCGATCTCGCCCGTGCGCGCCGCTTCCGTAATGGCTTTCACCGCGTCGGAGACCATCGCGTCCGGCACGACGACCTCGATCTCCATCTTGGGCAGCAGACTGACGTTGTACTCCTGGCCGCGGTAGATGGCCGTGTGGCCTTTCTGTTTACCGTGGCCGCGCACCTCCGTCACGGTCATGCCCGAGATCTGGAGCTTCTCGAGCGCGTTCTTGACTTCGTCGACTTTGTTCGGCCTCACGATCGATTTGATCAGCTTCATGGGGATCCCTCCAGAACGCGTAGCAAGTTGTCGGTCAGCTCCCGCTGTTGATCAGCGGATAGTTTCTGGCCCTGCCGGGTGAGATGAAAAGTGTCGATCGCCCGCCGCCCCTCCGTGGCGATGAGCACCAGGTCCACGTCGCAGCCCGATTCAGACATCGCGCGGCTCAGGCGGTACAGCAGGCCCAGCGCGTTCTCCGCGACAATTTCGACGATCGTATAGCGGCGCGACGACTCGTTGTCGCAGTGCACGACGGGCGCAAGACCAGGCAGCTTGCGCCTCAGCGCGCCCTCCTCGCGGCCCTTCAGGCGCACGGCCGGATCGGTGCGACCCGCGATGACGTCCTCGAGCCGCTTGATCACCTTCGCGACGCCCTCGGGGTTCAGCTCGAGAAAGCGTTCCTCGTCGGTGAAGCGGAACATGTCCACGACGAGACCGTCGGGCTTCGTGAAGGCAAAGCCGCGGAGGATGTCCATGCCGTACGAGGACAGAACGCCCGAGATGTTCGAAAACAGGAACGGCTTGTCGTGCGTGATGACGGTCAGCTCCCACCCGTCGGCCTGCTGCTCCAGCCAGGCTTCGAGCGAGTCGGTCTCGAGGTGCCGCGACCGCCGCACGTGGCTGTAGATCGCGACAGGTGAAAAGAGCTGGAGGTAACGGCGCGGCAGCCCGCGCAGGAACGCTTCGATGTCCTGCCCATCGAGGTCCGGAGGTCGGTTCCTGACGAGCTCTGAGGTCGCCGACTGGCCTCCGTTGATCACCTCGTCGCCGTACGAGAGCGTCAGGTGATTGTACGTGTCGACGTAGAGCCGCCACAGCAGCTCTTCTCTCCACGGGGTCAGCGTCTCGCGACCGACCGCTTCGACGTCCGCCAACGTCACCAGGCAGAGCATCTTCAGCCGTTCCTCGACGCCCACCAGGGCCGCGAACTGACGGACGATTTCCGGGTCCTCGGTGTCGCGTCTGAACGCCGCCACCGACATTTTCAGATGCTCCACGACGAGGAACTCGACCGTCGCCCGGGCGTGATCGTCGAGCCGCATCCGATCGAACATCTGGCGCGCCATCCGCGCGCTCTCGACGTGGTGGTCGTCGTCGCGCCACTTGCCGACGTCGTGGAACAGCAGTGCGAGCACGAGCAGTTCAGGCGCGTCGAGCTCGCCGAGCAGACGCGCGAATCGCTCGCGCTCGGGACCCGCCCCGGTCAGCCGTTCGAGGTTGCGGATCGTCAGGAGCGTGTGCTCGTCGACGGTGTATTTGTGGTAGAAGTCGCGCACCACGCGACAGCTGATGGCCTTGAACTCGGGAAACATCTGCCCGAGGAGCCCGACATCGTGCATCTCCGACAATTGCGCGTACAGCCCCTGCCTCGGCTTGAGGAACCGCAGGAGCGCGTCCCGGTGGGCCGAGGTCGGGGTGAAGTCGTCGGCCCGGAACCGGCCGGCGTGCTGTTGGATCGACGCCAGCATGTCGTCGGACACTCCGCAATCGTTGTCGAGCGCTGCCTGGAAGGCCGCCAGCCACGTTTCGGGGCGGTCGGCGGCGGCGCGGACATCGACGAAGCGAATGCCGTCGGCGGCCCGCACCAGGTTGTGGCCCACCGGGGCCGGCGCCGACTTGAGCGCCCAGCGCAGCGACCGGTCGATCGCGCGGGCGTGGCGGAAGTAGTCGCCCATCAACCGCTCGACCTGCTGGCGCGGCGTCGACCCCGGATAGCCGAGCCGCTCGGCGGCTCGTTCCTGCAACTCGTGGCTGAGCACGTTGTGGTGGCGCTTCGCCTCGAGGTGCAGAATCGACCGGACGCGCAGCAGAAATTCCTCGGCATCGTCGAGCGCCCGTGGACCGGATCCCCCCTGGCCGAGGAGCGCGGGATCGGTCAGCTTCGCGATCGTCAGCGCGGCGAACAGATCGCGGAGGCCGCCAGGCGATTCCTTCAGATCGGGCTCGAGCTGATAGAGCGTGTCGTTGAACCGCGCGTGCCGCGCGGCAATCAGGCCTTTGAGCGCCTCGAGCGTCCGAACGGCGGTGCTCGTGGCTTCGGTCCCGCCCGAGAACTGATCGAGGAGCGTCGCGTCGCCGACCACGGGCCTCGCGTCGGTCAGCGCCAGCAGGAACTCCGGATTGTCGCCCCCGACGTCCGACCCCTCGGAGACCTCACGCACGTGGTGTCCAATCGTGAGGCCGAGGTCCCAGATGGGATTCAGAAACGCGTGAAGAAACCGCTCGTCGGAAGGACCGATTGAGCCGGCAAACAGGATCAGCAGATCGATGTCGGAGTGGAGGCACAGCTGGCGGCGCCCGTAGCCGCCGAGCGCGAACACGCCGACGGGCTGCGCGAGCGGCCCGGCTTCCGCGAACAACTGCTGAACCATCGCGTCCATCCGATGGGAGTACTGGCGGAGGGCCTGGCGCCCGCCGTCGCCCCGCTCGGTGGCGGCCGAGAGCTCCGCCCGCGCCGCGTCGATGCGCGCCCGGCGGGCGGATCGAGGGTCGGGGGGCGCGTCGGCTGACGGCGAGCGGGGCTCTGACATGGCGATCATGGCGCGTCGAGCGGGATCGGCGAAGGACGAGCCATGCCTCGCGCGCCGGGCGCATCGGTATGGTAGTGCGAAATGGCCGAACGAACCAGCGCCAAGGGCGCCTAAGCGCCGGCGGTCCGGTGCCGTCGCCACTGGATCACGGCGGCCAGACCGATGCCGGCTGCGACGGAGGGAACAGGCGCGCCGAACTTCAGGAGCAGTCCTGCGGTGAGAATCGACGCGCCGAGGAACAACTTCCAATTCATGTCCACGTCATTTCCACATCATGGCCGTGAAAATCACCAGCATCATCGCCGAGTGCACGAGCGCGGGCATCGTCAACGGCTCGAGCTGCCCGAGAATCACGCCTCCGCCGTTTCCACCGAGTGGAAGTCAGGATAGGCCACATTCCCGTGCTCGCCCAGGTCCAGCCCCGACATCTCTTCTTCCGCGGACACGCGCAGCCCGACGGCCAGCTTGATGATCGTCCAACCGACAAGCGCGATCACGAACACGAAAGCACCCACAGCAAGGACGCCAATCAGTTGGGGCACGAGTTGCGCGAACCCGCCGCCCATGAAGAGTCCCAGCTTGACCACGGCCGCGGCCGGACAGACCGCAGGATTCGCAAAGAGTCCGACCGCCAAGGTTCCCCAGATGCCGTTGACCATGTGCACGGAAAGGGCGCCCACGGGGTCGTCAATCTTGATGCGGTCGAAGAAGAACACCGAACCGACCACGAGAACACCGGCGATAATGCCGATCAGAAACGCGCTGCCCACGCTGACGAACGCGCACGGAGCCGTGATGGCCACGAGTCCCGCCAACCCGCCGTTGAGCGTCATGCTGAGATCGGGCTTTCCCGACACCCACCACATCGTGAGCAATGCGCTGATCGACGCGGTGGCCGCGGCCGTGTTCGTTGTGACCGCAATATGGGCGATCGAGGCCCAGTCGGCGGCCATCGTAGAACCCGGATTGAACCCGAACCAGCCGAACCAGAGCACGAACACGCCGAGCGCCGCAGACGTCAGGCTATGACCGGGGATCGGCATCACCTTGCCATGTCTGAACTTTCCAATGCGGGGCCCCAGGAGTATGACCCCCGCCAAAGCCGCCCACCCGCCAATGGAATGGACGACTGTCGATCCGGCGAAATCGAGCATGCCCATCTGGGCGAGCCATCCCCCACCCCAAATCCAATGGCCAGCGACAGGATAGATGAAGCCGACCATAAGGAAGGAGAACAGGAAAAACGCGCCGAACTTGATTCGCTCCGCGACGGCACCCGACACGATGGTCGCGGCCGTGCCGGCAAATACGAGCTGGAAGAAAAACTTCGCCCAGAGCGGCGTGCCCGTCCAGCTCAGTGAGCTGTAAACCCCCTTGTACGCATCTCCCGTCAAGGGGCTGCCGTCGGCGCCGCCCGCGAACCAAATGCCCGACGTGCCGATGAAGCCGTTGCCGTCCCCGAACATGAGCCCAAAGCCGGCCAGCAGGAAGGCCACAGAGGACACGGCGAACACGATGTAGTTCTTGGCGAGGATATTCACGGTGTTCTTGGCGCGGCACAATCCGGATTCGACCATGGCGAAGCCGAGGTTCATGAAGAACACGAGGAATGCGGTGAGCAGCGTCCACATCGTGTCCATGGCGACTTTCGCGTTGTCGATCGCGGGCGCTGGCTCTTGGGCCTGCGCTGCGAGCGTGATGGGCAGACCGAGGACTAAAAGGGTTCCCAGAACCGGAAACACTCGTCCGGCGATTCTTCGTGTTCTGCGCATGTCGGTAGACCTCCTTCGATCCATCCCAAATGCCCCGTTCATATGCTCATGTCCTCAAATGTGTGAGTGCGTCCGTTTCCCGGCGACGTGGCCACGAGTCCTGCAATTGCCATCGTCTTTTCTCCCCCGCCGCGCGTGCCGATCTCGGCGGGCCGCGTGATGACTACACCGTCGGCCAATCCCAATAGCAAGACCGACTCCAACACCGCGCGACCGGCGAGAATGGCGCCTCCGCGCATTTGTCCCACGAAAATCGAGAAAATCTGCTGGCGCTGCTCTCCGCGACCGTCGAGAACGAGCGACAAAAAGGTGGGCTAGCGCAACGGCTGCGACATTTTTGTCTCCACTGACCCTGCCCGACTGGTTGTCGCGGGGCACGTCGAGTGAGACTGCCGGCCGCGCGAACCGCCCGTGCGATCCGCGGCGCCTCCGAGCGCCGCCGCTCAGTACGCCACGCCGATTCCGAACAATCCGACCACCTTGCTCGTGTCGCCGCTATTGAAGGCCTTCGTGGTGTCGCCGAAGACAAACACGTCGGCGCCACCATGGACGTTCCATGACCCGAAACGGCTCGGCACGCCCTTGAGCGGAATCGTCAGCAGCGCGCCGATATCGAAGAACCCGAATTTGTTGTCGGTGTCGCCGGCCTGATAATAGTCCTTCAGGCTCACGCCGACCTTGACTGGGATCGTCAGCGTGGGACCGTCGGCCATCAGCGTCAAGGCCGGGCCGACGCCGAGCTCGAGATAGGTGCCCTTGGCGCTGCCGGTGTCGGCCTGACCGTCATCGCTCAGCTCGAAGGCCACGACGCCGTAGGGATTGATCATGTGCGCCTTGGCGACCTTGAAGCTGAGCTCCTTGACGGTGTCGAACATCGCGTTGGGGCTCGTGTAGGCCGTGAAGGTTGTCCCGACGCTGACGCCTCCGCCCACGCCGAGCATCAGCGTCGCGAGGAATCGTTCCTCGTAGTGCAGGCGAGCCGAAGTGCCGTCGGACCCCGACGAGCCAGTCTGCAGGCTGTTCCACACGCCGACAGTGAGACCGACGCGGGTCGCACCTCCCTCTCCCGACACAAGCGCCAGCCCGATATTGCCGAACGGCGATAGCGTCAGCTTCGGATCGCGTTCCTGGACCATCCCGCGGAAGACGTAGACCGAAGGAACATCCAGACCGCCGGTGAAGGTCAGCGCGCCGGGGTTGGGATCAGCGGCCGTTTGCGCAACTGCCGATCCTGACAACAAGATCGACAGGACCGCGCCGGCGAGCATCCGCCGGACTCCTACCCCACACGCGCCGGAAACAATCGCCATCGATCGAACCCTCCGGGCACAGTCTAGCAGCCGGAGGATGACAACCGGTAGCGAGACGCCAGTCCGGCGTCGGCGCTTCAGCCCCTACGGGGTTTTCGAACTGAACGAATACAGCAAGCCGAACCCGATCGAGTGCTGATTGTCGCGGAACGTGCCGTCGTGTTTCTCGAAGAAATCCACATCCGAGAAGTCGCCTCGGTACTCCATCCGCCAGAGCAGTCGGGGCGCCAGCGTCACCTCGCCCGTCACCGTGAACTCTTTGAGCGTCTGCGCCGTGCCGGTCGTAAATCCGTCTTCGTCCTGGTACCACTCGACCCGGGGGATGACGGCGAATCGGTCACTTGCGATGAATTTCGCATAGCCAGCCACGCCCTGCCAATGAACGGATCCGCCGGCCACGTTTTCCCGTCCGTAGTCGTAGTTCACCATCAGACTGAGTGCGTCCGTCGCGGTGTACATGATGGTCGTGTCCGACAGGTGGCGCCAATCGTCGTCGTTGTCCGCCTGTTCCGGACCACCCATGTAGTTCTGCGTGAGCGTCAGCGAGGCCGTCGGCTTGAGAACGAGCATCGCACCGAACGTCTTGGCCTCATTGTTCTCCACGACGTTGTTCCAGCCATTGACGAGCGCGCCCGCTATCGTCACCTTGTCGCTGGCCGCATAGGTGGCGCGAACTCCCATGTGGTAGTACGGAATGGCCCAGGCGAACAGGATTGAACGGGAGTAGTTCCAGTTGTCCTTGGCTTCGATCACTTCGGCTCCGTGCTGGGTCACGAACTTACCCACGTCGAACTGCAGGCCATTGCCGGCAGGCGCGAGGTAACTCATATAGGCCTGTTGGATGTTCTGAAAGATCGCCGCACCGCCCGGCTCGACGGCGTGAACCATGGCCGTCGTCGGGCCGTAATCGAGATCCAGCCGAAATCCGCCCCTTGAATCGGCGGTCGGAATTTTGGCCAGGCCGAACTCCAGCAGGCTGAGCCCGAACTGGTTGTGCTTGGTATCGAAGTTCCTCAAGGGCGCATCGCCGCTCGGCTTGGTCGAATACCAGTCGTAGTACGCATCGACCAGGCCGAAAATCTCAGTGCTTTCGAGGAATGTCATGGGACCACCGCCAGCCGGCGCCTGCTCGGCCGAAACGGCGCCAGCCTCGCCACCTGCCGCCGCCGCAACGGTGTCATCGGTGTTTGCAGTCACTGTGAGCGACAAATTGAGGCCCGGTGCGGCACTGTCCTGCGTGAAAGCGGACCTCGCTCCCGGGACCGATACCAAGGCACTCGCCACAACCACGCGGGCCAGTTTGCCAAACACGCGAGGACACATCGTGATCACAGACACGGCGACACCTCCGGAGAATCGAGAAACGGCTGAAGGCCGAGAAACGAAATGGCCCGAGCTTCTTCTAGTGTCGAGTATGTTGTGCAAGAGCGGCGCCAGCGCGGCCCGCGACGAGCCCTGGCGGTTGTGAGCGTTTCCCGGCGCAAATCGGCCGCTGCGGCGCCCCGCTCGAGACCCTTCGCGCCTACATGGGCAACATTAAAGTACTATCGACAAGATGAGGCGACATTATTGTCGTCCAACGTCGCCGAACCCCCAGGGGCGTGCTCCGCCTCGCATGGGTTCGCGCGGGCGCGCCGCCCCGCCAGCTCGTTCGGACGGAGTAACAGCATTGTTGTCGATCGCCCCGAACCAGACAATTTTGTTGCCTTGGCCGCTGGGCCCAGGCCCCCCGGACCAAAGACTGTGCCTCGCGCCCAATCTGGCGTGCAGGTTGCTTCGACGCCATCGCGATTCGTCGGCGCGCTATTCTGACGGTGGCCCTGCGGTTGAGGGCGGGCGCGCCGGCCGGAGCGGTGGCGATGGGGCTCGCGATCGCGGGCGTTGATCAACTGGAACGCGCACGGGACCAAATGAGGTGACAGCGTGCCGATCGGCCGAACAGTCCGTGGTGAAAGTCTGGCGTCGCATCGAGACGGCCGAGGCGCCCCGCCGGCAAGGCGCGACGACCGAGAATACCGGGAGTATTTGAGCGAGGAGCAACGCAGCCGGCGGGGATGGATCGGCCGTCGAATGCAGCCAGACTTTCACCACGGGCTGTTGGCCCGTCCGTGGCTTCTCGTCGTCGGGTGCCTCGCGGTCCTAACCCTCGCGGCGGCGCCGGCGTTGGAGGCCGCCGAGGAAGCCGCCCACGGCGACCCCATCGCCGGCGTGATTCTTTCGCTCGCCATCATCCTGATGACCGCCAAGGTCGGGGGGCACTTCGCCGTCAGCCTGGGCCAACCGCCGGTGCTCGGCGAACTGGTCGGCGGCCTTCTGCTCGGCAACCTGGCCGTCTTCGGCTTCTCGGGATTCGACGGTCTCAAGACCGACGCCGACGTCGATATGCTCGCGCGCCTGGGAGTGATCGTGCTCCTCTTCCAGGTCGGCATCGAATCCACGGTCGGCCAGATGATGAAGGTGGGTCTCTCTTCCTTTCTGGTCGCCACCATCGGCGTCATCGGGCCGTTCGTTCTGGGGTGGGGTGTCGGCGCGTGGTTCATGCCTGATGCGAGCGTGTACACGCACGTGTTTCTCGGCGCCACTCTCACCGCGACCAGCGTCGGCATCACGGCCCGCGTGCTCAAGGATCTCGGACGCGCGCAGAGCGACGAGGCGCGCATCATCCTCGGGGCCGCGGTCATCGACGACGTCCAGGGGCTGATCATTCTCGCGGTCGTAACAGGCATCATCGGCGCCGCCAACGCCGGAGGCTCGATCTCCTACGGGGCGATCGCCACCGTGCTCGTGAAAGCGAGCGCGTTCCTGTTTGGGTCGTTGATCCTCGGCGTCTACCTGTCGCCGCGACTGTTCTCCCTGGCGTCCAGGCTTCAGTCGGGAGGCGTACTGCTCGCCGTGGGTCTCGCGTTCTGCTTCGTGCTCGCCTGGCTCGCCGATGCGATCGGCCTCGCGCCCATCGTCGGAGCGTTTGCCGCCGGCCTCGTGCTCGAGGATCTGCACTACCGGGACTTCGTCGATCGCGGCGAACACTCGCTCGATCAGCTCATCGAGCCAATCGCGTCGTTCCTCGTGCCCGTCTTCTTCGTCGTCATGGGACTCCGAACCGACTTGCGCGTGTTCGCCCAGGCGGGCGTCCTCGGGCTAGCCGCCGCGCTGACCGTTGCGGCCATCGCGGGGAAGCAGCTCTGTTCGCTGGCCGTCGCCGGCAGGGGCTTCGACCGGCTGTCGATCGGCATTGGGATGATTCCGCGCGGCGAGGTGGGGCTCATCTTCGCCAACATGGGACTGACGCTGGCCGTGGCGGGCGAGCCGATTGTGAGCCAGAGCGTCTTCTCGGCGGTGGTCATCATGGTGATTGCGACGACCATCGTGACGCCTCCGGCGCTCAAATGGAGTTTCGGGCGCTTCGAGCGCCGCCGTCTGCCGCGCGGATATCCGTCCCCTCTTGCCGAGAACCCCCGGTCGCGAACGTAGACCGGTCGCGACGCTTCGCCTCGACCGCCGAGTAACGGGTTCGGCTCCCGCCACTCCGCGGTCTGTCGTCGCTCACCGGGTGCTGGCGGGGGTCAGCTTCGTGACGGACGCAGGGCGGCGATCCCCTTCGACGCCGACCCAGTCGGCACTCGTTCCGTCTGCAAACCGTTGACGCACCTTCCATGCGATCTGCGAGGCGTTGGGATTTCGCGCAAAGAACACGAACTCGCCGTACTCGCCGGCCTTGATGTCCTGCTTCCACGTGATCACCACGATGCGGGTCCCTTCGCGCCGCGCTTCATACGTGTAGCCGGCACCGACGAGGACGCCGCTCACCGCCACGCCTTCAGGCACCTCGAGCTCCACCGACGTGGTCGTGACCTGTCCCTCGGTTGGAACGCGGACGGTGTAACGCTCGCCCGCGCCGGCCTGGGACTGTTGCGGCCATACAGTTACATGCGCCTGAGCCACTCCGCTCCCGAGCACCAGAGCCGCCGCCATCATTGCTGCGCGCATCACGTTCTCCCTCCTTCTCATCCGCCTCGCCGCCATTCTATTTGTCATCGGCAATCCGCGTCGCACCCACTTGGATCTCGCGAGCGATGAGAGGATCCTCGCCGTCGCCGATGTCCACCACCACGCGTCGGCCGATCTGGACTTCTGCGAGTCCGACTTTCCGCTTGTCGCGCGTGACCACTGTCTTGGCGTTGACCTCGATGGACAGGTTCTCGCCGCCGGGCGTCTTGACTTCCATATGCTTGTCATCGCGCGCGGTGACGGTGCCCATGATCTTGTGAGTGTGACCAGGGTGAGCCCGTAGCGCCGCCGGGATGACCAACGCCGCTGTCAGTACCATCGCGACCGCCCACTTCATTCTCATTGTCTGCTCCTGAAGAAGACGAATGCCTCGTCGAATCGCGTGTTCCTCAATGCACATGGGGTTTGGACGCTTCCCTTGGAGTCGGATCCTCCCCCATGAGAAACCGCTCCTCTTCGATTTGCCGCCGGACCTCGGCGGGCGGCTTCGGGTTGAGCGCCTCCATCTCTTCGATCTCTTCGGGCGTGAGTTTCGGCAGCCGACGGATGAAGTGGACGAGAC
>MEKT01000039.1:66870-68492 GCA_001767435.1 Acidobacteria bacterium RIFCSPLOWO2_02_FULL_65_29 | reverse complement strand
CGGGATGGACGGTCACGTCTTCGAGGCGGCGCAGATTGAGCCACTGCGCGGCGAAGTCGTCGACCAGCGAATCGACGGCGCGAGGGTCGGCCAGCATGCGCCGGACCTGCTGCTCCAGCACCTCGGGCCTGGTCAGCTGCCCGCGCTCGGCGAGCTCGATCAGGCGCTCGTCCGGAATGCTGCTCCACAGGAAGAATGACAACCGCGAGGCCACTTCCAGATCGCTCAGGCGATAGGCGGCCGGTCGGGCCGACCCTCCCGAGGCGGCCACGCGCGACCCGGGCGGATCGCGATGGACCCGCAGCAGGAAGTCGGGGTCGATCAGGATCCGCTCGAGCGCGAACTGAATCCCCGCGTCGAAGGTTCCCGCGTCTCGCCGGCCGCTCGCGAAAAATTCGAGCAGCGTCCGCATGTCGGCCGGCGTCGTCGGTCGCCGGTAGGCCAGCCGGGCGATGCGCGACAGGATCCTGGTCGCGCAGCTCATCTCGTCGTCTACTCGCGGGGGCCCCTTGGCCCCGCTGGCGCTCGTGGGCTCGCAGACGAAGATCGCGCGGCGGCTCGGCGTGTCCGTCGCGACGCCGGCCACCTGATGCGGACCCGAGATCTGCACCTGGCCGACGGCGGCGTACCCCATATAAATCTGGTCGTTCGTCAGCACGCGCCCTCGTTGCAGAGGCTGTGGCAGGCCCTCGGGCTCCCACAGCTCACGCACGAAGGACACACCGACCACGCGAGGACCAGCGTCGACCGCCACGCGGAACGCCAAGCCCGCGTCTCCGGTGACCTGCATGTACTTTTCCCATTCGGGCGCGCCGGCAAACCCAGGTTCGCCGTCGCCCGCGTAGCTGGACGCCGCGGGTCTCCCGGGGGCTTCGCCGCCGACGGTGAACCGCTTCAACAGCTTGCCGTCGAGACGGAGGTCGAGCTGCTGCGGCCAGCCCATCCCCATGATGTAGTCCTGATATTGCCGTCGAAGACTGATCTTGATCAGGTACTCGCCGCTGACCGGAAAGTAATGCGAAATCGCAAGGCCCCCGCGAGAGCCGAACGGCAGGTCTTCGCTCTCGCGGTCGTCCTGCAGCACGTGCAAGGGAATCTCGAACGTCGCCAGTCCGGCACTCGAAGGCGGCAACCCCGTCGCCTGGCGTGTCACCTGACGCGCCACCGACAGGTACCGCTCCAGATGGGCCGTCGAGATCGTGAGCGCGTCGGCGTAGTTGTCAAAGGCCCCGTCGGCCGTCTCATCGCCGGGCAGAAGGCGCTTCACGTCGAGGTCGATCGCGAACAGGTCGCGAACCGCGTTGTTGTACTCGGTGCGATTGAGACGATGGACGGCGCTCGTCCGGCCCGGATTCGGATTGGCCGCCCACGCGCGATCGAGCTCGGTCTCCAGCCAGCCCGCGACGGCGGAATACGTCGCCGCGTCGGGCCGCGGCATTCCCGGCGGTGGCATGGACGCGGCCCGCAGCTTCGCGACCACTTTCTCCCAGACATCAGCGTTGGCTTGCGGCTTGGTGGCGTCCAGAACGTCGAGCGCCAGTCCGGCCGTACGGAGCCGTTGGTTGTGACACGTCACGCAGTACCGACTGAACACGGCCTGATGCGACGCGGGTGTCGGCGCC
>MEKT01000039.1:45903-66752 GCA_001767435.1 Acidobacteria bacterium RIFCSPLOWO2_02_FULL_65_29 | reverse complement strand
CCAGCAGCGTCGCGCTCCTGATCAACCGCATTCGAATCTCCATCGCAGGACGATAACGGGATAATCTCAATTCTACGCGATCGGATGCCGCAAAGTGTTGAGTATAAAAGGCGGATACGACTCGCCGCCTCCCCGGAAACAGGGAGCCGCAGACCCTAGAAACCGCCCGGCGCGACCTCGGTCGCCCCAGCTTGATACAGGGCGTTGAACAGCACCTTGAAGGTCCCCTGGGTCTGCGTACGGTTTTGCGGGCGGAAACCGACGAGGACGAGGTGCCCCCTGCCGTAGCCGACGTCGAGCAAGGCGGCCTGCTGGGCGAGGTGCTTCTCGCCGTCGAGCCAGCCACCCCGGAGCAGGTCGCGGTCGCCGTAGCGCGCCACCACCGAGATACGGTCGTTCGACAGGGAGTTGCCGATGTCGAAGGCCGCGCTGTCGAAGAACAGAATCAGCGCGTTCTTCGGCATGCCGTAGCCCAGCGGCTGGGAGTTGTCGACCGACACCCTGAGCGTCGAGCCGGGGGCGAAGAAGTCCCGCGCCGACAGGCCCGCCAGCACGTTCTTCACGGGAATCCCGAACCGTTCGGTGGCGAGCGCCGTCGCGCCGTCGAGCAGCACGAGCGACCCGCCGTTCTGGACGAACTCCTTCAGGGCCTGCACGCCGGCCTCGCCAACGCCCTTGCGGAATTCGGCCGGTAGTTCCGCGTTCGCATACACGGGCGGCGCCTGCTCTCGCGGCTCGGCGCCCAGGATTGAACGAAGGTCGTCGTCGGCAAACACGATGGCGTCGTAGCGGGCATTGAGGCCGCCGGATCTGATCTCGTCCGCTTCGACGCGCGCGTACGGAAATTCCCAGTTGTCGAAGAGGAAGCGCGTCCATCCTTCGTCCATGTTGCCGCCGAGATAGCGTCGATACAGACCGACGCGCAACGGCCTCAGCCGCCACGCCCGGGAGACGGGTGGGGATGCCACGGCTGTGAACGGCAGGCCGAGCTCGTTCGCCAGCGCCTGCACGGTGGACGCATTGGTTGAACCACCGGCGGGGATCCAGAAGGTGCCCGGCGCCCACGGCTCGGGCGGATGCTGAAGCCGGTGCACCGCGCCTCCCGCCTTGAGCACGCGGTTGACGGCCCGGAAACTATCGTTCCAGGTCGGCGTCAGCAGCCAGCCCGCAGCGCCCGATCCGGAAATCTTTCCCGTCAGCTTCGGCGGCATCGAGAGCTTCTCGAGTTTCGCGGTGAGCTTCTCGACCACGCCAAACGATTCCACGCCCATGTGGTCGCCGAGGGTGAACGACGCCATGTCGTACGGCCGGAGGGGAAAGCCGTCGCGCCGACGCGTCCAGTCATTGTCGGGATAGATCAGAGGTTCGATCAGCGACTTCACCAGCGCGCGCGCCGGTTGGTCGAGCCGAACGATCAGATCGCCCGCCTCGACGACTCTTCCACTTGTCGAGAAGCCGTCGACCACTCGATGAACCTCAACCCCCGACAACATCAGCGTTGAAACGAACTTCATCGCCGTCCCCGGATCGTGCTGCCGCAACGGGATCACGTGCGCGTAGGGCGCCTCGGTCGCGCCGCGCTCGACCTGGCGCGACGCCGAGATGGCGCGGTTCTTCTGGAACATCTCGCGATATCGTCCCGCGGCCTCGACGAGGGCGAGCGTCGAGATCTCCTGTTGCCGGACGATATCGCCCTGCCGCCACCATCCCCCGGGCCACGGATGGGGAAACGTCATCTGGGCCTTGTACTCCGGCCTGCCCCTCGACGCGGGCTGCAACTGCTGTGGATGGATGTAGAGCGGCCAAATCTGCCTCGCGCTCGCGCTCTCGGTATGAAAGCCCGGAATATTGAGCTGGTTCGTGATCGTGTGGAACGACGCCATGAACCAGGCGTCGAAGTGCACTTGCGACTCGACGCCGGTGACGTTCTCGGCCTCGAGCACTGTACCCATCGCGCCGCCCAGCAGCTGCGAACCGCGCCACACCAGTGGATCGACGTTCGGATTGATCGGATCGTACTTCGGCGGGATGGAAATCCGCGAGCCGTAGCTGCCCATCTGGTGCACGTCCATGTACACCTGGGGATACCACTCGTGATACGCGACCTTCGCCCAGTGCCGCGACTCGACCTGCGACAGCATGTAGCCATCGCGATTGTTGTCGTGCCCGACGTACGCGCTGTACAGCTCGGGCGGTCCCGATCCCTCGTACGGCGTGCCAGCCGACTTCTTCAGCCACTCGCCGACGATGTCCTGCCCGTCGGGATTGAAGCCGGGAATCAGCAGGAAGATCGTGTTGTCGAGAATCGTCCTGACCCGCTCGTCGTTGCTCGTCGCCAGCCGATAGGCCATGAGCGGCCCCATCTGCGACGAGGCCACTTCGGTCGAATGGAGCCCGAGCGTCACGAGCACGACGGCGCGGCCTTCTCTGGCCAGCGCGTCGACTTGCTGCGGCGTCAGGCCGCGCGGGTCGGCGAGCTGCCGCGCGATGTCCTTGTAGCGCGCGGCCTTCGCCAGATTCTGGGGAGACGAGATGGTGACGAGGAGAAACGGCTGGCCGAGCGTGCTCTTGCCGAGCACGCGGGTCTCGACCCGATCGGATTCCCTGTCGAGCTTCTCGAAATACGCGGCAGTCTGGCCCCACATCGCGTAGTGGCCGTCGCCGCCGAGCTCGAAGCCAAAATGCGCGGCCGGAGTCGTGACCGCGCTCTGTGCGCCAACGACCGCGCCGATGGCCGCGAGCATGACACCGACAGCGAAGCCGATCGTTCTCGGGTGCACGGCTGCTCCCTCCAGCAGGTTGCTGAAAAAGCCAGCAACCTGAAGTTAGAAGTGAGAAGTCAGAAGTGGGAAGTGAGAGCACATTGCCGAATGACGACCAAGACGATCACCGCAGAGGGCGCCGAGATCACAGAAAGTTCAACTTATTGGTTGATCTGCGGTCTCTGCGCGCTCTGCGGTTTTCGTCGTACGGATGCGCTGTCTTAGAGAGCGTTGCGAAATAGGAATTGGGAATTGAGAATTCAGAATTCGTCGAGCGCATTCTTAATTCCGAATTCTTGATTCTTAATTTCGCAATCCACATTTAGAACCCGAAGCGCGCGCCGATCTGGAACTGCCTCGGGAACCCGCCCCCCCTGAGCGAGGTCGGGATGAGGAAGTTCCCGGACCGCCGGTCGCCGGTCGGATTGTTGAAGTTCACGCGGTTGGTGAGGTTGAACAGCTCGCCGTAGAAGTCGAACGTCCGTCCTTGACCCGGCCGCACGCGATACGACATCCGAAGATCGAGCTGGGCGAAGCCCGGCCCCACGGCGCCGTTGCGACCGCCGTCGTTGTCGACGGTGATCCCGTTTTCGCCCTGGCCACTATACGTCCCGGGCGCCAGTGGATCCACCAGGATGCCGTTGCGATCCACATCGAACGAGCTGTCGAAGATCGTGAACGGTGTGCCGCTCAGGAATCGGACGATCGCCGACGTGTTCAGGCCGGGAATCCATGGCGCTTCCACACGGCCGCTCAGCGTCACCACGTGCCGCCGGTCCAAGTCGGTCGGGCCCTCATTCAGATCGAGATTCCGCTCCTCCAGGACCTGGAAGTTGTTGGCGGCCGTATGCACTCCGGTCGTGTTGCCCCGGCCGTAGCCAAGGGCATATGACGCTCGTGCTCCCCAGTAGTTGGAGAAACGCTTCTCGAGCTGGACATTGAACCCGTCGTACTGGGACTCGGCGTTGAATTCCCTGATGAAGACGTTAGTCGAGAATGGAGACAGCCCCAGCTGGTTCGCGATCCCCCGGATATCGACGCGGGTGATTGCCCCCGTCCGGCTCGTGTTGGCCCGGAGCCCCGGATTGAGGTTGTACGTGATCGGCCGGTTGCGGTTCCACATGTGGACGTAATCGGCCCCAAACGACAACTGCTGCAAGATCTGGCGCTCGTAGCCGATCGACACCTGATGCTGGGACCCGAGGATCCGATCGGGCGTGTCGAGAAAGACGGTGCCGGTGTTCCGCGCCAGGCTGCCAGGGGGGAAGAGCTGGGTGATCAGGCTACGGTTCAGGATCGGTCCGTTGACGAGCAGCGGGTCGGTCGGGAGCCGCCCGTTGCTCGGACCGGGGTCGGCTCGATCGACCGGGAACCGGGCTTCGAAGGAATCTCTGAAGACAGAGTTCTGACCATACGGCTCGAAGCGCTCGATCCACTGCTTCTCATAGAACAGGCCGTAGCCGCCCCGGACGACCGTCTTCCCGTCCATGTTGTAGGCGAAGCCCGTACGAGGCTGAAGGTTGTTCTTGTCGGTCGCATACGCGCTCGGATCCGAAAAGAACGGGTTCACGCGGTTGTCTACCGGAGAGATATGGAGATCGTAGCGCAGGCCGAGGCTCACCGTGAGTTTCGGGGTGACCTGCCACTTGTCCTGCCCGTAGAATCCCATCGAGTGCGTCGTGGACAGCAGCGACAGTGACTGCGGCACCCGGATGGTCAGTCGCTCGGGATACGTCGACGGATCGGCCGAGTTGAAATCCCGGTCGGTCGGAAAGGTGAAGACCCCTTGCGTCGAGCGTTGATCCTCGCGCAGGTGCGAACCGAACTGGTACTGCGCGCCGAACTTCAGATCGTGGCTGCCTCCTCGGCCCGGGATGAACCACGAGAAGGTGTCGTCGAGCCCGTAGACCTTCATGGTTCGAACGTCCGCTTGTTCATTGCCGGTCTGATCGTAGAAGCTGACGTATTGCAGCGTGGGCGGCGCCTGCGTATAGTCTTTGGTTTCCAGATAGAGGGTTGAACCTCGATCGGGCTTCTCGAATACCCACGAGGCCCGCACCGTGTTCAGCTTGGTGCCGCCGATGACCCAGTTGTAGGTGCCCACCAGCGTCTTGTCGTTGTCGATCTCGATGTAATAGGTATCCTTCGTGCCGTTGCCAAGGGCCTGGTCGTAGTTCGGCTGGTGATCCCACAGAAACCGCACGGAATAGTTGTGGTTGCTGTTCAACTGGTGATCCACACGTCCCAGGTAGTCCCAGGAGTTCGTCTTTTCCACCCCCGAGAAGCTCTTGTCCGGCCGCGTCGCGTAGACGCGGCTGTGGCCTTCATGGAGAGCCAGGCGCTCGAAGCTGCCGAAGAAGTGGGCTCTGTTGCGGACGAGCGGGCCGCCGATCGTGCCGCCCCACTGCTGCTTGCTCGTGTCCGGCTTCTCGAGGTTCTGCTGCTCGACGAAGAAGTCCGGGGCCGTCAAGCTCGCGTCGCTGTAGTAGCCAATGGCGCTGCCGCGGACGGCGTTGGTGCCCTGCTTGGTCACGGCGTTGACGACGCCGGCGGTGGCGGCGCCGAACTCGGCATCGAACTGGCCCGTCACGACCTGGAATTCCTGGATCGCCTCCATCGCGGTACGTGTCTGGGCGCCCGCGCCGCCCCCGCGCAGGTCGTCGTTGTTGCTCCCGCCGTCCATCAGGTACTGCACCCCGGCTCCGTGCTGGCCGTTGATGGTGACGCTGTCCGAGCCCGTGGCCGACGGGTTGTACACCACGCCGGGCAGCAGCCCCACGAAGGCCGTGAAGTTGCGATTGACCGACGGCAGCTCCGCGATCTCCGCCGCGGACACGTTGCCGCCGACCTGCGCGGAGGTCAGATCGACCTGCGGGGCAACGGCCGTGACCGTCAGGCTCTCCTGCACGGCGCCGACGCGAAGGCTCAGGTCGAGCTGCAGCGTCGTGCCGACGCGCAGCACGATGTCTTCCCGCACGAGCCTGCTAAAGCCCGCGAGCTCCACCTGAATCCGGTACGGGCCGGGGATTAGGCCAGGAACGAGGTAGGACCCGTCCGGACCGGTCGTCGTCTCGCGGATCGTGCCACTCTCGGCGTGCGTGACCACAACCGCGGCGCCGGGGAGCACGCCCTGCTGTTCATCGGTGACGCGGCCTCGAATGGCCGAGCCGCCTTGCTGCGCGGCCGCCGCCGCGGCGAACGAACACGCGACGAACAACCCAAGGATCGTCACAGAACGACGCATGAGAGCCTCCTTACTTCCACGGTATCACCGGGCACATCGAGTGGACTCGGCTTCGTATCCTCCGCCTCCCAATTCGTCCAAGAGGAGCCCGTCGCGCGCTCGACAGACACGGCGGCGAGGGACCGTCTGTCACCGAAATGTAATCCACGCCAGCCCCTACCGCATCCCTGAAAACAGGCAGGGTGACGCGCCCGCCAGACTCCATTCCAATCGTTTGGATGCTCTCGCGCGCGCCGGTTACCGGCTGCGCGTGGCCAGCGTTGAGCCGTCTACTTAATCAGCCCATAATCGCGTTCGATCCCACGGGAGGTTCGTCAACCTGAGTGGTGAAAGGGGGAAAGCGCGATAATACGCCCTCATGATGCCCGATGGCTCCGGGACGCGGCACATCATCGGACCGGAGGCTGGCGCCGGCGAGGGTATGGGATCGTCCATCCGTCGGTCGATGGCCTTTGTGCTTGACCTGCTCATCGCGACCTACGCTCTAGGGCTCGTCGTGATCTTCGTGACGGGCGGCGTCGATCTGGGCGTCGTGAGCCTCCATCAGGCCGAAAAGCCCATTCTCACTCTGGTGATCCTGATTCCGCTGCGCCTCGCGCTCGGCACGCGCTCCTGGCTCCTGGAGATGGCACGGCGACCGGTCCAGCCGCTGGCGCCGGTCTGGACGATGGCGCTCAACCGGATACACATCTCTCCTGCGGTCGTGGATGTGACGTTCGCGTTGGTCGCCACGCGCGCGGCGAGCTTCTCCATCGCCTTCATCGCGAACCTGCTCTTCGCGCCCTACAGCGCGCGCGACTTCGCGATGCCGTTCAAGCGCGAGAAGTTCGCGCAAATTTTTGCCGCTTGGGATTCAGGCTGGTACTTCGATATCGCGAGCCGCGGCTACTACTTCAACGCCGACGGTCAGAGCAGTATTGCCTTCTTCCCCTTGTACCCGATGCTGATGCGTGCCGTCGCCTGGCCCTTCGGCGGGACCGACAAGGCGATCTGGGTTGCGGGGATTGTCGTCTCGTGCATAGCGTTCGCCCTGGCACTGCTGGCGGTCCACAGGTTCACGCAACACCTGTTCGGCGACCGCGAGGTCGCGCGCCGCGCGGTGCTTTACCTGGCGATATTTCCATTCTCGCTCTTCTTCACGCGCGTCTACGCGGAATCGGTCTTCCTGCTGGCAAGCGTGCTCGCGGTCAGCCGCGCGTACGACGGACACTGGTGGCGAGCCGGCATCTGGGGCGCGCTCGCGACGCTCGCACGACCGAACGGGATCCTCATCGGGCTGCCGCTCGCGCTGCTCGCGCTTGGAGGGCGACCCGCGGTACGCGTGCTCTCGATCCGATTCGCCGGCCTGCTGCCGATCCCCGTCGCGCTGGCCGGCTACGGCGCCTACGTATATACGCTTTCAGGTGACCCGCTGGGGTGGCTGTCCGCACAGGCGCACTGGGGCTACTCGCTTGGGTTCCCGCCGTGGCAGCAGCTCCTCAAGATGATCGCGCGGCTCGTCAACTACGGGTTCTACGACTACTTCTTCGTCTCGACGATGGCACCGTTCCGTCTGTTCCATGGCATCGCCGCGCTGATCTTCCTGGCCCTCACTCCTGCGATTTTCAAACGGCTCGGCGTGGCGATGGGCGCGTATGTTCTTGCCAGTCTGCTGGTACCGCTCAGCAGCAACGCGCTCGAGGGCGTCGGACGTTACTCGGCCACCCTCTTTCCAGCCTTCATGCTCGTCGGCAGCTTCAAGTCGCCGCGCCTGCATGAGGCGATCCTCATCGGCGCGTCGCTCTTCCTCGCGTTGTTCGTCTGCCTGTTCGCGACGGGTCGCCCCATCTACTGAATGCGGATAATCGTGGACTACCGTCCGGCCCTCCGCGCCCGCTCGGGCGTCGGGGAATATGTTCACCAGACGGCCCGGGCCCTGGCCCTCCGGTACCCTGACGATTCGCTGACCCTCTTCACTAGTTCCTGGAAGGACCGTCCCGAGCCGGGGGCGGCATCCGCCTGCCCGGGGGCGCGTGTGTCCGATCACCTGTTTCCGGTCAGCGTGCTGAACTTCGCCTGGCACCGCCTCGAATGGCCGTCCATTGAGCTGGTCACCCACCGACGGTACGACGTCGCCTTCTCACCGCATCCGCTGCTGCTGCCCACGCGGCACGCCGCGCAGGTGGTGATGGTTCACGACCTCGACTTCCTGCGCCATCCCGAGCGCACGCAGCGCGAGATCCGGCGCGACTACCCGCGGCTGGCCGGCCCGCATGCCCGCCGCGCCAGCCGCGTCATCGTCCCATCGCAGTACACGGCTGCCGAAGTGGTCGATCATCTGGGCGTACCGCGCCAACGTGTTGTTGTCTGCCCGCCGGGTACGCCCGAGTGGCGCGATCCAGTTCCAGGCCGCTTCGCGACTGGCGGGTACGCCCTGTTCATGGGCACGCTCGAACCGAGAAAGAACGTGGACGGGTTGTTGGAGGCTTACGGCAGGCTACTCGCGAGGCGTCCGAACGTGCCCAAGCTCGTCCTGGCAGGCAGGGCGGGCCCTGAAGCGCAACCGTGGCTCGACGCCATTGCGCGTCCGCCTCTTGTCGGGCACGTGGAGTACCTTGGCTACGTGAGCGAGCACGACCGTCACCGCGTGTATGCCGATGCCCGGTTGCTGGTGCTGCCTTCCTATGAGGAGGGTTTTGGGATGCCGGTGCTCGAAGCGATGTCGCTCGGGATTCCGGTGATTGCGGCCAGTCGTGGGGCGTTGCCCGAGCTGGTCGGCGACGCGGGCATTCTCATCTTTCCGGAAGACGCGGAATCCATTGTGGCCGCCCTCGACCGCGTGCTGAGCGACGACAGCCTTGCCGAAACTATCGGCCGGCGGGGCCTGGAACGCTCCCGGCGATTCCAATGGCGGCACACCGCACAAGCCGTTCACGAGGCCTTTCAGGAGGCGGCCGACGAGCGTGCGCATCGGAAGTGACGCCCGAGAGCTCCGCGGCAGGCCTACTCCCGGCTGTTCGGCGCCATCGATTCAGCGACGCAGGCGAAGCTCAGGCGTGCGAACGGCGAGGCGCCGCCCCGCCCGGCCCCGCGCCCGCCACCCGCCGGCGCGAACGCGCCGGCTGCCACGACCTGCGTAGCGGTGATCGTTGCGCCCGGAACCGAGAGCGCCGCCAGTTCCTGGCATCCGACGGCGGCCGCCGCGTGAGCCGTGGGACGCACCAGTGCTCCCAACGCCATGGCGACGGCGACCAACATCGCGAAAGAGACGGTCTGTGACGCGACGGCTCGACGGTCCATTGGCGTGGTGGCGCGCATTCTCAATTCCGAATTCTTGATTCTCAATTTCATCCAATATGCACAATCCCTCGTCTGAGCGCGACGTTGAGCGCGGCGGTCCGGTGCCGGACGTCGAGCTTGGCGAGGATGTTCTTCACGTGCACCTGCGCGGTCGCTTCGCTGATGCCGAGGGAGGTGGCGATCTCCCTGTTCTGCATGCCCTGGGATATCAGGTTCAGAATCTCGATTTCGCGTGGCGTCAACTCCGGCCGGACGGACCGCTCGGCGAGGCGAGCCTGGACTTCCGGGATCACCGGCGTCTGCTTGCCGGCCCTGACGTCACGGATGACCTGAATCAGATCGTCGGCGAGCGTATCCTTCAACAAGTAGGTGGTGGCCCCCGCCTCGAGCGCCCGATAGATATCTTCGTCGCCCTGATACATCGTGAGCACGACGATGCGGGCCGAGTCATCGATCCGCCGGATCGCACGGATCGCTTCGACGCCGCTCATCGCGCGAAGGCGCAGGTCCATGAGCGTGACGTCTGGTTGACAGCTCTTGAAGAGCTCGACGGCCTCCTCGCCGGTGGCGGCGAGTCCGACGACCTGCATGTCGGCCTGCCGTTTGATGATGAGCGCGATGCCCTCCCGCACGATGCGGTGGTCGTCGACGCAGAGGACCCGGATTCGCCGGCTAGGCATGGGCGCGCGACTCCGCGACTGCAACCGGTACAGACACCTCCACTGTCGTGCCATGACCGGGCTGACTGGAGATGCGGAATTGGCCGCCCACGGTCTCGGCGCGCTCACGCATGCTCAACAGGCCGTAGTGCGCGTCGGCGCCAGCCACGATGCTCTCGGGAATGAACCCGCGACCGTCATCGTTGATGCGCAGGAGGACGGCGTCGTCCAGATAGTGCAGTTCGACGTTGATCCTCGTGGCCGATGCATGGCGGACCGCGTTGATCACCGCTTCCTGTCCAATGCGCAGCAACTGTCCCTCGATCGCCTCGGCGCACGGACGAGGCCGGCCTTCGACGACGACCGCGAGATCGACCTCGCTCCCGGCCACCGCCTGGCGGCCGACGAAACCGAGCGCCGCGGCCAAGTCGCGGCGGTCGAGCATCGGCGAGCGCAGATTCCAGATGGCTTGCCGCGCCTCGCGGACATGATCTTCCACATCCCGGCGCAGCCGATAGAACTGATCCTTGGTCGACGTCGCCGACGGCTCGAGATCGTTCGCCAGCGCGTCGCACTGCAGCGCCACGCCCACGAGGCTCTGCAGCAGCGTATCGTGAATCTCGCGGCTCAACCGGACGCGCTCGCCAAGAACGATCGCGAACTGCTTGCGAACCCGCCGCAAATGCAGCCGCCATGTCGAGCCGACGATGGCGACCAGGGCCAGGGCGCTGCCCAGCAGGAACCAGGTCGTCTGGTAGAACGCCGGCTCCACCGAGAGCATCAGCGCCGCGCCCGGCTGGGCCCACTCGCCATCACTGTTGCCCGCCATCACATGAAAGCGGTACCGGCCGGGCGCCACGCCCGTGTAGAACGCCTGCCGTCGCGCGCCCGCCAGCACCCAATCGGTGTCGACGCCCTCGAGCCGGTACCGAAAGCGCGTCTTGAGCGGCGAGGTCAACGTCGGCATGCCATAGTCGAACTCGAGCCGTTCGGTTCGGGCCGGCAATGACATCCCGGCCCGCGCCTCCATCGGCCGTCCGTTGGCGATCACCGATTCGATCCCCACAGGCGCGATCGTCGGGGTCCCGGACAGCACACGGGGATCCAGGATGGACACGCCCCGGCTCGTCACGAACCACAAGCGGCCGTCCGGCGCCCGCGCGGCACCCTGCTTGCCGAACGATCGCGGGGTGCCGGCGATCCCGTCCGACGTGTCGTAGAAGCCGTGACGCAGCCCCGAAGAAGGAGCGGTAACCGCTCGATCGAAATCGGCGGTGGCAATGCGGATAATGCCTGAGGCCGTGCCCAGCCAGAGAAACCCGGCCTCGTCCTGCACGATTCCCGAGATCGAATCCGCTGGAAACGCTTCGGTCCGATGCAGCGTGGTGAAGCGATCGCCCTGGTACCGGGTCAGGCCCTCGCTGCCGCCAAGCCAGACGATCCCCTGCGCATCCTGATAGATCGCTCGGTAGACGCCGGCGGATTCGCCGACGTCGTGGATCTCCACCCCGTCGTCCTGATCGATCGTCGCCACGCGCCCATCGGTGAACGACAACCAGGTGCGGGCCGCGCGATCGACGTAGATGATCTCGATGCGCGCCCGCCGCAGCTCGGTCGGCAGCAGCGACGTCTCGACGCGATCGCGTGTCCAGTGCAGCAGGCCCTTCTCGAGATCGTTCAGCCAGACGCCGCCGTCGCGGTCCGAGGCGATCGTATTGATCGAACGGAGCGGGCCCGCGCTGCTGAGATCGACCCTGCCCGTCCGGGTTCCGTCGATGAACAACAGCTCGCTACGCGTGGAGACCCACACGGTCCCCGAGTTGTCGACGTCGAATCCTCGAAAGAGCGTTCGCGTATAGCTGCGCAGCTCGTCGTGCTGACGGATGCGGCCGTCCCTGACCTCGAAGTGGTCGTCTGACGTATGGAGCCAGACGCTGCCGCCCGGTGTGACGCCGACTCCGCCGATCAGGCCGACGTTGGTGATCGAGGCGACCTTCTTGGGAGAGAGGCGTTGCAATCCATCGAGCGTGCCGGCCCAAATGTTCCCCTCGCGGTCCTGTAGCAGGGAGCGAACCTGATCGCCCACCAGACTCTCGAATCCGGCCGCGCGAGCAATCTCGAGACCGCCACTCGGCCCATCGCGCGTGACGCGCCACAGCCCCTGGGCCCACGTGCCGACCCACAGGTTTCCCTTGCTGTCGCTCAGCAGGGCCGCCCCTCTCCCCTTTTCCGTCGACTCTTGCCAGTCATGGATGCCGCGGAAGCCTTGAATCGGATCGGTCACCCAGATGTTGCCTTCCCGGTCCTCGACAACCGCGCGCACGACGTCGCCACCGAATACTCTCGAAAAGTCGGCGATCGATACGTTGCCATCGAGAATCTCGACCGGCTCGAAGTCCTGTTGGGCGGCCCGCTTGCGGAAGACGCCGGAAGACGTCCCGACGATGAGACCGCCGTCTCGATCGACCGAGGCGCTGTACATCGGTCCGGACGGCAGACCGTGCCCCGGCTGCCACTGCTCCCATCGTTCACCGGTGAACGTGAGGAGACCTGAACTACCTGCAGCCCATATCGAGCCGTTCGGGCCCTCGACGAGTGCCGTCACGTCGCTCGGCGGCATGCCGTCCTGCTCGGAGTAGTTCTGCACCTGGCCGTCCCGCAGGCGGCTCACGCCTTTCGAGGCGCCAAAGCCAACCCACAGACTGCCGTCTCGCGCCGCGCACAGCGACCGAATCGGCGCGCGCGGCAACTGCGCCGATCCAAACGACAACCAGCGGGAGAATCGAACCCCGTCGAACCGCACCAATCCCATATCGGTGCCGAGCCACAGATAGCCGGCCGCGTCCTGCGTGATCGCCCAGACCGTGCCCGAGGACAACCCGTCGGGCGATCCCCAGGCCGTGACGATGTAGTCTCGAGAGATGTCCTGAGAGTTGATGGCGAGAGCGGATGACGGCACGCCGCACGAGATGAACAGCGCCAGGGCCGCCACGCGTGTCCTCGTCACATGTACCTCGAGGTATTCTAGAGGCGAAGTGCCCCCGCCCGTCGACAATCGATGGCGCCGAGCACCTTCGGCGTTCAACTTTTGACCTCGACGATCAACGCGGAGACCGCATCCTTCGACAAGCTCAGGATGCCCCGAGCTTGCCGAGGGACAGAGTCCGCGGAGTCTATCGAATAGGCTGCTCTGCGTTCTCTGCGCGCTTTGCGTTTTTCGTCGTGGGTCAATCTCCCCGACACTAGCGACGCCGCAAGATCGCGATCTCGACGGTGAACGCGCCGGAGTTGTTGATGCGGAACGCCCATGAGTCATAGCCCGAGCGGTCGCACAGCATCGCACCGTGATTGAATCCCAGAAAGAGCCGCCCCTCGGGCGCCGTGCTGCCCGCTACCGGCACCGCTCCGTTCCAGCGTGCGCCCACCAGAAATCCGAGTCCGTCAAACGTGATCTGCGGCGCCACGTTCCCGACGAGCGCGTGCGCAGGCACGCGGCTGTCGGTCACCACGAAGGAACACTCGCCGCCGCGTCCAAGGCCGTTCGGCGTCACACCGCGCCCGACGCCATCGTCGCCGAAGCGGGCGGTGCCCCAGGCCCGAATCTCCAGCCGATCGCCCGCGCGAACCGTGACACCCGTATCGGTCCACGGCGCCGTGGCAGGGACGTTGATAATGAGACTCTCGTCGGGCCGTGTTCCCGGCTGAGAGGGATTCTGAGCCTGAGATGCGGCTGGCGCCGCCGACAGGAGGATGACCCCGCTCCAGGCACAGAGCATCGCCAGTGCTCGCAGCGGCACCGGCGACCGCCCGTCAACGACGCATGCGAGCCGTTTCATCGTTGAACCCTTCGAAGTCGACTGTTGACCCGGAGCGATTTGCGCCGGCGTGTAGTGCAGGACTTCAGTCCTGCTTACGGCGGCGCACGCGTGCAGGTCTGAAGACCTGCACTACACGTCTTGAACACTTCTGTAGCTGTCCATAGTCGACGGTCCGACGCTATTGACCGCCGAGCGCAAAGGCAACGAGCGCGTTGTCGGTGCTCTCGCCCGTGGCCATGATCACAAACTGTTTGCCGGAGCGCGTCCGGTACGTCATCGGTACTGCGGTTTCCTCGTACGGAATGGGCGCGCGCCAGATTTCCTTGCCGGTCTTCTTGTCGAACGCGTAGAAATATTTGTCGCCGCCGCCGATGAACACCAGGCCGCTTCGGGTGACCATCGCCCCGCCGCGCGACGAGGGTCCGCCGAGCCGATCGGGCAGCGTGACGCCTTTGAGCAGCGGGTGGTTGCGGATGGTCGGACTCCCCTCGCCCACGGGCGACTGCCAGGCTATCTCGCCCTTGCTCATGTCGTAGGCGGTCAGCACGTTGTAGGGCGGCGAGAGCAGGGGCATGCCCCCGGGCAAGTTGGCAGACGGCCCGCCGCCGCCGCGGGCGAACATGTTCGAGTAGTCCACCTGGACGAGCGCGTCGGAGCCGGTGTTCTTCGCGACCCGGTTCACGCTGAGCGAGTGCGACGCGCGGACGTAGAGGTACTGGATCTCCGGATCGAACGCGGCGCCCCCCCAGCTCGCGCCGCCGCCCGCCGACGGCCGCTGAATCGTGCCCACCAGCGACGGCGGCGTGTAGATCGGACCGATGCGGAATTTCTTCATCTGCTCCTGCGCCATCTTGTGGATTTCCGGCGTCAGGTTGTTCGCGTCCTCGAGCGTGACGCCCTGGCCGATGAAGGGCGGCGGCTTCGTGGGAAACGGCTGCGTCGGAAACGGCTTCTCGCCGGGCACGTCGGTATCGGTCGGCACGGGCCGCTCGACAATCGGCCAGACGGGCCTGCCCGTCTCGCGATCGAACACGTACGTGAAGCCTTGCTTGCTCACCTGCGCCACGGCATCGATTCGCCTGCCGTCCACGGTGATGGTGATGAGGTTGGGCGGCGCCGGGAAATCCCAGTCCCACAGACCGTGGTGAATGGCCTGGAAGTACCACTTGATCTTCCCCGTGTTCGCGTCGAGGCAGACGAGCGACTCGGCGAACAGGTTGGCGCCGGGCCTGTTACCGCCGTAGAAGTCGCTACTCGGCGTCGTCGTCGGCAGGTAGATGAGACCGCGGGCTTCGTCGAGGGCCATCGGCGCCCACACGTTGCCGTGGCCGTGCGTGCGCCACGATTCCCCGTCCCAGGTTTCGGCGCCGGGGTCGCCGGCCGCCTGTGGGATGACCGAGAACGTCCACGCGCGCTTTCCCGTGCGGGCGTTGATGGCCTGGACGTAGCCGACCGGATCGGCGATCTGCACCCGATCGGGAATCTGGCTGCCCATGATGACCAGGTCCTTGTAAATCACGGGCGGCGAGCTCTGCGTGTAGTGCTTGGCCTCGGCGACGCGCTGCAGGCCGTCGGTCAGCGAGACTTCGCCGTTCGTGCCGAACGACGCCACGGGCTTGCCGGTTTTCGCGTCGAGCATGAAGAGGCGCTGCCGGCTGTTGAGGAAGATGCGGAGGTTGTTGCCGTCGCGCCAGAACGAAGTCCCGCGCAGCTTGTAGCCGCTTCCCGAGAGCACCTGTCCCAGCTTGTACGCCTCGCCGTCGAACCGCCAGAGCTCCTTGCCCGTTTCGGCGTCGAGCGCCGCCACACTGTTATACGGTGTCGTCACGTAGAGCACGCCGTCGATCATGAGCGGCGTCGCCTCGAAGAAGCCCGGCACGGTGCCGTACTCCTTCATCGGCGTCTCCCAATGCTTCCATTCCCAGACTTTCTGCAGCCGGTTGACGTTGGACGGACCGACGTCGGTCAGCGTCGAGTACTTCATGTTTCCGGGGTCGCCGCCGTAGTACAACCACTCGACCTGGCGGGACAGCTCGCCTCGCTGGGCCACGAGCACGGGCAGCGATCCGAGAAGGACCAGGCCGAGCACGAACAGGACCCGCTTCATACAGGTTCCTCTCGGAAATAGCGCCCTGGCGAGGCCGCAGCGCGTCATCGCGCGGCGAGGGCGGGCGGCTCGGCGGCGCCGGCGGACTCGTTCGGCGGAGTCAGCGAGGTGAGGTATGCCGCGATCTGTTTGACCTCGTCGTCACTGACGCGATTTTCTGAAATAGGCGGCATCTCGCCGCCGCCTTCTCGCACTCTGATCAACAACTCGTCGGCGTCCATTGTGAATGGGACGAGGCGAGGTCCGGCGTTCCCCCTGCCGTCCTCGCCGTGGCACACCTTGCAGGCGCGGTCGTAGGGCACGCGGCCCGGGAGCGGTTCCGTGCTCTGGGCGGCGCCAAGCGCCATCAACGCGAAAGACACCGCCCCAAGAACCGCGACCAAGCGAGCCGAGATCAACTGCACGGGAGCATCCTACAGAACCGTGATGCTAACGATGCCAATCAACAGGTGTCAATACTCGAAACCTATTAGTCGAAACGAGAATTCTGTACTCGTTCCGCATAACGGGTTAGGCGCGCACGGCGCGCCTGCGAGGGAGCGGCGCGGGGCATAGGGGTCCCCGCAAGCGACCGAGCCGGGGTGTGGGGCGGAGCCCCACGTGAGTCAGTCCAGCACATCCAGCATGTGCGAGTACTTGATGATGAACGCGCGGCTCACCGGACCGAGGCCGCTGAACGCCTCCGTGTCGTTGTAAACAATATACAGGCCGGTGGCGGCCGTGCGCAGCCAGTTGAGCCGGAGGTTCGTGGACCAGCGGCGCGTCCGGTCGTTGTACTGAATCAACGTCGACGCGTTGATGAGCGTCGAGAAGTTGTACGTCAGCCGCGCGGTCGCCAGGTTGGTCACGAACGCGCCCTGCGGGAGATCGATGTCGTTGCGCGTCCACCGAAACGACGAGGTGAGCTTGCCTCCCTGCCGGATCGTCACGGACGGAGCGCAGCTCGTCTGATGCCCAGACAGGAAGCCGCCGATGTTGCAATTCAACGAGCCAGAGATCCATCGCCGGCGATCGGTACTGGAATTGCTCATGAAATACGGGCTTCGATAACTCCCCGCTGGCACGACGACGCCCGGGTAGACCTCGAACGGCTTCCGCAGCCCCTCATACTGGACGTTCAAGGCGGTGGATGTGATCGAGTACCCGTTTTCGAAGTCCAACCGGCCGTCGACGTGGAGCGAGGCCGTTTCCTGGAAACCATCGAATCCCCAGTAGCTCTCGTAGGTGGCATGCGGCTCCCATTCGCGGATACCCAGCCTGGCCAGCGTTTCGGTCCGCACGTGCCTTCGGACAGTGGCGCCCGTTTGTCGATAGCCATCTGTCCGCTCGAGGAAGCCCACCTCGGGATTGAAGTCTTCACCGACCTCCGCGTAGCTGACGTTGGACTCGTAGAGACGATTCCTGAACTCGAAGCCCGAGCTGTAGGCGTGCTGCCGTCCCGTCGCCCCGGGCGTCTTCGTCCGTGCGGCGAAGCCGCTGACGGTGATGGCTTCGCCGATCCCGTACCTGCCGTCCAGACCGAACGTTCTGTTGTAGTTGTTGTCGCCGGCCAGCGTGCCTGTGCCCTCCCGGTTGACAAATATCGCGCCAAGGCTCGATCGGTTTCTCAGGTCCTTGTTCACGCGCGCCGCCGTGAAGTTGTTCGCCGGCGCCTCGCCGACACGCTCGGTCTGCATATTGAGTAGCCCGACGTTGACGCCCCCCGCTTTGCCCGTCAGGCGCGCGCCGCCCTGAATCGGCAGGAGGGTACCGGCGGCGCTGATGCCGATGCGCCGGCTGAAGAACAAGTCGATCTCGCCGGGCCGGCCGACGGCAAACAGCCCCCGGTTTTCCAGGAAGAACGGGCGTTTCTCGGGGAACAGGAGATTGAAGCGGGTGAGGTTGACTTGCTGCTCGTCGACTTCGACCTGGGCAAAGTCGGTGTGGTACGTCAGATCGAGCGTCGTGCTCGACGTGACGCCGATCTTTCCGTCGATACCCCAGTCCGCATCTCCGTCGTAATCGGTTTCGGTTGCGCTCGCGAAGTTCCGGTTGGCCGATGAGACGGCATAGGGCATCAGCTTGAAATCGCGCGGCGCCGGCACATCCAGGCCACGCAGCTCCCCGGCCGACGACAGCCGAGTGAGAGTGTAGATCCTCGACACCGGCGACCAATACACGAACTCGCGGTTCCGTTCGATGGCGCGTGAAAAGTTCACGCCCCAGACCTGCGGCGGCGGACCGTAGCGGAGCGTCCGAAGCGGGATCGCGAACTCCGCGGTCCACCCGGTCTCGGTCACCCGCGTCTTCACGTCCCACGAGCCGTCCCAGTTCACGTTGACGCCCGCGCCGGCCCCGCCGGCGCCGCCTCCGCCGCCGCCGAGACCGCCGGGGGGTCCGCCGCGCAGCGTCTCGCCTTCGTTGCGCACCTGCGCGTCGTACTGGATGCCGACGGCATTGGTGCCGAAGATGAAGCCGTTCTGCCGATCGTGATATGTGTCGAAGATCATCTGGAACGAATCCTGGCCGTTCAGCCCGGAATCGCGCCGCGAGTCGGTCGTCACGATCTTCGACGGGTCCGAGTCGAAGCACGTGACGCCGACGTAGATCGCCGTGGACGTGTACAGCAGTCGGACTTCCGTCTTCTCGGTCGCGGGCTGCCCTTCGGTCGGCTCGACCTGCACGAAGTCGTCGATCGGCGTGGCCTCCTGCCACACGCGCTCGTCGAGCACGCCGTCGATCGTCGGCGCCTCGCCGGTGCGCGACGCGCCGGCGCGACGCACGGCAGCAGCCGCCACCGCGGCGGTCCCCTGCGCGGACACGGGCTGCTGCGCGTAGGCGGTCGAGCAGCCCAGGACCGCGAACGCGGACACCAGTGCAAGGATAACGATGATTCTCATGAGTACTGAAACCCTTGTATAAAAAAAGGGGCGGCCGCTGTCGGCCGCCCCAACTTCGTATCTGCCCTAATCTCTGACTTTCAACGTCTAATTTCTAACTTCTAACTTCTAACTTTCGACTTTTAACTTTTCACTTTCTGTCCTACTGTCCCGTCGGCCAGGCAACGCCGGTCTGCTTGCCCGCGACCGGCGCGAGCCCCTTGTACAGGAAGCGCTGGAGCCGCCGGCCCTGGTAGGTCTCGACGGTGTACAGATTGCCCTTCGAGTCGGTCGACAGGTTGTGCAATGAATACCATTCGCCCGGATAGTGGCCGCCCTTGCCGAACGTGGTGAGCTCGGTCAAGCTCGCGCGGTCGAAGATCCGGATCTTCTGGTTGCGGCCGTCCGCCACGTAGAGGAACCGCTGCTGCGGATCGCGCGAGAAGTCGATGTCCCACACCGATCCGTCGCCGCGCGAATCGCGTTGGGTGTAGACCTCGCGCACGTAGGTGCCGTCGATCCTGAAGATCTGGAACCGGTTGCTCGTGCGGTCACAGACGTAGACCAGCCCGTCGTTCGAGACCATGGCGCAGTGAACGGGCCCCCGGAAGTGCTGGTAGGTGGCTGTCGGATCGTAGGCGCCCTGCGCGAGAGAACCCGCATCGTCGGGCGGCTTGCCGTACGCGCCCCAGAAGCGCTTGACCTTGCCCGAATCGGGATCCACGACCGCCACGCGCTTGTTGCCGTAGCCGTCGGCGACGAACACTTCGTTCGAGGCCGCGTGGAAAAACATCTCGGCCACCTGGAAGAACTGGTCGGTCGCCAGGCTGTTGCGCGTCACGCCTTTCTTGCCGACCTGCATCAGGAACTTCCCGTCCTGGGTGAACTTGATCATGTGGCCGTCGGACCCGCCGTTGCCGCCCATCCACAGGTTGCCCTTGTTGTCGATGTTGAGTCCGTGGTTGGAGTCGGGCCACTGAAAGCCGGGGCCGTCTTTTCCGCCCCAGCTCCTCAGCAGGTTGCCCGCCGGATCGAACTCGAGGATCGGCGGCGCGCTCTTGCAGCATTCCGCCGTCGGCGGCGTCTGCTGGGCCGCGCCCTCGGCCGCGTCGAGCACGTCCGGGCGATGGACGATCCAGACGTGGTCTTGCGTGTCCACCCACAGACCAATCGACTGCCCCTGATACATGCCGTTGGGCAGCGGCTTGGGGAACGTGGGATCGACTTCGAACCTCGGCGCCATCACGGCGCCGGCGGCCTGCGCCTGCGCGGTCTGCTGGAGCAGATGCTGTCCGGCGCCGAGCACGGCAAACAGCGCGACGAGCGTTGCACCGATCAGAAGGTTACGCATTCGTTTCATACGATCTCTCCTCGTAGAATCCTACTTGCCGGGCGTGAACTTCTGCACGCGCTTGCCGTGGTGCGTTTCGCCTGTGTACAGGTTGCCCTGCGAATCGACGGCCACGCTGTTGACCACGAGGAACTGGCCCGGGTAGCGGCCGCCGCTCCCGATCGCGCCGACTTCGGCCAGCGTGTCGCGCTGCAGGATGCGGACCTTCTTGTTCATGCCGTCGGCGACGAACAGATATCGCTGCGGCTGATCGTTCGAGAACGCCACATCCCACACCGATCCGGCTGCGTTGAGCACGCCGAAGCTCCCGGCAAGGATTCCTCCGCCCGTGTTCTTGGCGATGACGGCTTCCTTGACGAACTTGCCGGACTTGTCGAACACCTGTATCCGGTTGCTGCTCTTGTCGCAGACATACACCATGCCGTCGCGCGCGATCTCGACGCAGGTGACATCGCGGAACTGCCGCGAGGGCGTCGCCGCGTTCGGATCGTAGGCGCCGCCGCCTTCGGCCATCGCCTTCTCGCCGTAGGCGCCCCAGTGCCGTTTGTAAGTGCCCTTGTCTGCGTCGAAGACGACGATGCGGTGGTTGCCGCTGTCGGCGATGAACACCTCGTTGGCCGCGGCGTCGTACGCGATTGCCGCGGGACGGTTCAGCGTGGTCTGACTGTCGGGGCCGTCCTTCTGCCCCGGCGTGCCGATGGTCATCAGGTAGCGGCCGTCGCCGGTGAACTTGAGCACGTGCGCGTCGGGCACGGGCGGCGGTGGCGGTGC
>MEKT01000039.1:0-45892 GCA_001767435.1 Acidobacteria bacterium RIFCSPLOWO2_02_FULL_65_29 | reverse complement strand
CGCCTCGTCCGCGTGCCGCCGATGGCGGCGGCGTCTCGAGGCCGGCGGCGGTCACCCAGACGTTGCCCTTCGCATCGACGGTAATGCCGCCCGTCGCCTGCGGCCATTGATAGCCAGAGCTCGCGCCGCCCCAGCTGCCGATCAGATTTCCGGCGGCGTTGTATTGAAGGATGAACGGCGCGGCCATACAGCAGACGCTTGAAGACACCTGGCCTGTTCCCCCGGGAACCGGAATCAAGCCTCGCTCGTTGCCTTCGAGCGATTCGTTGCCGCGATGCGCGACCCACACGTTGTTCTGCGCGTCGACGGCCACGCCGGTCACCGAGCCGATGACCCACGAGTCGTCGACAAACGGCCGCGGCCACAAGGGCACGTTGCGGTACGCCGGCGCGCCCTGCGCCTCGGCCGTCCGGTTGAGCGCCGCGACGCCGACGCCCACGGTCACGAGCAGCGCAAGGCCGCTCACGCCCAGATACTGAACACGTTTCATAGAGGCTCCACTTCCTGATCGGCGCGGCCGATCGGGATCAAGGCTCCAAAAAGCCGAGCGCCAGTATATACCCGGACGCGCGACAAAAAACGCGTCTGGCGCAACATTCCCGCACAACGGAACGCGCCGCACGCGGCGGCCAACAGACCGGCGGCCGGACCGTATCCGGTCCGACTTGCCAGTTTGCCAGCTATCCTATTACGCTTGTAGGGTTTAGCAGGTTGCTTCTGACTTCTCACTTCTCACTTCTCACTTCTCCCTTCTCTTGGCGTTTCCGGATGACGGCGGCCGCGCTGGCGCTTGGCGCGCTGACGGCGGTCACCTCGGCCCACGACGTGCCAAGCGACGTCCAGGTGCGCATGTTCATGCGGCCGGAAGGGTCCCGGCTGCGCGTGATGGTGCGCGTGCCGCTCGTCTCGATCATCGAAACGGCGTGGCCCGAGCTCGGGCCCGGCCTGCTCGACCTTGCGAGGGCGGACGACCCCCTACGCGACGGCGCCGTCACGCGCGTCTCCGACGACCTCGCGGTCTTCGAAGGCGACCGGCGCCTCGACGCGCCGAGGATTGCCGCCGTGGTGGCCTCGCTGCCCTCGGATCGATCGTTTGACTCGTACGACGCGGCGCTCGCGCACGTCACGGGGCCCCGATTACCCGATGACACCGAGTTCGTGATCGCGCAGGGCCTGCTCGACGTGCTGCTCGAGTACCCGATTCAGTCGGATCGGTCGGCGTTCTCCATTCATCCCAACTTTCTTCGGCTCGGCGTCACCGTGCAGACGACGGTCCTGTTCCAGCCGCCCGAGGGCCCGGAGCGCCTGCTGACGCTGCACAACGATCCGGGACTCGTCAGAATCGATCCGCGCTGGTTTCAGGCGGCCTGGATGTTCGCCCGGGACGGCTTCTTCCATATTCTCACTGGCGCCGACCATCTGCTGTTCCTGTTCTGTCTGATCGTTCCGTTCCGCGGGCTTCGCTCGCTGGTCGCGATCGTGACGTCGTTCACCATCGCGCATTCGGTCGCGCTCATCGCCTCGGCGTACGACATGACGCCGGGCGCGATCTGGTTTCCGGCGCTCGTCAACACGCTCGTCGCGGCATCGATTCTGTACGTCGCGCTCGACAACCTGATCGCACCCAGTCTGCGGCGCCGGTGGATGGTCGCGTTCGGTTTCGGCCTCGCGCACGGATTCGGGTTTGCCGTGGCCCTGCGCGACTCGATGCAGTTTGCGGGCTCACATTTTCTCGCCTCGCTGCTGTCGTTCAACGCCGGCCTCGAGGCCGGCCAGCTGCTCGTCCTGCTCGCCATGGTGCCGGCGCTTCTCCTCCTCTTCCGCTTCATCGTCGAGGAACGTATGGGGGCCGTCATCCTGTCGCTGCTCGTCGCGCACACCGGGTGGCACTGGACGCTCGACCGTTACTACGGGCTGATACGATTTCAGTTCGAGTGGCCGGCCCTCGACGCGGCCTTCTTCGTGATCGTGATTCGGTGGCTGATGGTGGGCGTGGTGCTGGCGGGATTGGCCTGGCTGATCTTCGGCGTGTTCGGCCGCCGGGAGTCCGCGACGGCGATTACCGCAGAACACGCAGAGATCGCGGAGAAACACTAGAGCGTTTCTCAGTTCGGCGTAGTCAACAGTTGACAGTTCACAGTCGACAGCCGTCGGGGCGACGCTTGCTGTGAACTGTGAACTGTTGGCTGTCAACTTCGCATGTGCGCTACACCGAAGCGCAAACAGCTGTAAACAGCTATCAGCTCTCAAGCTCTCGAATCCCGAGTCCCGAATCCCGGGTCCCGAGTCCCGAGTCCCCCGCCTACGCTCGCGTGCACCTCAGACGAGCTACGACGGGCCCAGGGCCGCCGCCGCCACGGCTCTCGTGTCCGTATTGCCCGGATCCAATTCGAGGGAGCGGCGGAATTCGGCGGCCGCTTCGTCGCGCTTGCCCTGAGCCGCCAGCACGGCGCCGAGGGCGTTGCGTGTGCTCACGCGCCCAGGCTCGATCGCGAGCGCCGCTCGATACTGCGCGACGGCCTCGTCGAGCCGGCGCGTCGACACCAGCGCCAGGCCATACGTTTCGCGCATGTCCGCATCATTCGGCTCTAGCGAAACCGCCCGCGCGAATTGCTCGACCGCTTCGCCTTCGCGGTCGTGCGCGGCCAGCGCGAGACCTAGATTGAAATGGGCCTCGGCATGACCGGGCACCAGGGCCACGTATTCGCCGTATCCGGCAATCGCATCGTCGAACCGGCTCTGCCGCATGGCGACGTCGGCCAGCCCGCCGATGCCGTCGGCGTTCTTCGGCCACATCCGCAGCATCTCGCGAAACGCGCCGGCGGCTTCGTCGAGCCTGTCGAGAGTCATGAGCGCGCGGCCGATCTGGTGATACGCGCGGGGAACACTGAAATCGTCGGGTTTCAGCCGGACGAATTCCCGATAGTGGTCGATCGCCTCCTCGTGCCTGCCGTCGGCAGCCAGCTCGAAGGCAATCGCGTAGTGCGCGTCGGGCAGGTCGGCCACCGCTGCCTGAAAATGCCGCATCGCCTCGTCGCGCCGGCCGGACTCCTTCAGCTCCATTCCCACGTTGTAATGCGCGCGGCCTCCCGGCCGCCGATCCAGCACGGTCTGCCAGATGCCCGAAACGCTCTGATATTCGCTGTTGCGCTGGATCGTCAGGGCCATCAGCACTCCAGTGACGGCGACAAGCGAAGCGACTTCCACTAGACATCTTCTAAAGCCGATGTCCATGCGAATGAGGCAAGTTGTCGGCTTTAGAAGCTGTCTTAGCCCGGCCGCAAAGCGGCCGCCTAGTAGCGAAGATTCGCCGTTCGAGCCCGCAGGCCAGTTACTCGGCGGTTTGAGGCGAAGCTTCGCTACTCGCAGCCGGAGGGCAACCGCCACGATCACGACGAGGGCGGCGAGCGGAAGATGCATGCGGCGCTCGGCGCCAACCTCGGTGGCGACGGGAACCAGGCTGGACGAGGGGGCCAGAAGCACGAAGAACCACGTCAGGAGATAGGCGAGCTGCGGCTTGAGCCGCCAGGCGATCGCCGTCGCACACAACAGGGACACAATCCCCACACCGGATAGCCACACATCCGCCAGTGAGAGGGTCCGCGGGAATCCGTAGTCGAGCACCAGCGGATGCGGCCACACGACGAGCTTTAGATAGGTCGCCAGCATGGGCGCCTGGTTCAAGAGGTAAGTCCACGGTGCGGCCCCCGAGGAAAACCCCGCGCTGTGCGATCGGGGACCCGACCAGTTGAGCGCGATCACGACGAGCCACGTCGCCGACAACCCCGCGTACAGCCAGGTCCGCTCGCGGAGCGCCCGCGCCAATCCGCCGGCAACGAACACCGCGTCGAACAAGAGCACCATGAGGGGCGCGGTCGCCATCGGCTCTTTCGTCGCCATCCCGATCGCGCAGGCGGCAATCGACAGCGCGCGCCAGCGCGACGCGCCCGGCGCCGGATCGAGCATCGATCGCATCGCGGCGTACATCGTCAGCAGGTAGAAGAACCCCATCATCGATTCGGTCCGCTGCGTGACGTACTCGACAACCTCTGTCTGCAGCGGATGCACGAGCCAGACGAGCGCGCACGCGAACGCCAGACGGTCGCCCGCCTCGCGAATCGCGGAGGGTACGACCGCCAGACCGAACGCTCGCCGCAGGATGGCGGCGAGCAGCAGAGCGGAGAACACGAGCACGCAGAGATTCCACGCGTGATAGCCCCAAGGCTCCAGCCCCCCCACGGCGAAGTTGATGGCGAGCGAGAGGCTGACGACCGGCCGACCGGCGACCGCCGATTGAATAGGGGCCGACCACAGGGCCGTCAAGGGCCACAAGCGGCGGATGTAGGGGTTGTCGACGATGGCGCTCTCATCGTCGTAGATGAACGGCGCGGAAAGGCCGTTGGAGTACGCGGCAGCGGCCGCGACAACGAGCGCCACGCCGGCCCAAACGACTGGCGACAGCGCCCGTCGGACGGCGACGGCGCCATCGTCGGGCGGCGTCGCGCGCTGTTTTCCGATCCGCTTCGTGCTGCGTTTCATGCCATTTCTAGCGCGCTTTGAAAACGTCGTGTAGTGCAGGACTTCAGTCCTGCCTAGAGAGCCGGCTATCTCGTCCGCCGTTGGCGGTAGAGCGTCAGCTGCTCGCGGAGGCTGGAGGCGAGCGGCTCGGGCGGCGCGAGCTTCGCCGCGCGCTGAACGGCATCCATCGCGGCCGTGAAATCGCCCGATGCGGCCAGCGCCCTCGCCAGGTTGGCGAGCGCCTCGACGTTGGCGGGCTCGAGGCGGATCGCTTCGCGAAAGTGCCTGAGCGCTTCGCCGGCGTCGCCGCGCTGCAGGAAGATGCTCCCCAGGTTGTTAAGCGCCTGCGGGTAACCAGGCCGAATCGACAGCGCCTCGTTGAAGTGCGCCTGCGCCTGGTCGAGTCGGCCCGCGACGACGAGCGCGGTACCAAGGTTGAAGTGCGTCGCCGCCGACGCGGGATTGAGCCTGGCCGAGGCCTCGAAATGCGCCACCGCCTCGAACGGCCGGCCCAGCTGCAGATAAATTTGCGCCACGTCGTCGTGCAGCGCGACGTCGGTCGGTTCGCGCTCGATCTCGCGCTCGTAGCCGAACACGTCTTCGGCGAGCACTTTCGGCCGGAACGCGCGTTCGAGCGTGTCGAGGTCGGCGTCGTTTTTCGGCAGCGCTTGAATCCACAGGTCGCCCATCTCGTCGCGCGACCGCTGGCCCCAGCGAACGCGCGCCGGCGGCTGGTCGGGATTGCGGGGATTGCCGGCGGAGTTGTCGAACACGAACTGCATCGCCAGCCTCGTGCCCTTCGGCAGCGTGAAGGGCGCGGCGTACCGATAGACGTGCTGCCAGCGGAAGTCCCAGTCGGTGATGTCGATCAAACGCCTCACCGTGCCGTCCGGCAGCGTCGCGGTGCCGTGCGCCTCGCGCGCGCGGTAGTGGGCGTGCGGCTGCACCGCCACCACATCCACATCCACCGGCAGCACGAACGCATCGGTGGTCGTGTAGCGCGCCTCGCCCGGCGGAATGTCGATGCTCTGGCGACCGAGGCGCAGCATCAACGGCGTCCGTTCGGGCGGATCGTCGGTGAAGAAGAGCCCGATCGACGGCTCCACCTCTTCGGGCTTGCCGCTCGGCTGCATGTGCAGCTCGACGACGAGATCGCTGTTCGCCTCGAGCCGCCAGGCCAGGCCCCTCGGCAGAATCGGCGCGGCCTGCCCCGGCGTCCAGCCCAGGAAATGCCCGTCCGGATACATCGCGGAGCGTGAAATCAGGCCGTCGTACCCGGCCTCGGGGTCCGCCTCGTCGGCGCGTCGCGACGCGCGAGTCTTGTCGACCCGGATGTTGGCGTGGTGGACGACTCTCGGATTGCCGGACCGGAACTCGAGCCCGCGCACGTACCGCACGCGATCGACCGGCAGCGGAATGACGAAGATGCGGAAGACGTCGGTACCGCCGCCAGGAAGCGTGAACGCTTGCGCGGGCGACACCACGAGGTCCGGTTTGCCGAGTTGCCAGCCGGGCGCGATTCGAGGCGGAGACGGGAGATCGCGCGGATCGCCCTCCACGGCGCCTCCGTCCACCCAGCGCTGAAGGAGACCGATCTCGGCGTCCGACAGGCGCGACTGCCCCACCCAACCGCCTGGGACCGGTTCCGCTTTCCAGGGTGGCATGAAGCGCGTCCGCGTCGCGGCCGAAATCAGGCTCGCACGCGGTTTCGTTGATTCGTAGGTCAGCAGGCTGAAGGGGGCGGATCCGCCCGGGTGATGGCAAGGCGCGCACCGCGCGAACAGAATCGGCGCGACGTCTCTCGAGAAGGTGACGGGCGATTGCGCGTTTGCGACCGTCGCCACCAGCAGGAACGCGCCGAACCTCGCGACCGCATCGAACCTCGCGAAGGCCCCGAACCTCGCGAATGCACCGAACCCCGTAAAGGCACCTATCATCTCGCAAAATCAGCGATGTAACACCCGACCGCTGGCGCGGTCGGCGCGCTCACGCGCGTTCCGGCGAGCGTGGCCACGAGGGCGTCCTGGAGGTCGTGGCGCGTGGCGGCGGGCCGCTCGAGCCCGAGGCTCACATAGCGATCGTCGATGCGGCCCAGATACACCCGGCGATTCAGCACGTCGTAGATCGCGGCCTCAGGGGTGATGGTCGCCTGCGCGAACGTCGCGAGCGCCTGCTTCGGGTCGCGCAACGCGCCCCCCGGCAGGTTGTAGTCCTTCACGTGGGCGCGGATCATCGCGGGCGATTCGGCCGGGTTCGGGTAGACCAGTCGAAAGGCGACGCCGCGAGGGGCAAACGCGTCGTGCACGCGGCGCATTTCCGGTGCATAGCGGTTGGAGATCGGACACTCGACGCTGACGAAGAGAAAGACGATCGCCTTGGCGCCCGGCGCCGTCTGGAAGGGATCGACGAGGTGGTTATCGAGATCGGGCAGGCGCAGATCGGACGGCGCGCCAGCGGTTTCCGGAGCGCGAGCGGCCAACGCGGATGCGAGCGCGAAGGCCGCGCAGAATAATGTGATGAGCCGTCGCATGCCCTCCCCCATGGAATTAGCCTAGCACGCCCTTTGCCCTTTGCCCTTCACCGCGGCGCCTGGAAAGCCCGACCCTGTCTGTACAACGCCAGACGATCGCGTATCTCCGCCGCGAGATTCAACAGTCGAGCCGATTCCGCCGCTCGGAGCGCCAGACTCGCCGTCGCTGTGGCGCGGTCGAACGATCCGGCATTGGCGTACGCGGCGGCCAGCGCGTCGAGCACCGCCGCATCCCGATGGCCCGTGAGCGCGTCTGCGCGCTCGGCCAGGCGCACGGCCTCGGCCGCGTCCTGAAGCGGCGCGGCCGAGGTCGCGCGAATCCAGGCGAGACCGGACATCGCCGAGGCGAAGTCGTCCTTGAGCGCGAGCGCGCGCCGGAAGTGATCGACCGCCTCGGTCGGGCGTCCCTGCTGTACCAGCACGCGCGCCAGGTTGTTCTGGGCCTCCGCATTGTCAGGCCGGAGCGCGGCGGCACGGCGGTACTGACCGGCCGCTTCCTCGAGTCGCCCGAACAAGTGCAGCATCGCGCCCAGATTGTTGTAGGCCTCGGCGTGATCGGGCGCGAGACGGACCGCTTCCTGAAACGCCACCTGCGCCTGCTCAAACTGCCGCTGCATCGAGAGTGCGAGGCCGAGGTTGTAGTGGGCAGGCGCCGATTCCGGGTTGAGCGCCAGCGATTCGCGTAACGCGGCCGCGGCCTCGGCGGCGCGCCCGCTCTGCAGATACAGCATCGCCACGGCGTCATGCCGCAGAGGATTGCCCGGGTCGTGTGTCAACAGCTTCGTGTACGCGGCAAGATCTTCGGCCGCGCGTTTGCTTTCGACATCGGCGTTGAGAAGCGCATGGTCGGACGCCTCGCGCGCCACGATCTGCAGCCAGAGATCGCCCATCTCATCGGAGGTATTCTGACCCCAGACGACGCGCGTGGGCGGCCGGCTCGGATTGCGCGGGTTACCTTCGGAGTTGTCGTACGAGAATCGCATCCGGATCGTCGTGCCCTTGGGAAGCGCGACGGCCCGCTCGTATCGATACACGTCCTGCCAGCGGAAATCCCAGTCGGCGATCCGTATCAGCCTGCGCGTCGATTGATCGGGCAGCGTGGCGTCGGCCTCCATCTCACGCGCCAGGTTGTGGGCGTGGGGCTGAATCGCGAGCAACTCGACATCGACCGGCACGACGTAGCTGTCGGTCACCATGTAGCGGCCGTCGCCGGGCGCGATGTCGATCGTCTCGCTGCCGAGCCGCAGCCCGACCGGCGCGCGCACCGGCGCGCGGTCGGTAAAGTAGAAACCGACGCTCGCCTGCACCGGCTCGGGCTTGCCCGTCGGCTGCAGGTGCAGCTCCGCCACCAGATCGCTGTCGCGCTCGAGCCGCCAGGCCATCCCGTCGGGCGAGGGCCTGGGCCGCTGGCCCGGCGTCCAGCCGAGCATGTAGCCGGGCGGGTACACGGCGTCGCGCGCCATGCCTCCCGCGTAGCCTGGCTCGGGATCCCGCTCGTCGAGCCGCCGCGACGATCGCGTGCGATCGACGCCGATGTTCGCGTGGTGCACCGCGCGCGCGTTGCCAGGACGGAACTCGATGGCCCGGACGTAGCGGGCGGCCGTCGTGGGGATCGGCATCACGAACGTGCGGAACACATCGGCGCCGCCCGCCGCAAGCGTGAACTCCTGGTCCATCTGCACGATCAGATCCGGCGTGCCGAGCGGCCAGCCGCCACCCGACGTCAGCGCCGGCGGCGCCGGCGGTAGATCGCGCGGGTCGCCCTCGGCAGCCCCTTGCCGGATCCAGTCCTGCAGCCTCTTCAGCTCGTCGGCCCTGAGCGACCGCGCGTCGGCGAACGGCTCGCCGCCGGGCGCCGGCTTCCACGGCGGCATCACACCGCGGGCCGTCACGTCGGCAATCAGTGTGGCTCGCTGCTTCACGTCGTCGTAGCTGAGGAGGCTGAAGGGCCCGATCTCTCCGGCCCGGTGGCACGGCGCGCATCGCGCGAACACGATCGGCGCGATGTCTTTGTTGAAGGTCAGAGGCTGCGCGTGCGCAGACGAGCAGGTCAGGAGGAGGGCGACACTGACGAGTGCTTGCGTCTCGGTCCTCGACGCCACGTGATGTTTGTCTACTCTCCGGTCCACGGTCCCGAGCCCCCCGCCTCCGCTCGCTTCGAATGCAGGCGAGCTACGGCGCGGCACGCCGAAGCGCCTTCGGCGCGAAGGCGGCGAGCCCCGAGTCCCAAGTCCCGAATCCCGAAATCCGATGCTAGCATAGCGGGACCTGCTCGGACATGAAACGTCCTCGCCGTCAATCAGTTGCGGACACGCCGGCCTCGCCTGAGGCGCCGCGGTTCATCCTGCCGGCGCTCTCGATTCTTGCCGTCGCGCTGGCCGTCCGCCTGGTGCACGTGTGGCAGATCCGCCGGGCGCCCTTTTTCGACGTCCTCATGGGCGATGCCCGCGGGTACGACGCCTGGGCGCTCCGCATCGCCGGCGGCGAGTGGATCGGGCGTGACGTGTTCTACCAGGCGCCGCTTTATCCTTACTTCCTCGGGGTCATCTACGCGGTCGCCGGCCACAACCTGCTCGCCGTACGCGTCGTGCAGGCGCTCCTCGGGTCGGCCGCCTGCGCGCTTGTCGGCTCCGCCGCCGCGCGGCTGTTCTCGAGAGGCGCGGGTATCGCCGCGGGCCTCGCGCTCGCGCTTTATGCGCCGGCGATCTTCTTCGACGGCTTGCTGCAGAAATCCGTGCTCGACGTGTTCTTCGTGTCGCTGACCCTCTGGTTGATGAGCCGGATTATCGTGCCGAGCCCGGTCGGGGCGAGAGGCCCGGGACAAAGGGCAGAGGGCAAAGGGCAAAGGGCAGAGGGTAATTTTAGCCGGACCTGGTTATTCCTCGGCCTCGCCATGGGCGGGCTGGCGCTCACGCGCGAGAACGCGATGGTGTTCGTTGCGGTGATTGCCGTGTGGGCGCTCGTTGGTCGGCCGACGGTCGGGGGAGTAACGGCCGCCGCGATGTTCCTCGCCGGCCTCGCAATCGTGCTCGTGCCCGTTGCAACCCGCAACTACGCGGTCGGCGGCGGCTTCTACGTCACGACGTCGCAGTTCGGATCGAATTTCTACATCGGGAACAACCCGCGATCCGGCGGCACCTACGCGTCGCTCCGCTACGGCCGCGGCTCGCCAGAGTACGAGCGACAGGACGCCACCGAGCTGGCCGAGCACGCGTTGGGCCGCACGCTCACGCCGGCCGAAGTCTCCAGCTACTGGACCGATCGCGCGATGGGGTTCATCACCTCGCAGCCTGGCGCGTGGCTGAAGCTCATGGGCCGGAAGTTCGTGCTGCTCTGGAACGCCGACGAAATGCTCGATACCGAAAGCCAGGAGAGCTACGCGGAGTGGTCGGTGCCGCTTCGCGTGGGCGGATGGGCCGGGCATTTCGGCGTCCTGGTGCCGCTGGCGGTTTTCGGCGCCTTCCTCATGTGGCCCGAACGTCGCCGGCTGTGGGTGTTCTACGTGATGGTCGCGGCGTATTCGGCCAGCGTGATCATGTTCTACGTTTTTGCGCGGTACCGCTTTCCGCTCGTCCCGTTTCTGATGCTCTTCGCGGGCACCGGAATCGCCGGAGCGCGATCGTTCTTGTTCAGCGACAGGCAAGCGCCTGCGGCCATGCCGAGCCGAGGCCAAGCAGAGCCGAGGCGAGGCATCAGCGTAAGTACGCGCTGGGGGTGGGGCCCCGGCGCAAGTGAAAAAAAGTTGGCGCAGGCCGCGGCTCGGCATGGCCGCGGGCGCTGGTCCGTCGTCACGATCTCAGGGACCGTCATCGCAGCAGCTATCTTCACGAACTGGCCGGTGCTCTCGACGAGCATGATGCAGGCCGTGACCGAGAACAACCTGGCGACCGCCTTCCAGGACGGGGGGCGGCTCGACGAGGCCATCGCGCACTACCGGCGGTCGCTCGAGCTCCAGCCCAGCTACGCGCCGGCGTACAACAACCTGGGCGTCGCGCTTCGCGCCAACGGCCAGATCGACGAGGCCCTGGCCAGCTACGAGCGGGCGCTCGCCGTGCAGCCCGACTACCCCGACGCGCACTACAACATGGCGAATGCACTGCTCGAGAAGAACAAGCCCGAGGAAGCGGCCGCCCACTTCCGTACTGCGCTCGCGTCGATTCCCGACTCGGCCGGCACGCGCAACAATCTGGGCATCGCACTGGCGAGAGAAGGCAAGCTGGAGGAGGCCGTCGAGCAGTTTCGCGCGGCGCTGGCCGCCGATCCGCGCTCCTCGAAGACGCACCGGAATCTTGGCAACGCGCTCTCGTCACTCGGCCGGCGTGAGGAAGCGATCGGCTATCTGCGGCAGGCCGTGGAGCTGGATCCGAACGACCTCGATGCGCACTACGACCTCGGCACCGATCTCCTCGAGATGGACCAGCTGCCGGAGGCCGAGTCGGAATTTCGAGCGGCCCTGAAGCTGGCGCCCGCGTCCGTCACGGCGCACAACAACCTTGGCATCGCACTCGCCTCGCAGGGCCGTGTCGACGAAGCGCTCGCGCATTTCCGCGAAGCCATCCGGCTCGACCCGACATTCCTCGACGCGAAGCGCAATCTCGAGATCGCGGTCGGGCAGGAAAAGTCGTTAGTCGTTGGTCGCTAGTCGTTAGTCGAGAAGGCGTCCTCGACTAGACGACCAACGGCGTCACGACTAACGACTTCAGGACAAATGACTAACGACTATCGACTATCGACTATCGACTAACCTACCATCTCACCGTCGCGCCGACGCCGATGATGCGACCCTGGAGAATGCTGTTGGGCCGCAGGAAGGTTGCTGCAATGACGTTGGTCGACACGTAGCTGACCACCGCGTCCGAGTTGTTGACGTTGAACGCCTCGAGCGTCGGCAGCACCGCAACGCGGCCCATTCGGAACGTCCGCGTGACCTTCAGGTCGAGCTGGTTGACTCGTTCGGTGTAGACCGTGTCCTGATCGATCAGCTGCAGCGTGAACGTCGCCGGCTGGAACGCCGCCGGCAGGATGATTGCGCCCGCGGGACACGGAGCCGGGCAGTTCGCCGGATACCGCGTCGAGTTGCGCGTAATCGCCAGGTTCCTCGTGCTCGTGCTGCCCTGCACGTTCAGCCACGACCCGCTGAGCGTGATGCCGTACGGCAGCGGATACGATCCGGCCAGCTTGAACTGCCGGCGGAACGGGAGACCGTTTTCCCGATCGTCACAGAAGCGCAGCGTGTTTGGATTATCCGGGGCGGTGCAGGTCACGTCCTGCTGCCGCTCGAACCCGAATCCGCCGAACAGCTGCGCCCCGGCGCCCGGCCGCGCCCGGAACTGGAACCCGTAGGCGTCGTAGATCCGCAGTCGATTCGGATCGTAGGTATCCAGGTTGCGCGTCGCGGCCGCCTGCGCCGCCGCCGTCCGCCCGTAGATCGTCACCGGCTCGCCCGTCAGCGGGTTGTACACGGTGTAGGGAATGTAGTTGGGGTTCGAGAGCGGGTCGCCGTCGAACTGCCACGTCTGGTTGATTGTCGTCTGCAGGTTGGAGAAGTCGCCGTGGAACCAGCTCGTGGACACCGACAGCCGCGGCAGCAGCTCGTGCTCCAGCTCGAGGCCGTGCTCCACGTTGTACTCGCGTGGATACGCCCCATAGGTGTTGAGCGCGGCGATGCCGAAGTTCGCCGACAGCGAGTTGAAGTTGATTTCGCACCCGGGCGTCAGATACACACATCCGCGCTCCCCTTGTGCGACATCGTCGGCGTTGAGATCTCTCCAAGTCAGGGTTGCCGTCTCGGACCGCAGCGGGTTGTACTCCGAGGCGATGCCGGTCGTACGCGACCGATTGTACCGGTTCAGCGAGTACTTCAGCGCCGTCCGCGCGTTGCCGAACATGTCAAAAACGGCGGCAAACCGGGGCGCCCAGTCGTTCCACTTCGGTAAATCCTCGATCGCATCGAAGGTCCGTGCCGGCACGAAACGCCCCGCCGGCGCCGCCTTGGCAATCACCCGCGCCCGGACCTGTTCGTATCGGAGGCCTGCGTTGATCGTCAGCCGTTTCAGCGTCCAGGAGTCCTGCGCGAAGAAGCCGAGATCGCGCCCGAGCTCTTCGCCGTACAGCTCCAGCGGGGTGTTCCGGACAACGACCGTATTGGGCACGCTGAAGGGAATGCCCGTGCTGTTGCTCCGATACTGCTGATACAGATCCCCGTTCGCGCTGACACTGTGGGTGAACGGGCCCCACGTCAACTGGAACCCCGTCTTGAAGTTGTGCGACCCGGTCACGTACGACGCCGACGCGTTCCACGCCAGGCGCTTCGGATTCTGCGCCGTTTCAGCTAAAGTGGCCGTCTTGCGGCCCCCCAGATCGAGCTCATTCCGTCCGACAGTCGAGTACCACTCGGGCGTGCCGCGCAGCTTGGTAATTCCCGGCTGATACGAGTTCGTGTAGTACTCGGTGTTGTTCGAAAAGCCCCCTTCGATCAGCATCCGGCTCGACACCGTGCTCGACAGCTTGGTCGCCATGGTGTGATACGCCGGCGAGTACCAGACCGTCGACGACTCCTCCGGATCGTAGAGCGCCTGCATGTCGTGGCCGCGGAACTTGTCCACCTCGTCGAAGTACCCCGAGAACTTCAGCTTGGGCGCAATCTGATACGTCAGGCGCACGTTCGCGCTCTTGATGAACTGATCGTCCACGCCGAGGCTCCCATCGTCGTTGAAGGTGTCGGGGATGAAGTTGTTCACCGAGATGTACCGCGCCGACGCGAAGAACCAGAGCTTGTCCCGCTTGATCGGCCCGCCTTCGGATAACGTGAAGTCGATGATGCGATCGGTCGCGTTCCCGGTCCGCAGCCCTTTGTCCTTGTGCCGCTGCGTCAGGTTGTCGCCTTGCCAGTCGCCCGGCCGATACGCCGACTTGACATCGCCGCTGAACCGGTTGCCGCCCTCGCGCGGAATCATGTTCAGGCGGACGCCGCCGGCCTGGGTGTCGGCGCCGATGCCGGAGGTCTGATAGCTGACTTCCTGGCTCATCGAGTCGTTGAAGTAGCTCTGAATCGCGCCGTCGCCCTGCAGCCCGTTCACCATCTGACCGTCGACCAGCACCGTGGTGTTGGCCGTCGTCATCCCGTGCGTGGACATGTAGGTCTGCTGCATGGCGCGCGCGCCGCCCGTGTCGGGCAGGCTCAGGCTGATCCCGACGATGAGCTGGCCCATCCCCTGGATGGTCCGTCCTGTCGGAATAGCGTCGATGGCCTCGCGGTTCAGGATCTGGGTATGCACGGCGGTTGTCACGTCGACCGTGGGTGAGGAGCCCGTGACGGTGATGGATTCCTCGAGTGAACCGACTCGCAGGTCCGCGTTCAATGTCATCGTGAACTCGGCCGGAAGCACGATCCCCTCGCGCCGGAACGTCGAGAAGCCAGTCAGGGAGAAGGTGACGATGTAGGAGCCGGGTCTGAGGTCCGGGATGTTGTAACGGCCTTCGCCGTCGGTGACCGCAGCCTTCGATCTTTCGATAAGAGCATCGCTCGACGCCTCGACAGTGACGCCGGGCAGGACCGCGCCTGATGTGTCCCTGACGAGTCCAACCATCGCGCTCTGCGCGTGCGCGACACCTGGCAGTGCCATCAGGCACACCAACGTGATGAATGCGACCGTGAATCTCCTGAACATCAATCTCCTCCTTGACGCGTTAACCGAAGCGCCGGACGCTATTAATCCGGCCCCGCCCGATGACTGCGTTGCTTGGGATGTCGTTCGATCGCCGACGTGGCCACCCTACGGATACCCGACATGAACTCGGGAGAAGGGGCAAATTCAACGTAGCTCTACTGCCGCGCCGCGATCAATGCGAAATGCTGAGCAGACCGTCGTTTACTCGGTCACATTCAACGATTTGAATTTCGGGTTAAGCGGGACTCGGAAACCCGAAGAAAGTGCGAAGGACCGGAAACTGGGCCATCCGGCTGGCGCGGCGAGACTCAGAATGTAGTGCGGGTCTTCAGACCCGCCTAGCGGCTTATCAGCTTCACCACGAGCGCGCCGTAAATGCGGTGCGACTTCCGGAACTCTCGACCGAAGAACGACCCGGGCGCATCAAACTTGGATCGGACCGCGGTGAAGCGGTAGTCGCCGCGAAAACCCCAGCGGCCCTCCGTGTACCATTTCACGCCGCCGCCGAAGCTGCCGGCCGTCAACGTCTCGGTATCAGGCTGGAGCACGTTGTCGCTGGTCCGCATGATCGTGACTTCGCCGAGGCCTCCCGTGACGTATGGAACAGCTGTGCGACTGTTGCCGGCCAGCGGAACGACCAGGTTGACGGAATCGAGGACGACCATGGGCGATCCCTGGTTGACAGATCTCGTGCCGAAATCGAGGTTTTGCGGGCGCCCCGGGGCCGCGAAGAGCTCGGCTTCGATGCCCACCATGCTCCAGTTCACCGTGAACGTCCCGCCGGCAAGGGACTGGCCGAACCCGGGCTCAGGGCGTTCTTCGCCTTGCGTGAAGGACAGCCATCCGCCGGGAACAATCGTGAGCTCCAGCTTCCCTGCACCGGCCGCGCCCTGTGCGGAGGCTGGCACAGCCGCACACACAACGATGGCTACGAGAACACTCGCAAGCGTTCGTCGCACGATGGCTCCTCCAAGTTGTGAGATTTTGAGCAAGTGACGCAAGAAGGTGTAAACCACGGTCATGGCCGCCAGCCACCGCAACGGGCCGACGACCATGACCAACGACTATCGACTATCGACTAACGACTAGCCACTAATTCACCACTTAATCTGCATCCCGACCTTATAGAGCCGGCCCTGCGGGATGTCGCCCGGCTGATGGTACGCCGGCGTCCCGAAGTACGTGCCGCCCGTCGTGGTGCCGCTGCGCAGCGCGAGCACGGGGCTCGCGTTGATCGCGTTGAACATCTCGAACTGGCCTGTCAGCCGTACGCCCCGGACGGTAAACAGCTTCGCGAGCTTGAGATCGAACTGGTTGAAGCGGTCCATGAACTCGTACCCGGAAGGGATGAGGGGCACAACCAGAGACGCCGTCGTTAGCCCCGGAACCACCAACGCCCCGGGCGTGCACGGGGCAGAGCAATTGGCGGCGTACCGGGTCGTCCGTCCGATGTTCCAGTTGCTCAGCAACGCGGCACCGGGCAGGCTCTGGAGCGAGGCGGCCACCTGGACCCCTCCCCACGGCAAGGTGTAAGAGCCGGCGGCCTTGACCTGCGTGCGGAAGGGGTTCGGTCGTTCACGCTCGTCGCAGAAGCGCAGTGCGTTCGGGTTGTCCGGCTGGTCGCAGTTGATGGTCAGCGTGTGCTGGCTCGTCACGCCGCCAAACAGCAGCGCCCCGCCAGGCAGCCGCGCGTTGAAGTCGAGCTCGACCCCATCGTAGACTTGCTGCCGATCCGGGCTGGCTCGGTCCACTCGCTGTGTTTCGCGGTTCGCCGCGGCACCGATGTTGTACACCGTGAACACCTCGCCGTCGACCGGGCTCACGACCGTCACCGGCGTATAGTCGCTCGGCGTGCGGAAGGTGTAGTCGGTGATGTCCAGGTTGTGGAACGTGCGGTGGTGCCACGACGCCGTCACCGATACCCGCGGCAGCACCTCGTGCTGCACGCTCACGCTGGTCTCGATGTTATAGGGGCGCGGAAAGTTCGGGTCCGGCGTGCGGAGCGCCACCAGCCCACCGAAATTGTTCGGCAGCTGGGCGAGATTGATCTCGCACCCAGGCGTGAGGTACACGCAGCCGAACTCGCCCTGCGCGATGTCGTCGCCGTTGAGATCCCGCCAGCTCAACACCGCGGTATTGCCGGTGCCCAGCTGGTTGTAGTCGTCGGTAAACCCCGTCGTGCTGGAACCGTTGTACCGGCTGAACGTACCCTTGATGGCGGTCTTCGCGTTGCCGAACAGGTCGTACACGATCCCGAAGCGCGGCGAGAAGTCCTTCCAATTCGGGAGGTTCTCCACAGTGGGTGTGCTGCGCTCCGGCACGAAGCGACCAGCCCCGGCGACCGTTCCCGTGACCTGCGCGTTGAGATATTCCCAGCGCAGCCCCGGATTGAGGGTCAGACGCTTGAGCGTCCACGAGTCCTGAATGTAGAGACCGATGTCGTTGTTCAGCCGTTCCTGCCACCATCGAGGGGTGTTGTACACCGTGACCGAGTCGGGCACACCGCTCCGATAGCGCTGGACGAGGTCGGCGTTGCGGTCCTCGGTGTGGTTGAAGGGGCCCCAGGTCCGCTGAATCCCCGTCTTGATATTGTGCGTCCCCGTCACATAGGTCATCGACGCCTGCAGCACGTAGCGCTCGGGTCCCTGGAACGTGTCGGCGGCGGCGAACCAGGTCGTGCCCAGATTGAGGTCCGTTTTCACCGGCGTGGCGTACCACGCGGCCGTGCCGCGTTCCTTGGGCACCGTCGGATCGACCGAATGGTTCGCGTAGAACTCGATGTTGGTGGAGTAGCCCGCTTCGAACAGCATCCGGTCGCTGGCCGTCATCGTCCACTTCGCGGCGCCCGTGTAGTAATGGGGTGTGTACCAGTTGCGCGCCGCCGTCGCCGGATCTTGGCCGGCGCTCATGTTGTGCCCGCGGTACTTATCGACCTGGTCGTTGTACGCAGACACCCGCATCCGCGGCGTCATCTGCCAGGTCATCCGGAGCAGGGCGCTGCGGATGTACTGATCGTCGACGCCCACGGGTCCGCTGGTCGGTGCGAACGATTTCCCGTAGTCCGCCGAGTAGAACGTGTCGGCCACCGTCGCGTAATTCCCCCAATGGCGAGCCGAGAAGAAGAACCAGAGCTTGTCTCGCTTGATCGGGCCGCCCTCCGAGAAGTTGAAGTCCCAGAGCTTGAGAACCGTCGACTGGGCGCTGAGTCCCTGTCCGCGCAGCTGTGCCGTCAGGTTGTCGCTCTGCCACTCGCCGGGTGCCCACGAGCCGAAAAACGCGCCCGCAAACCGGTTGCCGCCCGTCTGCGGAATCATATTCACCCGCACGCCGCCGCCCGACACGTCGGCCCCGATGCCTGCGGTCTGGAACGACATCTCCTCGCTCATCATGTTGTTGAAGTAGGTCTGGACTGCGCCGTCGCTCTGTAGGCCGTTGATCATCTGGCCGTCCACCTGCATCGTCACGTTCGCGGCACTCGCGCCGTGCACCGACATGTAGGTGTTCTGCATCGACGCCTCGCCGCCCACATCGGGACTGCTCAGGGCGATGCCGGGCACCATCTGGGCATAGCCCTGGTAGCTCCGGCCGGCGGGCACCGCATCCAGGATCTCGCGGCTCAGCACCTGCGCCCGCGCCGTGCTCTGAACGTCGACAATGGGCGTCTGGCCGGAGACCGTCACGGTCTCCTCGAGAGCACCCACTCGCATCTCGACGTTGATCGATGCCGTGAAGTCGGCGCCGAGCTCGATGCCTTCCCGTCTGACGGTGTTGAACCCCGGCAGGATGAACGTCACCACGTAGGTCCCGGGGCGAAGATCGACGATCCGGTACTGTCCCGTCTCATCGGTCACCACCGTGCGGACTTTTTCGATCAGCGCATCGCTGCTCGCTTCGACCCCCACGCCGGGCAGCACCGCGCCCGTCGTGTCCTTGACCACCCCCGCAATCGCACTCTGCGCGCGCGCGATCCCAGGCCATGCCACCAGGCAAGCCAACACCACCGACGCGAATGCCATTCTGCGGGCCATCTTCATGCCTCCTTCACTGCTGCGACCAGAGCGAGACACTACGCGCGAGCTCGAGTTGGAAAGAAGAAGACGGGCGAAAGCGGAAGGAAAACGGAAGGCTGTCGGCTGGTAACTGTATGAAACGCCTCACGGTAACCCCCCGGTATAGGTGAAGTCAATCCGAAACGGTCGTGAAACGGTCGGAAATCGTCCGGACGGGCGGACCCAGCACACCGATTCAAAGTTTTGAACTCGCCTCGGTTGGGGTCTGACCCCACTCTGACCCCACTCTGACCCCACAGTGCTACCCTCAGGCGACAATGAAACCGTCCGGACACCAGCCCGACATGCGCGCCGCGCCACGGAATGGCTCGTTTGCCCTGCCGGCGTCAGTGATTTTCCTGGTCGCGCTGTTCGTCCGGCTGGTGCATGTCTGGCAGATTCGCCGGGCGCCCTTCTTTTCGGTTCTGATGGGCGATGCTCGGGGCTACGACGCTTGGGCCCAGCGTATCGCGAACGGCGACTGGCTCGGCGGCGATGTGTTCTACCAGGCGCCGCTCTATCCCTATTTTCTCGCAACGATTTACGCTGTCGCCGGTCACGACCTACTCATTGTCCGGATCTGCCAGGCCGTGGTCGGAGCGGCCGCGTGCACACTGCTCGGGCTCACGGCCTGGCGGCTGTGGTCGAAGACCGCCGGTCTCATCGCCGGCCTGGCCCTCGCCCTTTATGCGCCGGCGATCTTCTTCGACGGCCTGATCCAGAAATCAGTGCTCGATGTGTTCTTCGTCTGTCTCGCGCTCTGGTTGATGAGCCGGATCGTCGCGCCGGGACAGGTCGCGACTCGGCCTGCCCGCCGCAGCTCGCCCAGCGATCAGGCGAGCGGAGGCGGGGACTCGGGGCTCAGGGCAAAGGGCAGAGGGCAAAGGGCAGAGGGCAGAGAGCAAAGGGCAGAGGGTAATTTTAGCCGGACCTGGTTGTGCCTCGGGCTCGCGATGGGCGGCCTGGCCCTCACGCGCGAGAACGCGATGGTGTTCGTCGCGGTGATTCTCGTGTGGATCCTGATGAGGCGGAGGTCCCCGTCGCCAGGCCCCGAGCCTCGAGCCCCGAGGTCTAGTCCCGCCTCGCTCTGGGCAAGCCCCATGCGGGAGGCGGGCATGTTTCTGGTCGGCCTGGCCATCGTGCTGCTCCCCGTCGCCGTCCGGAACAGCCGCGTCGGCGGCGGCTTCTACGTGACGACGTCTCAGTTCGGGCCGAACTTCTACCTGGGGAATAACACCTACGCCGACGGCACCGCGCAGTCGCTGCGCGTCGGGCGAGGCTCGGCCGAATATGAGCGGCAGGATGCCATCGAGCTGGCCGAACACGCGATGGAACGCCGGCTGACCCCGGCAGAGGTATCACAGTACTGGAGCGATCGCGCGCTCGCCTACATCACGTCGCAGCCGTGGGCGTGGTCGAAGCTGATGGCCCGAAAATTCGTGCTCCTCTGGAACGCGACCGAGATGCTCGACACCGAGAGCCAGGAAAGCTACGCCGACTGGTCCACGCCCGTCCGGCTGGGTTCCTTCGTCGGCCACTTCGGGGTGCTGGTGCCGCTGGCGCTCTTAGGCTTGTTCGTCACCTGGCCCGATCGACGCAGGTTGTGGGTGCTCTACGCTATGACGGCCGCCTACGCCGCCAGCGTCCTGCTGTTCTTCATTTATGCGCGCTACCGTTTTCCGCTGGTTCCGTTTCTGATGTTGTTCGCCGCCGCCGGTCTAACCGCCTTGCCGAACGTTCTGGCAGGTGCCGGAGCGGCTGACGGGGCACCGTCGGACGCGCCTGCGGCCGGCGCAACTGGAAAAGCGCCTGCGGCCATGCCGAGCGGTCTGCCGCGAGGCATCAGCGTAAGAACGCGCTGGGGGTGGGGCCCCAGCGCAAGTGGAAGAAAGTTTGCGCTGACCGTCGCGGTTTTGATCGCGGCCATCGTCTTCACCAACTGGCCGGTGCTTTCGCCGGAGCTGATGCGCGCCATCACCGAGCACAATCTGGGCGCCGCGCTTCAGTCCGACGGCCGCGTCGACGACGCCATCGTCCACTACCAGCTTGCGCTCACGCTGAAGCCCGACCACGCGCCGGCTCTCAACAACTTGGGGACTGCGCTGGCCGCCAAAGGCTCGACCGGCCAGGCCATCGAACACTACGAACGCGCGCTCGCCGTCGATCCAGTCTATGCCAGCGCGCACTACAACCTGGCGAACGCACTACTCCGCGAGGGGAAAGCGGCGAGCGCCGCCGAGCACTTCCGGCTCGCCCTGCAATCGACGCCAGGTTCGGCCGAGCTGCATAACAACCTCGGCATCGCGCTCGGCGACGTGGGTCGGTTCGACGACGCAATCGCCGAATTCCGCAAAGCGCTCGGATTCGATCCGAATGCGGCGAGAACTCACCGGAACCTGGCGAACGCGCTCGCCGAAATGGGACAACGAGACGAGGCGATCGAGTCCTTACGGCAAGCGCTGCGACTGGACGCGCGGGACGGTCCGGCGCACTACGACCTGGCGACGCTGCTACTCGAGGGGGAGAGTACTGAAGAGGCCGTTGTCGAGCTCCGCGCCGCGCTCGATCTGATGCCCGACTCGGTCGACGTGCACAACAATTTGGGGATCGCGCTCGGGTCGTTGGGCCGGCTGGACGAAGCGATCGACATGTTCGAGCGGGCGCTCACCTTGCGGCCCGACTTCGCCCAGGCGGGGCAGAACCTCACGGCCGCGCGTCAGCTCCGCGATCGGCTGTCGCCGCGCCCTCGGCCGTGACCGGCATAATCCCGACGGTGAAGGACCGACGCGACACACAGCGGTATTTCAGAAGGGTCCACAACGCCTCGAGGCCGTCGCGATACCGGATCTTCTTCCCCTGCTGGACGCTGCGCGCGTTGTAACCGATCGGCACCTCGTGAATGACGTAGCCCAGCCGCCGAAGCTTGGCGATGACCTCCGGGCAGAACTCGAACCGAACCGAGCGGAGATGGATGCTCTTGATGACGGCTGCACGAAAGGCCTTGTAGGCAGTCGCTTCGTCGGTGATTCGAGCGCCGAACAGCAGGTTGGCGGCAATTGTCAGGATGCGGTTCGCGATCCAGTTCGGCCATTTCACGCCTTTGACGTTCGCCGCTCTGACGTCCTTCATGAAACGAGACCCGAAGACGACCTCGGCCGATCCGTCGACGATCGGCGCCAGAATTCGCAGGTAGTCCCTGGGGTCGTATTCGAGGTCGCCGTCCTGAACGATGATGATGTCGCCTGTCGCGCGCGCGATGCCTGCTCGAAGCGCGGCGCCCTTGCCGACGTTGACGACAGAGTGATGGGCGACCACGATGCCGCCCACGAGCAGGCGGTCGAGGAGCGGGCCCGTCCCATCGGTCGAGCCATCGTCGACCACGATCACTTCCCGCTCGCATCCCGGAGGCAGCGGTGCGGCGACGACGCGCCGGATGACCTCGGCAAGCGTGGGACGCTCGTTGTAGACGGGGATGACGATGGAGACTTTCAACGAGATTGCAGATCAGTTCAGAGTTCAGATTTGCAGATTTCAGATTGATTCCAGATTGCCGATTATTGCGCGATTGAATGTTTGGACACAAACTCCAATCGGCCGCATGCCGCGGTTCTCTCACTCAATCTGCATCTGCAATCTGCGACCTGCAATGAGCTTCAAGCGCTGCATTCCTTACCACCTGACCTGCGCACCGACGCCAATCAGGCGGCCTTGCACGATGCTGTTGGGCCGTTTGTACGATGCCGACGCGTAATTGTTCGTCACGACGCTGACGATGTTGTCGGGGTTGAGTATGTTGAAGAGTTCCAGGGCGGGGCTCACGCGAGCGCGGCCCACCGTAAACGTCCTGGTGACTTTCGAGCCGACCGGGGTGGTCCCGTGTCATGATATGGCGCCGTGCGCGTGAGACCGCAAGACCGTTCGCCCGGCGCGCCGCTGTTCCTCCTGTTGGTCCTGTGTGGCGGAGCGGCCTCCTGCACGTCCAGGCCCGCCGCGCCAGCTGCGGAACAACCGCGACCCTCGAACGCCGCGGACCGAGCGTCCGCCGTCCGGCCGGATGCGCCCAACGGGGAGTGGTTCGTCGATCGGGCGGCGGCGGCGGGGATCGACTTCGTCCATTTCAACGGCATGTCCGGGCGCTTCTATCAACCCGAGATCATGGGGCCCGGCGTCGCGATGTTCGACTACGACAACGATGGCGACCTCGACGTCTACCTCGTGCAGGGAGGGTTGCTCGGGACCGGGCAGCCGTTGCTCGCTCCGCCGAAAGGGCCGCTGACGGATCGGCTGTATCGGAACGACTTGGGGGGCCACGGAGAGCGAGCGAGCCTGCACTTCACGGATGTGACCGAGCACAGTGGACTGAATCCCCGCGGATACGGCATGGGCGTGGCCACCGGGGACGTGGACAATGACGGCTGGGTCGACCTGTATCTCACCGGATTCGGGCGCAACCAGATGTTCCGGAACAAGGGCGACGGCACCTTCAGCGACATCTCGTCGCGATCCGGAACCGACAATCCGTCTTCTTGGAGCGTCTCTGCCTCATTCGTGGACATCGATCGGGACGGATGGCTCGATCTGTTCGTGGGGAACTATCTGAGCTACACGCTCGAGGCGGCCACGTCGTGCTTCAACCGTTCCGGGCCGCCGGACTACTGTCCGCCCGACGTGCATCGCGCGCAGCCGAGTCGCTTCTATCGGAACCGGGGCGATGGGACGTTCGTGGACGTGACCGCCGCCGCCGGCCTGGCGCGGGAGTTCGGGCCCGCGCTCGGCGTCGCCACGGCCGATTTCAACGGCGACCAGTGGATCGACATCTTCGTCGCCAATGACCAGAAGGAAAACCAGTTGTGGATCAACCAGCAGGACGGCACCTTTCGAAACATGGCGTTGTTATGGGGCGTGGCGGTGGGTGCGAACGGAGAGCTCAAGGCGAACATGGGGGTCGACGCCGGCGACTTCGACAACGACGGCGACGAAGATCTGTTCATCACGGAGCTGACCGGTCAGGCCAGCACGCTCCACGTCAACACCGGCACGGGCCTATTCGAGGACCAGAGCGCGCGGCAGGGCATCCGCGTTCCGAGCCTTCCCTATACCGGTTTCGGTACCGCCTGGATAGACTTCGATAACGACGGCTGGCTGGACATCGTGGCCGTCAACGGCTACGTCACGCAGAATCTGGAGGCGCTCGGCCCCGACAATCCCTTTCCGCTGCAGCAGCGCAACCAGGTGTTCCGCAACCGGCGCACCGGAGGATTCGAGGAGGTCACGGACCGCGCCGGTGCGGTGTTCCAGCTGTCGGAAGTGAGTCGCGGGGCAGCGTTCGGCGATATCGACAACGACGGCGACGTGGACGTCTTGATCGGCAATGCGGCCGGGCCCGCTCGACTGCTCATCAACCAGATCGGCAGTCGCAACCACTGGCTGGGCTTGAGGCTGGTCGGTCGGCCCGCGCCCCGTGACATGTTCGGCGCGCGCGTGGCCGTCATGCGGACGAACGGCTCCACGTCTTGGCGCCGCGCGCGGGCCGACGGGAGCTACGCGTCGGCGAACGATCCGCGCGTGCTCGTCGGCCTGGGCGAGTCCGCCGATCTCGTGCGGGTTCGGGTCACCTGGCCGAGCGGGCGTGTGGAAACGTGGTCCGAGGTGCCCGCCGATCGGTACACGACGTTGAGGGAAGGTGAAGGACGGTGACGGGCCGTGCCGGTTTCATGGCCCTGACGTGCGTGCTCGCCACGTTGGCCGGCGGGTGTGCTCCCGACGACGGTTTGGCGACATCTGTCTCTGCTCCAGGCTCTCGGCAAAGAGGGGCCGAGGCGGCGCAACCCGTCGCGCTGCCCGACGTGTCGCGACTGGCCACGTCGGTTCAAGCGCAGGTGCGCGAGCGGCACTCGACACTGATGGCCAAACTCGAGGGCCGGACCACGCCGCCCGCCGAGCTCGGCGATGCGTACGGAGAGCTGGGCCTGATTCTGATGGCCGTCGAGTACTACGACGCGGCGGCGTCCTGCTATCTGACCGCGCAGGCGTTGGTCCCAGACGATGCCCGATGGCCCTACTATCTCGGGCACCTCTACCGGATCAAGGGAGAGGCGGCCAAGGCGGCTGAGTTCTTCTCGCGGGCCCTGGGCTTGCAGCCGGCGGACACGCCGACGCTGATCTGGCTCGGGGAGATGTACCTCGATCAGGACCGGCCGGACCAAGCCGAGCCGTTGTTCCTTCAGGCCTTGTCGCGGGATCCCAGCTCCGCCGCGGCACTCTCGGGCGCCGGGCGTGCGGCCCTCACGAAACACGATCTCGCACGCGCCATCGATTATCTGGAGCGGGCGTTGGCGGCGGAGCCGCGGGCACTCGGCCTGCACTACTCCCTGGCGGCGGCCTACCGCGGCTTAGGCCAGCTTGATCGGGCCAGAACGCACGTGGAGCGGCGGGGAAGCGGGCGGCCGGTCCCGCACGATCCGCTCATGGAGACCTACGAGGCCGTGCTGCACAGCCCGTTGACCTACGAGACCCAAGGGCTGCGAGCGCTGGAAAGCGGGCAGGTGAAGGAGGCCGCCGATCTGTTCCGCAAAGGTCTGGAGCTGGCACCGGATGACCCGGGGCTGTTCCACAGGCTGGGTACCGCGTTGTTCATGGCGGGCGACACGGCCGGCTCCGTACAGCAGTTCGAACGGGCCCTGCGGTTGGCGCCAGAGTTCCCAAGGGCGCATTTCGGCCTCGGCATGGTCTTCAATCTGAAGGGCCGCCATGCCGAGGCGATCGAGCGCTTCGCGGCCGCCGTGAAGTACCAGCCGGATTATCTGGAGGCGCGGCTCGGTCTGGCCGAGGCCCTGCGCGTCACCGGGCGTCTTCAGGAGTCGCTGCCCCACTTCCAGCGCATCGTCGAGCTCGATCCGAGCCTCGCCGAGGCGTGGGTGATGTACGCGATGACGCTGGTTCATCTGGAGCGTTATCGGGAAGCCCGAGACCGGCTGAGCGAGGCCAGGCGCGTTCATCCGGACGAACCGGAGCTGACAGACCTTCTGGTCCGCCTTCTCGCTGCGGCTCCAGACGATCAGGTTCGCGATGGGCATCAGGCGATGGCGCTGATGCAAGAGCTGCTCAAAGGACCGCCGCGCGGTGATGTCCGCGAGACGATGGCCATGACGCTGGCCGAGTTGGGGAGGTACGACGAGGCCGTCAGCTGGCAGCATCGGGCGATCGCCGCCGCCGAGCAGGCTGGGCGTGCTGACCTGGCCCGACTCATGGCCCGCAACCTTGCACTGTACGAACAGCGCAAACCGTGTCGAACACCTTTGAGGGAGCCTGCTTGACCGCCCCCGCCAGCGTCCCCTCTCAATCCACGATCGCCCTGACGCCAAAAGGAACCTTCCTCCCCTTCGCGGTTGCCATCTTCCTCGTCAGCCTGGCCGTCCGCCTGGTGCATCTGTTCCAGATTCGACGGGCGCCGTTCTTCACGCTCTTGATGGGCGACGCGCAGAGCTACCACGCATGGGCGCAGCAGATCGCGGCCGGCGATTGGATCGGCAGCGACGTCTTCTACCAGGCACCGCTTTATCCCTATTTCCTCGCGCTCGTGTACACGCTGCTCGGCGAGGCGCCGATGACCGTACGGCTGTGCCAGGCCGTCATCGGCTCGCTCGCCTGCGTGTGGCTTGCCTTGGCCGCCTGGCGTCTGTTCTCGAAGCCGGCCGGAATCGCCGCCGGGCTGATGCTGGCCTTCTATGCTCCCGCCATCTTCTTCGACGGCCTGATTCAGAAATCGGTGCTGGACGCGTTCCTGTTGTGCCTGGCGCTCGCGCTGCTGAGCCTGCTCATCGGGCTGGCACAACAGGCAAGGCAGGCAGGGCAGCGAGGTCAGGCGGGCCACAGCTCAACACCTCCAAATGTAGGATCCGGCTCTAGCCGGATTCGGGGCAGCTCAAGCAGGATCTGGCTCGCGCTCGGTCTCACCATGGGAGGCCTCGCGCTCTCCCGCGAGAACGCGATGGTCTTCGTGGCAGTGATCGTCTTGTGGATCGTGCTCCGCCCCAAGGTCCGGCTAAAGCCGGACACCACAGCGAGACTGAGTCGCATGGCCGAGGCGGGCGCGTTCGTCCTGGGGCTGGCGATCGTCCTGCTGCCGGTTGCGGCACGGAACAAACTCGTCAGCGGTGAATTTCATCTGACGACGTCGCAGTTCGGTCCGAACTTCTACATCGGGAACAATGAGACCGCCTCAGGCACGTACGAGCCGTTGCGATTCGGTCATGGCGATCCCAAGTACGAGCGTCAAGACGCCATGGAACTCGCCCAGCAGGCGATGGGCCGACAGATGACCCCGGCCGAGGTATCCCGGTACTGGACGTGGCGCGCGCTCGAATACATCCGGACGCAGCCGGGAGACTGGCTCGAGCTGATGGGGCGAAAGATCATGCTGGCCTGGAACGCGGCGGAAGTGGCCGACACCGAAGATCAGCTCAGCTACGCCGACTGGTCGGTCCTGCTGCGCGTCGCCAGCCGGGTCTGGCACTTCGGGGTCCTGGCGCCCCTGGCCTTGTTCGGCATTTGGGCAACGTGGCAACGACGAGCCGAGCTGACGCTGCTGTATCTCCTGCCGGCCGCGTATGTGCTGGCGCTCATCGCCTTCGCCGTCATGGCGAGATACCGGTATCCGCTGGTGCCGTTCCTGATCCTCTTTGCCTCGGCGGGGGTGGCGAACGCCGGCCGGCTCCTGCAGGCGACACCGCGGCGGCTGGTCTCGGGCCCGGCAGCGGCAATCGTCTTCGCCGCCTTCTGCAACTGGCCCATCTACTCGATGGCGGAGATGCGGGCCATCACGGAGGCCAATGTCGGCACCGAGCTTCAGGCGCAGGGCAAGCTCGACGAGGCCATCGTGCTCTATCGCGCGGCGCTGGCGCGCGACCCCAACGACGCCCTCGCGCACAGCAATCTCGGCACCGCCCTCGCGGCCAACGGGCAGTTGGACGAGGCGATCGCTCAGCATCGGACGGCGCTGGATCTCGCCCCGAACGACGCCGACAGCCACTACAACCTCGCGAATGCGCTCATGGCCCAGGGGAAGATCGTGGACGCCGCCGCTCAGTTTCGGGAAGCGGTGCGGATCGAGCCGGGGTTGACCGAGGCGCACCTCAATCTGGGGAACGCGCTGGCGGCGCTCGGACAGACCGAGGAGGCGGCCGATCACTATCGCCGGGCGATCGAGCTCAGCCCCGATGGCGTCGAAGCCGTCAACAATCTTGGTCTGCTCCTGGCGGCGCAGGGCAGACTCGACGAAGCGATAGAGCTGTTTCGGCGAGCCCTGGCGATCGAGCCCGACTTGGCGGATACGCACATGAACCTCGCGTCCACGCTCGAGCAGGCGGGAGTCTTCGCCGAGGCCCTGATCCACTCCCGTCGCGCGGTCGAGCTCGTGCCGGAGTCAGCGAGCGCGCACAATGACCTGGGCGTCATGCTGGCGCGGCAGAACCAGCTCGATGACGCGGTCAACCATTTTCGGCAGGCGATCCGGCTGACGCCAGGGTTCGCCGAGGCGCACGGCAACCTCGCGATGGCCCTTCAGATCCAGGACAAGCTGGAGGACGCGATCCAACATTATCAAGAGGCGACGCGCCTTGCGCCCGGGAACCCGGAGATGGAACGGCGCTTGCGCGCGGCACGCGCCGCCCGCTAAAGCATTTTCACAACGCCGTAGCACGTAGTGTCCGGCTTTAGCCGGACTTCGCGCCCGGTCCGCCTAAAGGCGGACACTACAGCATTGTGAAAAACCTGTCGACTGTGAACTGTCGACTGTCGACTACAGGGAATCGAAAACCGTGGTTCGAGGTGAGGCTTCGCTACCGTGGCCCGCGGTACGGACGGCCCGTCGTGTAGAGATCCAGGCGGCGCTGGATCGAGGCGGCAAGCTCACTCTGGCTGGCAGGGAGCACGGCGAGCGCCGCGCGAGCCGCCGCTACGGCTCGGTCGAATTGGCCCGCCACGGCGTAGGCCGCGGCCAGCACGTCGAGAACGGCGGCGTCCCGACGCTGGGTCACGCGAGACGCACGCTCCGCCAGGCGGACGGCTTGACTCGGGTCCCGGAATCTCGCGTTCGGGTGTGTGGCCAGCAGCCACGCGAGCTCCGCGAGCGCCGCCGAGGCATCCGGCTGAACCTGGAGGGCGCGTCGATAGTAGATGATCGCCTCCTCGAGCTCACCCTCCACCGTCAGCGCGCTCGCCAGGTTGTAGAGCGCGTCGCCTTCGTCCGGGCGTGCCAGCAGTACCTGGCGGAAATGACGAATGGCCTCTGCCGACTTCCCCTGCAATCGCAGCGCCGCGCCCAGGTCGTTGTGCGCCCGGACATACTCGGGGTCCAGCCGTAGCGCCTGTTCGAGGTGGCGAATGGCCGTCTCGGCATCTCCCAGCCGCAACACCGTGGTTCCCAGGTTGTACTGCGCGACTGCGGACTCTGGTTGCAATCGCGCCGACTCCCTGAAGTGCGCCACGGCCTCCGCGACTTTCCCGACTTGCAGGTACAGGAGCGCCACCTCGTCATGCTGCATCACCTGATCCGGGTCCTCTTCCAAAACCATCTCGAATCCCACGATATCTTCGGCCACCTCTCGTGGCCAGCGGTCGTTGTTGAGGATTGCGAGATCCGCGGCCTTGCGCGGCACGACCTGAATCCACAAGTCCCCCATCTCGTTCGAGGACTTCTGACCCCAGCTGACACGCCTCGGCGGAGAATGCGGGTTGCGCCGGTTGCCGGCGGAGTTGTCGTACGTGATCTCCATCGCGAGCTCGGTTCCCTTGGGAAGGACGAACGGCTTTGCGTACGCGTAGAAGTCCTGCCAGTCGAAATCCCAATCATTGATGTAGATGAGCCACGTCCGCGTCCCATCGGGGAGCGTGGCGAATCCTTTGACCTCCCTGGCCAGGTAGTGCGCGTGCGGCTGGACCCCGTACACCTCGACGTCCACCGGCAGGACATAGCGATCACGGCTCACATATTCCCTCGCGCCTGCCGGGATGTCGAGATTCTGCCGGCCCAACCTGATGGTGGCCGGGATGCGTGTGGGTGCCGCGTCAGTGAAGAAGAACCCGATCCGACTCTGCACGCGCTCCGGCTGTTCGCCTGGCGTCAGGTGGAGCTCGAGCAGCATGGCAGCCCCGGGGTCCAAACGCCAGGCCATGCTGTCGGGAGCTAGAGGCCGCAGCTGCCCGGGCGTCCAGCCGAGGAAGTAGCCTGACGGGAACCGGGCGGCGAACGGCGTCACCCCTTCGTAGCCTGGCTCCGCGTCGGCGTCGTCCAGCCTGCGTGAGGTCCCTGTGGGATCGATCTTCATGTTCGCGTGATGCACGACTCTGGCATTCCCCGGCTGAAACTCCAGCCCTCTCACATACCTGGTGCCGGCGATCCGAATCGGGATCGCGAATTTGCGGAGGACATCCTTTCCGCTAGCCGGAAGCGTGTAGAGCGGCATTTCGAGGACGAGGTCCGGTTTGCCGAGGCGCCACCCGGCGGGCCGCTCCGGCATTGGAGGGAGATCGGCGGAATTGCCTTCAACGCCGCCCTCGGCCACCCACCGCTGGATGCGCGCGACCTGCTCGTCACTCAGCCGGCGGCTACCGACAAACGGGCCGCCATAGCCGGGCTCGGGCTTCCAGGGTGGCATTCTCCGCGAGCTGACCTGTTCTCCGATGGCCCGAGCCCACGGCCGGACGTCCTGATAGGACATCAGGGACATTGGTGCCACCGCGCCTGGCCGGTGGCAGACCACACAGTGCTCGAACAGGATGGGCGCGATATCGCGGCTGAAGGTGACGGCTTCAGCTCGCGCTTGCCCAGCCGCGCCAGGAGCGTCGCTTGCCGCGAGCACACCGGCCGCGAGACACAATCCCGCCGTTAGGATCGATCGCGAAGCGCCGAAACGCGCGGCACGGCTCATCGCAGAAGCCCTGGTTCTACTTCAGGGCCCGGCCTGTATTCTGGATCATCGTCTCGCCAGGGCGTGCGACAGGGCTCGTGTCGCAGGTAAAGCGCCAGGTTGGCAGCCATCCGCTGCGCGGCGGCAGGGTGTCCGGCCTCCACCGCGACCGACATCGCCAGGCGTTGCCACTCGACCGCCTCCGCGAAGCGACCAACCTCCGCGAGCGCCATGGCCATCGTTTCGGCCACGCTCGTGGTCTTCTGCTCCTTCGCCAACGCTTGCACCAAGTCGAGTGCCCGCTGGCCGTCGCGCACCTGCGGGTCGGGAGACGCGGCCAGGAGACGCGCCAGCGCCTGCGGGAACGCCGGCTGGTCAGGATGGACGCTCATCGCACCGTGGAAGCGCTCCCGGGCGTCCGCGTGGCGCGACAGGCGCACAAGGGCCATCGCTTCGCCGAAGCGCGCCTCTTGACTATCCGGCTCGAGCTCGAGAACCTGCTGGTAGGACGACAGTGATGCTTCGAGGCGGCCGATTCGGCGGAGCGCGTCGGCGAGCCTGAGGTGCGCCACTCGGAACCCGGGGTCGCGCATGATGGCAGCGGCATACCGATCGATCGCTTCCTGATCGCGGCCACTCCGCTCCAGCAGCGTACCCATCACGAAGTAGGCGCTGGCGAGAGAGGGATCCGCGAGAATCGCCGCGTCGAGCTCGGTCAGCGCGGCCCGCGCCTCGCCCATGCGGTTCAACGTCAAGGCGAGGTTCAGACGCATGATCGCGTTGTCCGGCGACAGCTCAATGGCCCTCCGGAACTGCCTCGCGGCCTCCGGCCAATCTCCCCTGGCACTGGCCTGCTGTCCGAGCTCCCCGTGGACTTCTGGGCTCCGCAGCACAGTGCTCACCTCGGCCATCAACGGATCGGGCATCGTCACGGCCGCCCCGGGACCCGCGCGACCCCTGGTTCGGTCGAGGTTGGACTGCGCCTTTTCGAGATCGCCGAGGCCACGATAGGCCATCGCCAGAGGGTTGCGGATGACCACAGCAGCGGGGTTCAGCCGCACGGCCTCTTCCAGATGCCGCACGGCGGCCGCGTAGTCTCTCTTCGCAAGGCTGGCCCTGCCCAGTTGGTACAACACGGCCGCGGTGTCTGGACCGAGGGCGCGGGCCCTGGTCAGGACCGGCTCGGCCGCCTCCGGCTGACCCAACTCGATGTGGACATGACCGAGCCACACCAGCGTCGGGAAATCCGTGGGACGGAGGCGGAGCACTTGCTCGAAGCGCTCTACCGCTCTTGACAGTTCCCCTTGGCTGATGAAGACGTGTCCCAAGTAGTAGGGCCAGCGGAAATCGTCTGGGGCGAGCGTCTGCGCATTCCGAAAGCAGCGCTCGGCCACGTCCAGAGACTTCGCCGCCATCAAGAGCTTGCCCAACTCCCCGTAGGCCTCGCTGCGGTCGCCTCGTGGCGGCTCTGAAACAGGCGGCTCGACGCCAGTCTCTGGCTGCAGCGTCATCAGCGAGGCGTACGCCTCACGAAGCTGCTCCCGGACCGACGCGTGCATGCCACTGAGGTCGGGCAGCGCGACCGGCAGGAGGGTCGGTTCAGCCGTAATCACCTGCGCCGCGGTGCTGTGCGTGGCGACACTCGCCGCGCGGCCGTGGCCCAGTGCGAGCAGCACAAACGCCACCACGAGACCGCTCAACGGCCCACCCCGCTGCCTTCTGTCAGCGTGATCCACCGTCCAACCGCAACGTCCGTCCAGTCTTCAGCACGACCGCTCGGCCACACTACGCGGATGCGCGGAACCGTCGTCGCACTGCCCAGGCCCACCAGGACCCGTGGATCGTTCGCCGAAGCATAGCTCCCGTCGGCTCGCGCGCGACGCCAAAGCGGCGGGCCCTCGTTACGAAAGACGCCCACTCTCGCGCCCAGCATATCTCGGCGCTCCGGTCCCCCGACCAGCCGCAGCCCAACCCAACGGTTGCGCTGGCCGACATGGTTGATCAGCAGGCGTGCCGGACCGTTATTGTTCGTCACCAGCACGTCGACGTCGCCGTCGTTGTCCACGTCCCCGAATGCCGCGCCGCGGCTGACCTCCGACAGCTCGAACACGGCGCCCGCTCGCGCCGTGACGTCTTCGAAGGCACCCCAGCGCGGCTGCCGTCCTTCGGCAGGCTCAGGACGCCCTGAGCTCGTCGTCCCTCGACCTGGCTCGGGGCGACCCTGAGCTTGTCGAAGGGTCGAAGGGCGCGCTGGGGACCCCGCGAACGGCCCCGTGCCCAGGTTGCGAAACAGCTGGTTGCGCTCGTGCAACGGAAACGGATCCGTCGCGCGGGAAAGGGTTTCCAGGATCCGGACCGCGCCGTTCGCGACCAGCAGGTCCAACCAGCCGTCGTTGTCGAAGTCGAACCACGCCGTCCCGAATCCCGTGTAGGGCAGGCTTGGGACCCCGAGGCCCACCCGCGCGGTCCGATCCTCGAAGAGGCCCGAGCCGTCGTTGACGTAGAGGGTGTTGGTTTCCCCGACGAGGTTCGTCATGAAGAGGTCCTCGTCTCCGTCATTGTCGAAGTCGCCAGCGTCAACCCCCATGCTGCCCTCGGCGCTGCCGAGGCCGTTGAGCGCCGCACCGGCCAGGAGCGCGGTGTTTCGGAAGCGGCCGTTCTGCTGATTGATCCACAAGAGGTTCGGCTCGCCGTCGTTGGCCACGTAGATATCCGGCCAGCCGTCGGCATTGAAGTCAGCCGCCACAACCCCGAGCGCCGGACCATACTCACGCGCCACCTGCGCCTCGGCGGTCGCGTCGACAAACGTCCCGTCCCGACGATTTCGATACAACCGGTCTGGAACGGGCGTGTAGCTCCGGGGCCCGCAGTAGTCCCTCTTACCCGTGCGGGTGTAGCAGCGGATCCTCTCGTCGACGCTGTGGTCGAGGTAGTTGCCGACGTAGAGATCAAGCCAGCCATCGCGGTCGATGTCGACGAACGACGCCGACACACTCCACCGGGGGTCGCTCGTGCGCGTTCGGTCTGAGACGTCCGTAAACGTCCCGTCGCCATTGTTGCGAAACAGCTGGTTCGGCCCCAAAGCGGTCCGATACAGGTCGACCCGGCCGTCGTTATCGAAGTCACCCGCTGCGACGCCCATGCCGTAGGAGCGCCCAACCAGGCCGCTCCCTTTCGTGACGTCCGTGAAGCGCAGCGTGCGAGTCCCATCGGCGTGCACCACGAGGTCGTTCCGATACAACCGATCCGTCAGCGGCAGCGACGCCTGGGGCGCGACCAGGGCGTCATCCAATATCCTTCCCGGGCCGAGCGTCTGGCCCTGCACGAGATAGATGTCGAGGTCGCCATCGTTGTCGAAGTCGAACAGGGCGCCGCCCGCGCCCATGATCTCGCTGATATAGAGCTCGCCCGACATCCCGTTGAAGTGGACGAAGTCGAGCCCCGCCTCTTTGGCCCGATCGGTAAACCACGCTTCACTAGCCGTGCTCGCACGGCCCGATTGCGTACCAGCGTGTCGAATTCCGCCGTGCGACCACGGCTTAGCCGCGCCCGCGTTGCCGGGCGGTTGCCCGGATATGACGCCGGGCCCTCCGGAGCCAAGAACGACAAGGAGAATTCCAGCGGTTGCGCTGGAGCACAAGCGCCCGTTCATGAAGCCACTAGAGTACGCCGGGTGAAGGAAGCACGTCGGAGCCTGGAGGAGGCGGGCGCCTCCCCCAGGGTCCGAGGAAAGCCAGAATGATGAGACGGCTTGTAACGAAGCTCCGCCTCAAACCGACGAGTGCCAGCGCGTGCGGCGGACCTTCGTTAGTAGATCCGCGGCCGCTCTCGCGGCCGCGGCTAAGCCGTGGTTGCACGGCAGAAATCGACAGGTTCGTACACGCTCCGGTCGTGCAAGCATGGCTAAAAGCGCCCGGTCACGGCGAAGCGGAGGACGCGCGCGTCGATGATATTGGTCGCTCGCTCGTAGAGCGTCAACGATTGTGCGCCCACGGACGTGCCCAAGCCGCGGTTGAGAGCCGCCCCGGCGTGGGTCCGATCGGCGGAGTTGTTCAACAGGTTGAAGGCCTCCAAGCGTACATCGTAGCGCCAGCTCCCGATGCGGAAGACCTTCGCGATGTTGAAGTCGACCTGCGTCAGCCTCGGGTAGAACTTCACGCTGTCCACGGGCAGCATGGTGGCATCGAACTGGGAGGGGCTCGTGCCGACCGTCGCGCCCCCTACCATGCGGCCGTTGAGCACGCACGGCGCCACGCAGTTCTCCACTGTGTAGAACGGTCCCTGGTACCTCGTCTGGTTGTTGATCGCGGTGCTGTTGCTGTATCTGAGCGCTTCGCCCAGCCCATCGCCGGGCACGCCGAGGATCGCGAAGCCCGTGTTGAACTCGCCCACCTTGGGCAGGGACCACGGCAGGCTGCCCGAGAGCTTGATCTCGTGCACGTACGGATGCGGATACGCATTCTGGTTGCAGAACCGCAGGTCGTTCGGATCGTCACCCCGGTCCAGCACGTCCTGACATTTGTCTTCGGCGGTCCTGTCGACCGTCCAGCCGCTGACGAGTCTCCCCCCGCCCGGCAGCCTGGCACTGACGGCCACATCGAAACTGCCGTAGACCAACGAGTACGACCCAGGAGCCGCGTTCCGATCCAGCACATCGAGAGCCGCACGCTGCGCAGGGTCGATGTTGAAGATCCGGATCGACCCGGCGTATGGGGCCGGACGGGCGACGTCCGAGGAGCCGGTGAAACTCTCGGAGGTCCGTAGCACGTTGTCGCCCAACGTCTGCAGCACGCCGAAACTGCTGGCAGTCCAGACCTCCTTGTCGGATCGGCGGCGGTAGGTCCCGCTGACCGACACGCCCGACATGAGCTCGTGCTGGACGCCCACCAACCACTGGTCGTTGTACTGCCGCTGGATGTCCGGGTCGATCCGGTTGGTCGCCCGGACGCCGAAGTTGCGATTGGCGGTCGGGCCAATCTCCCAGTCCTGCGCGATGTCGTCGCCATTGGTTCCATACGGGTTGGGGCACGTCGCGGGGTTGGCAAGAGTACAGCCGGGATGGAGTGCGCCGGTGGCCGGGTTGAGGGCAAGGTCGAACCAGGGCCGGTTCTCTTGCGCCAAAAACGCCGGCGCAAAGCGGTTCGGTATGGCGTCCGCGATAACCGACATGTACCGGTTCCAGCCGGCCTTCAGCGCCGTCTTCCCGTTGCCAAACAGGTCATACGCCGCGCTCAGCCGCGGACTGAAGTCCGGGCCCAGGCGCGGCAGGTCGACTGCCGCAAACGTGCTTGCGGGTTTGAACCGGCCGAGGAGGTTCGGGCTTTCAGGCACCCCTGGCTGCGCGAGGTCCATCCTCAGGCCTAAGCCGATCGTCAACCGGTTCACCGTCCACGAGTCCTGCGCAAAAATGCCCAGGTCGTACTCGACGTCACCCCGCGCGGTCACCGGGTTGTTATAGACAGTGACCTGGTTGGGGGTGCCGATCAGGCCCGGCGGCAGCCCGCGGGCCAGGCTCTGGGCGGCGCCGAAATGATCGGCATCCACGAAGTCCAGCTGCCGGCCAAAGGGGCTCGGAGCACTGGAATAGAGCTGGATGAGGTTGGCATTGTTGTTTCGGTTACGCCGCTGGTTCCCCCACTTGTTCTGGAACCCCACTTTGATATTGTGCGAGCCGGTCACGTACGAAACCGACCCTTTGTAACTCCACGCATGCGGATAGTTTTCTGTTTCGTTGGCGGCCGCACCGTACTGCAGGCCCAGCCATGCGTCGTTGCGATTGACGACGCCGTACCAGCCGTCGCGGTCCATTTGCGCGAGAGCGGCCGGTGAGCCGACGGCCGGAAAGCACGGCGTGGCGAAACAAGGCTCGAACGCGGCCGGCACTTGCCGCCGTATGCCCTCCTGATAGCTCGGGTCCCAATCCTGGTACGACAGCGAAAAGCCGAACTCGGCCAACAGGCGATTGGTGACCGTCGACGTCCACTTCGCTGTCCCGGTGTCGTAGTGGGGGGAGGTCCAGGACGTCGACGCCGTATCCACGTCCGTTCCCGCCTCGTGCTGGGTGAACCGCCGCTTCCGCAGCTTGTCGAACCCGGCGGAAAGCTTGTTGCTCGGGCTGGCTTGCCAGGTCAGGCGCACGCCAGCGTCCGTCAAGCTGTTGGTGTCGAGCCCCTTGCTCCCGTCGCGCTTCACGCTGTTGAGCACCTGGTTGTTGACGACGAGGCGGCGCGACGAGGCGTGATACCACAAGCGATCCTGGAAGATTGGGCCGCCGATCTCGAAGTTGAGATCGTAGAGCCTGTCGATGTGCGGGATCCCGTCCCGCGCGTCGCCCGCCTTTTTCGACTGGACCCCGAGATCGCCTAGCCGCTCGGTCCAGTTATCGGACTGCCAGCCGGGCGACGGGCTGCCGCCGAGGAAGAAGCTGCCGCTGGTTCTGTTCCCACCTTCCTTCGGGATCATGTTCATGCGCACGCCGCCGCGCTGCGACTCGGCGCCGATCCCCGCGGTGGTGAACGACGTTTCGGCTATCAGCATCGGGTTGAGGTACGGCATCCAGTTGTCCCCGATGTACATGCTGATGTCCAGGCCATCGATCTCGTACACGCTGTCCCGTTGAGCCCCCGCGGCCCCGGCGCCCTCTATGCCGACCTGCTGGTGCCCGGAGGTACCGCCCACGTCGGGCCGGCCAATCCGGACGCCCGGCATGAGCACCGCGTACGACCAGAGGGCGCGCCCGGTGGGAAGCTCTTCCTGCAGCTCGCGCGACAGCACTTCGGTGCGGCGCACGGTCTGCGTGTCGACCACGGGCGATAAGCCCGAGACCGTCACGGTCTCTTCGACGGCACCAACCGACATGACGATGTTGATGGTCATCGCGAAGTCGGCCGGGAGCTGGAGCTCCTCGCGCACCTGCGTGGTAAACCCGGTCAGCGTGTAGGTGACCTTATAGACCCCGGGCCGAAGATCGGTAATCTGGTACTGACCATTGCCGTCGGAGACAGCCGCGCGCGTCCCTTCGATGAGCGCGGGGCTGGCGGCCTCTACCGTCACGCCCGGCAGCACGCCGCCGGTGTTGTCGGTGACTCGGCCGGCAATTGAGCTCTGGGCCGCCGCCGTGGCGGGCACCAACAACAGGCACGAAACAGCGACGAGAGCCTTCCCGGATCTCATGCCTTTACCTCCCTGCTTGAAAGCGAGCCAAGAATGTCGTCGAAAACCTAACGGGGTCACGGCCGTTCACCGAGCTTGAAGACCACACCGACAGAGATCGTGAAATCCTGATAATCGGCGCCATCCTTACTCACCAGCGAGGGGAAGTCTCCCGGCTTGGTCTGGTCGGGCTCGGGGAAGAATACGCGCCGATAATCGCCCTGGATGCGTATAGCCGTGAAGTCTGTCACGTCGACGCTGATCCCGCCGCCCGGCTGGATGGTGAGATTTGTCGAAGTGTGGCCGAAGAATTCGATCTTCCGGAGCGAGCGGGTCGCCCCCGCCATGATATGGACGAACGGCCTCGCGCGCCCGGCCGGCACATGGAACCGCGGGCCGCCAACCGCGCTGATCGTCTGGATGTGGACTTTGCAGTCCTGAAGACGAGGCGAACAGAACCCGGTCTCCGGCCGGTTGAACGAAAACGCCTGAAAGTCCTGGGTCTGAATCGGCGGGACCACTCGGTCCAAGGAGGCGCTCGGCTCGATGCCACGCTTGAAATGACCGGTCAGGTCGCCCGCGATGGAGATCCAGTCGTTCAGCTCGAAAGCGGAATCGAAGAAGAAACCCAAAGGCAGATTCTTCTGGTTCACGGCCAGGTCGTCGTTGGCCAGAAATGAGTAGCCTACGGACAGCTCCCCGGCGTTGTTCTGCGCCACCACAGGCTGCGCTAAGCCAAGGGTGCAGACTGCAAGCATGCACGCAAGGACACCACACCTCGTCACGTCTCACTCCTTCCTTTTTCGGAATCGGTAGGAATCGACGTCGCGGTATCAGGTTAAATTAGGCAGCGGTATGATGGCTGAAAGCCTATGCTCGCGTGGCCAGGCCTGTCAAGGCACAAAACCGTCGCAAAACCGTCGGGAACCGGAGAACACGACCCAGATTCAAAGTTTTGAACTCAGGTCGCGGGGTCTGACCCCACTCTGACCCCACTCCGACCCCACTCTGACCCCGCGTTCGCCGCTGCGTTCCTCACCACCTGACCTGCGCACCGACGCCAATCAGGCGGCCTTGCACGATGCTGTTGGGCCGCTTGGCTTCAGGTTTTGCCCCGCGATCCGGCGGAGTCGGCGACCCTGGAGCGAGTCCATGACGAGCGAGAGTTGAATTTCGTGATCGCGGGCACCGAGCGGAGGGTCGAGCGGCGGATTTCAACTTCACACCCCACGCATCCAGGCGTGAAGCTTCGTCACGTCGTCTTCGCCAACAGGGGTACGACATATAACGCCGAGTGAAGACCCGCGGCCCGACCCAAGCACCGAAGCACCCGAGCGACGCACCGGCTACGCGCTGGCCGTGCTGTTCGGCACCAACCTGATGAACTTCTTCGACCGCCAGCTGCTCAAGGGCGCTCGGGATTAGATCCTCAAATCCTCAAATTCTCAAATCCTCAAATCCTCAAATCCTCAAATTCACAGGGGGTGTTTGCCCCCCGCGACGACGGCGTCAGCAATTCGGCGGCGTGCGGCGATGCCCTCGATGCCCCCGAAGGCCGCGATGGGAGCCGACAGATCCGCCAGCGACGCCCCCCGGTCGCGCGCGGCGAGCGCGCGCCCGACCTGTCGCGCCGCGCGCGCGATCCGATCGGCGGCGTCGCCCGCATACGCGCGCGTGGCGTCGACAGCCAACCCGGCAAGAGCGTCGTCTCCCTGCGCGGCGCACATCTTCTCGGTTCGCGCCACCGCGCTCTCGATGGCGTAAATATCGATGATCACGTCCGCGATGTCGGCGAGCACCTCCTGCTCCTCCTTCAGCCCGCCACCATACGTGTCCGCCGCTTCGCGCAGCAGTCCGAGCGCAAGCCGCTTCGCGTGGCCCAGGAGCGAACGTTCGGAGGCCACCACCCCGTCCCGAGCCCCGAGCCCTTTGCCCTCTGCCCTTTGCCCTTTGCCCTTCGCCCCGCGCCCCGAGCCCTCCGCCCTTTGCCCTTTGCCCTCTGCCCTGAGCCCCGAGCCCCCGGCCGCAAGTCCCTGCTTGAGCAGCCGCGTGGGAATGATCAGGCGATTGATTTCGTTCGTGCCCTCGTAGATGCGCGTGATGCGCGCGTCGCGGTACGCGCGCTCGGCCGGGAACTCCCGCGAGTACCCGTTGCCTCCGAAGACCTGCAGCGCCTCGTCGACGGCGAAAGCGAGGGCTTCGCTCGTGTAGACCTTGTTGATCGAGCATTCGACGGCGAAGCCCTCGATGGTAGTGAGCACCGCGGCACTGTCGTGCGGATCGACCGCCTCGAGCGCGCGATCGACGTCGCCGAGCGCCCGGTAGACCATGGCGTCGCCGACGTAACACCGGATCGACATCTCGGCCAGCTTCCGCTTGATCAGCCCGAACTCCGAGATGGCCCGCCCGAATTGCCGCCGTTCCTTCGCGTAGCCCGCCGCGTGGGCGAGCGCAATCTTGGCGCAGGCGATATTGCGCGCGCCGAGCTTGACACGCCCGAAATTGAGCACGTTGAACGCCACCTTGTGGCCTTCGCCGATTCTGCCAAGGACGTTCTCGACCGGCACCTTCACGTTGTCGAGCATCAGGGCCGTGGTCGACGATCCGTCGAGGCCGAGCTTCTTCTCGTCGGAGCCCGACACCACGCCCATGCCGCGCTCGACGAGAAACGCCGTGAACTTGTCGCCGTCGACTTTCGCGAAGATCGTGAACAGATCGGCGAACCCGCCGTTGGTGATCCACATCTTCTGGCCGTTCAGCACGTAGTACCGGCCATCGTCGGTGAGTCGCGCGGTGGTCTTCGCGGCGAGCGCGTCGGAGCCCGCTTGCGGCTCGGTGAGCGCGTAGGCGGCGATGAGCGCGCCGCTCGCCAGCTTCGGCAGATATTTCGCCTTCTGTGCGTCGGTCCCGAAATAGACGAGCGGCAGCGTCCCGATGGCCGTGTGCGCGCCAATCGAGCCGCCAAACGAGGGATTGACGGCCATCGACTCGGCGACAAACGCCGAGCTGACCTTGTCGAGGCCGAGGCCGCCGTACGCTTCCGGGATTTCGAGCCGCAGCAGATCGAGATCGCCGGCCTTTCGGAGCAGCTCGCGCGTCAGATCCCAGTCGTGGGCATACAGCCGCGCCTCGCGCGGGACGACTTCGCCGCGCATGAACTCGCTGGCGGCGCGCCCGAACAACCGCTGCTCGTCGGTCAGGTCCTCGCGCGTGAAGACGTCGTTCGGTCCGACGTCGCTCGCGAGAAACTGGCCGCCTCGGACGGTCTGATGTGCCTGCGCCATAGGGTCAAGTTGACAGTCGACAGTTCACAGTCGAGAGTTCACAGTTGACCGTTCAGAGAGTTCAGAGGACTCACACCGTGCTGACCGACTCGCGCTGATAGCGGTGGATTCCGCACTGTTGACTGTCGACCGTCAACAACTGTCAACTCGTGTTAGGTGTCAACTGTGAACTGTTGACTGTCGACTGTTGACTGTTCACACCACGCAGCAGTATAAGCCACTACAAAACGTGCCAACCATCAACCAGCTGTTCGACCTCACGGGCCGCGTCGCGATCGTCACCGGCGGCTCACGCGGTCTCGGTCAGGAAATGGCCGAAGGGCTGGCCGAGGCCGGCGCGCGGCTCATGCTCTGCGCGCGCCGCGACGAATGGCTGACGCCCGCCGTCAAAGAGATGCGCGAGCGGGGATTCAGTGTGGAGAGCGTCCTCTGCGACGTCTCGAAGCCGACCGAGGTGCAGGCGGTCGTCGATCAAACGATTGCGGCGTACGGCAAGGTCGACATCCTCATCAACAACGCGGGACTCACGTGGGGCGACGAGCCCGAGACGATGCCGCTCGACAAGTGGCACAAGGTGATCGACGCGAACCTGACCGGCGCGTTCCTGTTCTCGCAGGCCGCCGGGCGCGACATGCTCACGAGACGGTGGGGCCGCATCATCAATATCGCGTCGATTGCCGGCCTGCACGCCTCGGTCCACGGCCCGCACTACGTCGGCTACGCGGCGAGCAAAGCCGGGTTGATGGGCCTGACGCGCGAGCTGGCCGCGACGTGGGGCGGCCGCGGCATTCGCGTGAACGCCATCGCGCCTGGCTTCTTCCACTCGCGCCTGGCCGATCCGGCCATCGAGAAAGTGGAGCCGCACATCAAGGCCTACAGCCCCATTCCGCGCGTCGGCGAGGCCGGCGAGCTGAAAGGCGTGGCGGTGTTTCTGGCCGCCGACGCCTCGAACTACATCACCGGCCAGGTCATCGTCGTCGACGGAGGCAGGACAATCGCATGACTTCACCCTACTCCTCCCGACCCTGGCTGAACCACTACGACTACTGGGTGCCGCATCACATGGCGTACCCGCGGCGGCCGCTCCACGACATTCTGGACACGGCCGCCATCGACGTGCCCGACCATCAGGCCACGGCCTTTTTTGGCGCCACGTTGACGTTTCGGGAGCTGAAGGATCGATCCGATCGGTTCGCGACGGCTCTGGCGGGATTCGGCCTCGCGAAGGGCGACCGCGTGGGCATCATGTTGCCCAACTGCCCGCAGTACATCATCGCCGCGTTCGCGGTGCTCCGCCACGGCGCGATTGTCGTCAACATCAACCCGACCTATACGGCGCGCGAAGTGCTGATGGTCGCGACCGATTCGGGCATGCGGTTTCTCATCACGCTCGACGCGCTGGCGCCGCTCGCGCTCGGCGTCCGCGACCGGACCAGCCTCGAGCGGATCATCGTGACCTCGCTCGCGGAGTACACACCGGCCGCCGCCGCTCCGCCACGCGTGGAGGGCACCGTGGCCCTCACCGATCTCCTCGATCTCACCCACGGCGTGCAGGCGCCGCAGGTGATCCGTGTGCCGATCGCGTCCGACGATCTGGCGGTCCTGCAGTACACAGGCGGCACCACCGGCACGCCGAAGGGCGCGATGCTCACGCACGGGAACCTCTTCGCCAATGTGATCCAGACCGAGGCGTTCATGTACCGCTCGCGGGAGCGCGGCGAGGCGCGCTACCTGCTCGTCATCCCGTACTTTCACATCTACGCCTTCACCGTCGGCATGATGAAGGGCGTCTGGGTGGGCGCCCTGCAGGTGCTGTTGCCCAAGTACGATGTCGAACAGGTGCTGGCGGCCATCAAGCAGTACCGGCCGACCTACTTTCCGGCGGTGCCGACGGTGTTCGTCTCGCTCCTCAATCATCCCCGCGTGAAGGAATTCGGCCTCGAGCACGTGCGCACGTTCAACACCGGCGGCGCGCCGTGCCCGGTCGAAGTCATCGACCAGTGGGAGCGCGCCTTCGGACGCAACCTGAGCGAAGGGTACGGTCTGTCTGAAACCTCGCCGGTGACCCACACGACGCCACAGCTGGCCGCGCGCAAGCCCGGTGCGATCGGCATCCCTGTGGTAGACACCGACATCAAGATCGTCGATGTCGAGACCGGCACGCGCGAGCTGCCGCTCGGCGAAGCCGGGGAGCTGTGCATCGCGGGCCCGCAGGTCATGAAGGGCTATTGGCAGCGTCGGGACGAGACCGAGCGGGCGCTCAGGACCGGCGAGGACGGCCGCGTCTGGTTCTACACTGGCGACATCGCCCGGATGGACGAAGACGGCTTCTGCTCGATCGTCCAGCGGAAGAAAGACATGATCATCGTGGACGGCTTCAACGTGTATCCGTCGGAAGTGGAAACCGTGCTCTACATGCATCCCTCGGTGCGGCTCGTGGCGGTGATCGGTATGCCCGACGCGTATCACGGCGAGGTCGTGAAGGCCTGCGTGGTGCTCAAGGAGGGCGCCTCGGCGATGCCGGCCGACCTCATCGAGCACTGCAAGGGCGAGCTGGCACCCTACAAGGTGCCGCGGCAGGTCGAGCTCCGAAACGACTTGCCGATGAGCGCGGTCGGCAAGATCCTCTACCGCGTGCTGCGCGACGAGCTCGGACAGAAGCCTTGAGAGATCGTGACGGTGCGGAGCCATCGCGAGGTTCGGTACCATCCCTAGGTTCGGTGCAATCGCGAGGTGCGGTCGATCGCGAGGTTCACATCTTGAAGAGTGACTCGGAGAGGCGATGAGCGAATTTGTTCACTATGAAGTGCACGATCGCGTCGCTGTGCTGACGATCGACAACCCGCCGGTCAACGCGTTGGGCGCGGGCGTGTGGGACGCGATCGACGAGGCGGTCGCACGCGCGAACGTCGACGCCGGCGTCGATGCCATCGTGCTGATTGGCGCGGGAACGACCTTCGTGGCCGGCGCCGACATCAAGATCTTCAAGACGCTCAAGACCAGGGACCAGTCGCTCACCCGGTCCGCGCGCTCGCACGCCATGCTCAGGCGCCTCGAGGACGCGGCCAAGCCGCTCGTGGCCGCCATTCACGGCAACGCGCTCGGCGGCGGCCTCGAGCTGGCCATGGCGTGCCACTACCGCATCGCCGCGAAAAGCGCGAGCGTCGGCCAGCCTGAAGTGCTGCTCGGCATCATTCCCGGCGCGGGTGGCACGCAGCGGCTCCCACGGCTGGCCGGCGCCGAGGTCGCCCTCTCCATGTGCACCGACGGCAAGCCGGTGCCGGCGCCCAAGGCCTACGCCTCGGGCATCATCGACCTGCTCGTGGACGGCCCCTCGACAGCGCTCGGGGCGGGCCCCTCGACGGCGCTCGGGGCGGGCCCGTCGACGGGGCTCGGGGCGGGTCGCCTGCTCGCCGGCGCGATCGCGTTCGCCAAGGCGCGCGCGGCCGCGCGCGAGAGACGAAAGACCCGCGACATCCCCATCACGCCCGGACAGGCGAAAGCCGGACTCGACGCTTGCGAACGCGCGAAGACCGGCCTCGCCAGGATCGCCAAAGGCGCCGTCGCGCCCTACGTGGCCGTCAGCGCAATCGAAGCCGCGATGACGCTCCCCTTCGACGCCGGCTCGCTCCGCGAGCGCGAGCTGTTTGCCGACTGCGTCGTCTCCAATGAATCGAAAGCGCTCCGGCACATGTTCTTCGCCGAGCGCGAAGCGGCCAAGGTGCCCGACGTGCCCAAAGACACGCCGGCCCTCGACATCACACGCGCCGCGGTCGTCGGCGCGGGGACCATGGGCGGCGGCATTGCGATGTCGTACGCCAACGCCGGTATCCCGGTCCTCCTCAAGGAGGTTGACGAAGCGGCGCTCCAGCGCGGGCTGGCGACGATCCGCAGGAACTACGAGTCGAGCGTCGCGAAAGGAAAGATGACGCGCGACGCTTTCGACAAAACCATGGCGCTCATCACGCCCACGACCAGCTACGACGCCTTCAACACCGTCGACATCGTCGTCGAGGCCGTCTTCGAGAATATGGACTTGAAGAAGGCCACCTTCGCCGAACTGGGCCGCGTGACGAAACCCGAGTGCGTGCTCGCGTCGAACACGTCGACGCTCGACATCGATGAGCTCGCGACCGCGAGCGGCCGGCCGGGCCAGGTGATCGGGCATCATTTCTTCAGCCCGGCGAACATCATGAAGCTCCTCGAAATCGTCCGTGGGCGCGAGACCAGCACGTCCGTGATCGCGACGTCCGTGAAGCTCGGGAAGCGCCTTGGTAAAGTGCCGGTCGTCGTCGGCAACTGCTTCGGGTTCGTGGCCAACCGCATGCTCGCCTACTACATGCGCGAGGCGTATCTGCTGCTCGAGGAAGGCGCGAGCGTGCCGCAGATCGATCGCGTGATGACCACGTTCGGCCTGCCGGTCGGGCCCTACGGCATGCAGGACATCGCGGGCATCGACGTCGGCGCGCGCATCCGTCAGTACCTCGCCTCGATTGGCAAAACGCGCGCGGAGGGTCCACAGTCCGAGGTGCCAGATCGGTTGTTCGCGATGGGACGATACGGCCAGAAGACCGGCGCAGGCTGGTACAAGTACGAGGCCGGCAGCCGGGAGCGCATTCCCGATCCGCTCATCGAACAGCTGGCCGCCGACGCCGCCGCGAAGCGCGGCATCATGCGCAAGCCGATCGCCGACGATGAGATACTCGCCCGCATCATGACGGCGCTGGCCAACGAGGGCGCGAAAGTGCTCGAAGAGGGCTACGCGCAGCGCGCCGGCGAC